>DYPH01000025.1:4948-53143 GCA_020720045.1 Sorangium cellulosum | reverse complement strand
TCCACGTGTTCTACAATCGCGAGCGCCTGCACTCGACGCTCGGCTACATGACGCCGGAAGAATACGAACGCGCGCACTTTGCCGCCGCAGCCTGACCTGTAAACGCGACCGGGACAACTCCAGCCGGCACCGGCGACACCAATGATGATGCTTTCGCCCCACCCGCGGTGGCAGCACTCCAATGCTTGGCGCATCAAATTGACATTGCCGACGCACTCAAAGCTGTAATCGGCGCCGCCTTTGGTCAGTTCGACGATGTGGGCGACGACGTCATTGCCCAATTCCTTCGGGTTGACGAAGTGGGTCATTCCGAATTTCTTGCCGAGCGCCTCGCGGGCCGGGTTGATGTCGACGCCGACGATCATGTCGGCTCCCGCCATCCGGGCCCCCTGAATGACGTTGAGGCCGATGCCGCCGAGGCCGAAAACGACGACCGTCGAGCCGGGGGTGACCTTCGCCGTGTAGAGGACGGCACCGATGCCGGTCGTCACGCCGCAGCCGATGTAGCAAATCTTGTCGAAGGGGGCGTCTTCGCGGACCTTCGCAAGCGCGATCTCGGGGAGCACCGTATGATTGGAGAACGTCGAGCAGCCCATGTAGTGGTGAATCTTCGTCTTCCCGATCGAGAAGCGGCTTTCACCGTCGGGCATGACGCCTTTGCCCTGCGTCGCGCGGATGGCGGTACAGAGATTGGTTTTGCGGCTCAAGCAGGATTTGCAGCCGCGACATTCCGGCGTGTAAAGCGGAATGACGTGATCCCCCTTCTTCAGGGTCGTCACCCCCGGTCCGACGTCGACGACGATGCCGGCCCCCTCGTGGCCGAAGATGACCGGGAAGAGCCCCTCGGGATCGCCGCCCGAGCGGGTGAACTCGTCGGTGTGGCAGACGCCGGTCGCCTTGATTTCAACAAGGACTTCGCCGAACTTGGGCCCGTCGAGCTCAACATCCTCGATGACGAGGGGTTTCCCGGCTTCGTAACAAACGGCAGCTTTGGTGCGCATGCGTGGCTCCTGCGGTTGGGGATCGCCGGCCCACTTCGACCGGGGCCCGGGAGCCTACCCGAACGGGCCTCGGTCGCGCGCGAAAAGTGGGTTTTTCGCTGGAAATGCTCATGCTTCCATCGGCCATGACTCGCTGTCATCGGCCTTACATTTGTGCCCGGCCCGTCCATCGCTGTGGACGCCGGTCGCGAGCGAGGCAGGTCTCGGGGCGCTTGGAGGAAGCTTCCGAAGCGCTTGCACCGCTCGGCTTTTCGCGATAGACGCCGTCGCGCTTTCCGGCGTCGTCTAATGGCTAGGACAGAGGATTTTGATTCCTCTTATCGGGGTTCGAGTCCCTGCGCTGGAACAAGAGAGAAGGCCGTCGTGACCGAAGGGGTCGCGGCGGCCTTTTTCACGGGCGTTTCCAGCCCCACTCACGGGAAGGTGAGGTTGTCCTCGATGCAGAGCTGCCCGGCGCTCGTCGCCTTGCAGGTCGTCCCGGTCGGGCAGGTGACGCCGGCGCCGCAGGGAATTCGCCGGCAGAAGCCGCCGTCGCACTTGTGGAGGGGGCCGCAGGTGGCGTCGGTGCTGCAGCTCTTGAGCACGCAGGTGCCGTTGCCGTTGCAGCGGAGGCCGGTCGGGCAGTCGCCGTCGACGGCGCAGGAGGCGTTGCACGCCCCGAAATTGCACTGATCGGCGCCGGGGAGGCTGCAAGAGCCGGCGCAACCGTTGCACAAACCGCCGGGCGCGGTCGCTGCGCAGGTTGCCCCCGCGCCGACGGCGGCGCACTGGGCGTCGGTCAGGCATTGCCCTTTGCGGCGGGGGAGGACGGGGCCGGCATCGCTTTCTGAGGGGCCGCTGTCGGTCGCGGTACCGGTGTCCTTCGCACCCCCGTCGGTAATTCCCGAGGAATCAGGAACGTTTGCGTCGCTCGCGCTATTCGCGTCGGTGGCGCGTGCGTCCTGGGTGCCGGCGTCGGTCCCGGTGGGGGTCGAATCGTCACTGCCGTTGCTGCAGGCGCCGACGACGAGCGCCACGAAAAGCGGCGCAAGCAAGAGGGAAGGGCGGAGGGCGTTCATGCCCCCTTTTACCTGGTTTTCTCCGGAAATCGTCGCAAGCGATCGCGGTCATCGAAGGCAAGGCGCTGGGCCTGGGTCAGCGCGACCCCGCCGGCGACGGCGGCAACCGCGACGAGTGCGTACATCACCACGAGCTGGTAGCGGATCGCCTCCGAGGGGGCGGCGCCGCTCAGGATCTGGCCGGTCATCATCCCCGGGAGCGCCACGAGGCCGACGGTCGCCAGGCCGTTGAGCGTCGGCAGGAGGGCGGCATGCAGCGCATCGCGTGCAACATGCATGGTCGCCTGGGCGGGGGTGGCGCCGAGGGAGAGGGCCGCTTCGATGCGGGCACGGTCGTTCGCCATCGCCGCGAAATACCTTTCAAAAATCTGGGCGACGACGTTCATCGCGTTGGCCACCATCATGCCTGCGAGCGGCACGACGATCCGCGGCTCGAGGTTTTCGCGGACCGTCCCCGGAAGGATCGCGACGAAGATCGGCGCAAGAGACGCGACCGAGCCGGCTCCGACGGCGAGCGCGGCAGCCGCGGCCAATGATCCCGAGGCGGTCGGCGCGTGGCGGACCCGCTTGGCGGCGGTGAACGTCGCCGCGAGGAGCATGGCGATCAGCACGAGACCCATCAGCGGGAGGGCGGCACGGCTCTGCTCGTGGGCAAAAAGCGCGGTGAGCGCGTAGCCGACGGCAAAGAGCTGGAGGGCGGCCCGCGCCCCGCCGATGGCGAGCTCACGCACGAGCGGGAGCCGGTAGCGACGGGCGACGAGCGCCCCCATCGCGAGGAACACGACGCTCGCTGCGAGCCCACTCAGAGGAATGATCGGCGCGCCGGTCACGGGCCCGGTCAAAGCCTCACCTCGATGCAGCGTGGCGCCCTTTCGCCGGGGCCGGGAGACGCCGAAAGCCGTGCGACGACGCCCGGCGCATGGCTCACCAGAACAATCGGAATTTCTTGGGAAAGGGTTGCGATCAGGCGCTCGATCGCCTCGGCGCTCATCGCGTCGAGGGCCGACGTCGGCTCGTCGAGGAGCAGCACCTCCGGCCGATTGGCGAGCGCCCGCGCGAGGGCGACCCGCTGCTTCTCGCCGCCAGAACAGGTGGTTGCATCCTGCAGGAGCATCGACGCCGGGAGGCCGACCTTCCCGAGCAGCGCTTCGCTTTCTCCACGGCCCAGCACTTCTCCCCGGTACCGGGGCCCGGCGGCGAGGTTGTCGGCGACGGTCCCCGGGAAGAGGACCGGCTCCTGGGCGACGAAACCGACGCGCCGCCGGTAGGTCGCTGGCGACATCGCGAGCAATTCCTCGGGGGTGCAGCTGCGCGTCCGCCCGGAACCGCCAAAGGCGGTGAGGAAACGGCGCGCAGAACTCCAGCTTCCGAGGCGGATCTCGGCGCCGGCCCCTGTTGAAACGGGCCCGCCGTCTCTCGCGACGCCGTTGCTAGGCGGGAGCAGCGGATCGAGGCCGGCAAGCTGGCGGAGCATCGTCGACTTTCCCGAACCAGAAGGCCCCTGAATCACGACGATTTCTCCGATTCCAACGGCGAAATCTGGGGCGATACGCCCATTTCGCAAGGGAATTCGAAGCGCTTGGAAGCGGGGGGGAACGGGCACCACGAGATCTCTACGAACGCGATAGCCTGTTTCGCCCATGCGTCTCCGCCCTCTCTTTGCCCTGCTGCTCGGCGCCGCTGCCTGCGAGCCGATCGCGGAGCCCTTCGATGCCGCCTACACGGTGGTTCCGGTCTTCCACGCGCCGCCGAAAGCGAGCGACCAACAGCCGCCCATCGCCGCCCCAAAACGGCTCAAGGTGATGGCCTACAACGTGAAATTCGGCGGTGCGCGCATCGATTTTTGGTTCGACTACTTCGGTGACCGCGTGCAGATGACCGAAGGGGAAGTTCGGGGGAACTTGGCGAATTTGGCCGCCCTCGTGAATGCCTACGATCCCGACGTCTTCATGACCGAGGATCTCGACGTCAATTCGCGGAGATCGGCCTACACCGACATGCTCGCCTACTTCCTCGCCCACACGAAGCTCGCGCACACCGCCTATTTCTCTACTTGGAGCAGCCGCTACATCCCCAGCGAGGGGCTCGGTCGGATGGAAATGGGGAACGCAATTTTCTCCAAATATCCGATTGTGAAGGCCGACATGTTCAAGCTTTCCGAGCGGGCCGACCTCTCGGCAGCCGAGGCGAAATTCTACCTCAAGCGCCAGCTTGGGCACGCCGACATTGACGTCGGTGGGGCGCAGCCGATCGCCTTTTACGTCGTCCACACGGAGGCCTACGATCGCGACGGCACCAAGCAGAAACAGCTCGCGGAAATCCGTGACGTCCTCGCTCGGGAGACGAAGCCGTTCGTCGTTGGTGGCGACTTCAACGAGCTGCCCCCAGGGGCGACGAAGCTCGTCCACTTTGACGACGAAGCGGCGGCGTCGCTCGGCACCGAGTTCGAGCAGCCGCCCTACACGCCCGAGAAAATGCAGCCTTTTTTCGACACGTTGCGACCGGCGATCCCGCTTGCCTCCTACGGCACCACCGAACAAACGCGGCGCCGCTTCTACAGCCACACGGTGCGGGGCCCCCTCCACAAAGGCGCCGACGGCCTGCCCGGCTACTGGAACCGCACCCTCGACTACCTCTTCGCGGCCCCTTCGCTCACCTGGGATCCGGCGGCGAGCGACGTCCTCCAGGGGCCCGGCCGCCAGGGGCTCCCGGCGAACGTCGACCCCCTCTTCCTGAGCGACCACGCGCCGGTCGTCGGAACGGTGGTGCTCCCGTGAAAAGTCATTTTATCAAAGGTTTGCAGCTTCTTGTGCTCGCGGCGCCGTTCGTCGCCACCCACGCTTACGCCCAGGGGGCGCCCGCGTTTGTTCCCGATGCGGAGACCGCCCCGCGGGGCCATGGGCAAGTCGCCCTCCTCGCGCCGTCGCGGATCGGCCTCTCGGAGCGCGTGGAATTCCACACGGCAGCCCCCGGCTGGCTCCTCCTCAGCCCGAACGGCGGCGTGAAGATCGCCCTTCGCCGCACGAAATCATGGACGTTTTCCGGCGATCTCTCCGCCGCGATCCCGACGATGGGGCTGCGCGCCACATCCGGTTACCTGTTCCCGTCGAACGAAGTCTCAAACGCAAAAATCGGCCCGCTACTGACGCTTCAATCGGGGTTTCTTGCGACCTACCACGGCCGTGGTGGGCCATCGTCGTCGGGAGATCGCGTCACGATCGTCGTCGACAGCGCGTTCCTCCTCGCCGGGAAGGCGCCGGCCCCCCTCGACACCTACGCCCCTCTTGAACTGCTCCTCGCGCCGGCGACGGCTCGGCTCCGCGTCCATGCCGGCGCCCACTACCTGCTTGCCCTTTCGGAGACACTGCACGCTTTTTTCGGCTTCGATGGCTACTACCTCGGCGTTTCGCCGGCCCCGCGACGGAGCCCCTTCGTCGGCGCCCTGAACCTCGGCGCGACCTGGAATTTGTCCCGCCGCGTTGCGCTCACCGGCGGCCTCTTCGCCTACAACTCCGACCAGCGCGCGACGGCGATCGTCGAAGGTCCTCGCGGCCCCGAGCGGCGGAAGGTCCGCAGCAACGACCTCTTCCCGCTCCTCGATCTCGCGATCGGCTTTTGAGACCCGCTTCCCGAGGCGACGGCTCTACGCAACGATATGCTGCGTGGACACGAACGACCGGCGTCGATGAATCTTCCTGGGGGGCCGGGCATCTCGGTCCATGCCCCCCGATGCCAGCCTCCTCGCCCCCCCGCTCCGAGTTCCGGTTCACCTTCCGGTGTGCCGATTGTGGTGTGATCGCTCACGGGTTTTCGCGCCCGCCTGAGCTTGAAGAATCCCCATTGAACGTCGAGCAAATGCTCCCTTTGCCGCCCCGTTGGGAGGCCCAGCGGCTTGCGGCGGTGGCGGCGGCGTTTGTGAGCTGCCCCGCCTGCGCCGGGCGTGCGCGGGCCGGGGTGCTGCGCGTCGGTTACTGGTACGGGCGCCTGCTGCTCGCGGTCGCTTCGCGGGCGCTCGGCTTCGCGGCGTTCGCTTATTTGCTGCTCCCGGTGCTCCCCGAGCCCTGGCTCCGGATGACGACCGGCGGCGCCGTCCTCGCCATCGCCACCCTCTTCGGCCTGCTTTGGGCGGGGGGCGCCGGCTCCAAATACGTCACCGCGATGCGCGGTGCCGAGGGCTGCGTCCGCTACGACTGACGGCGACCGCTACCGGTAAAGGGGCACCGAATAGGTGTAGGTCGCATCGCCGTCGACGGTGCCGTTCGTCGCGCTCCTCAGCGGGAGGCGCCCATGAAACGCGATCGGGTTGTCGGCGCGACTTTCGAAGTCGATTCGGAGGGTTGAGAAGCCGGTAAAGCTGCCCGTCGGTTCGATGGCGACCGTCGTCGTGCCGCTCGGGCCGTTGTCGCTGTGGATGGAGAAGTCGTAGGTTCGGCCCAAATCGGGGACGAGGAGGCGCACCGGGAAGACGCCGCCGGTGCGGATCTGGCGGAGGTGGCCGCGCACGTAGCTGGCGAGGGTCGGGCCGGTCACGAGGGGGTCGCCGGCGCGGAAGGTGTCGGTCGACGTTTCGGTGCCGTGGCGCCGGGTCATCGCGTAGGTGCCGTCGGAACGGGCTTCGACGACGGTCGCGATCCCCGTTTGATCGTGGATCTCTTCAAAGCGGACGAGCGCCCCATCGTGGCCGTGGACCGCCTGCTGGACGACGGTCGGTGTGCCCGCTTTTCGGCAGCTTTTTTCAAGGCTTGGCGTGCACTTCGCCTCGGCGCTGGCGAGGTAGACTTCGGTGGCGACGTAGTTGGCTCCGTCCTCTTTCACCCGCCGTTCCACCGCATATTTCTCGGTGCCGGCGGAGACCGTCCCGCGGAATACCAGGTCGCCGTAGCCGTCGACGGGGCGCTCAAGGAGCGTCGCGTCGGCGGCCGACAGAGGGACCGGCGGTTTCGCGCACGCCGCGAGCGCGGCGAAGGATGCGAGGGTGGCGAGCGACGCGAGGACGGCAGCGGAGGGGGGCAGGCGCATCGCGCTATTTGTGCACAAGCGCCTCAGCTTCGTCGACTTTCGATCACTTTCCGAGCGTGCGAACGTGGGCGACCACGTCGGCGATTTGCTGGGCGCTTAGCGACTTCCCAAATGCCGGCATCGTGCCGTCGCCGTTGGTCACCGTCGCCGTCAGGGTCGCGTCGGTCTTCTGCTGAATCGACGCAGAAGTGAGTGCGGGAGCGGTGCCGGTGCCTTTGCCGTCCGACCCGTGGCAACTTGCGCAATTCGCTGAGAAAACGGTGGCGCCGGCGGCAGCGTTTCCGGTGAGGGGGGTTGCCGTCGTGTCCCCGGAATCGGAGGCGCAGCCGCTGACGAAGGGGAGGGCGAGGGCGGCGGCGAGGGTGAGACCGGAGGCGAGACGCATGTTCATGGCGATTGACGTTATCGGTCCGTCGGCATGCGGTGCAAGGACGATGGCGGCGCCCGCGGAGGCTTCCAGGCCGCCTCCGCGCTCGTACGCTCAGGGGCGGTACTGGAGCTACCCAGTGCCACGTGAGGACGTAGCTCGGGCAAGGGCTTGATAGAACGCGTTTGCATCCAACTCCGCGCCGTCTCCCGCTTCGCGGACGGACGCGTTTGACGCGATGCCGTCGGGAATTCCGGCGGCGCCGCCATCATTGATCTCGACGACCCACCAGCGCCCATCCTCCCCTTCGGCGATGTCGAGGGCGTAAAAGGGGCTTTGAAAGACGGCGAGCAGCGGCAGAAAGGGCGTGAGATCGGGGGGCGTTTCTTCATAGGCCCCTTCGCCCCAATAGCGGCTGACGAGCGCCACCTGGCCGGCCACCACCAACACCCGGTACTCCCGCACGAGGGGGAGCTTGCTCTTGGAATGGAGGCCAACCGCCCGAAACGGAACGTATTTTCGGTAGACGAGGCCCCCCTCCAACTCCTCGGCCTGGAGCGCGAGGAAGCTCTCCGTGATCCGGAGCACCGCCTCCGCATCGCTGGCGCTCGGGATAAAGCAGGCTTCAAACCATTCGTGCTTTCGGGACTTCACGTAGTCCTTCACGATCGCCGGCCCACTGGCAAAGGCCTGTGCGACTTCGCTTGCGATCATCGCGCGATCAAAGGTCGATCCTGAGGGCGGAACCGGGAACCAGATCGAGGGCGGCGTCATGCCCGGTTTTGCCGCTTCGAGGGCGGCGTACCATTCGGGCAAGTGCGCGTCCGCCCGGAGCCGCCGAAGGCGGTGAGGAAACGGCGCGCACTATTGGATGGTAGGCGTGCCGGTAGGCGGCGGCGTTCGTGAAGAGCGCAACCCCGCGCGCGGCGAGGGCCGCTTCCATACGCGCGTAGGCGGCGGGGCGCAGAAGCCAACCGCGGTAAATTGCGGTTTCTGCAGGGGGATCTTCCGCGGGGCGACCGAGGAGCGCCACCGTCAGCGGCTCGTCGGCCGGCCCTTCCAAACCGACAAAGCCGACGGAGAACCCGGCCTGCTTCGCCGCGGCGACTTCGTCTTCAAAGGCGGGATCGGGCTCGCGTTTGGAGAGCGGGCTTGCCGGAAAGACGATGCGCAGCGGGGGCGAATCCATGGGAGGAAGCTCCCATACGGTGAAGTTTGTTGCAAGAAATGCGGCCCGGTTTACGTTGCGGGATGGCCGAGTCGACCCCCGTTGCGCGTGCGCTTGCGGCGATTCGTCGGCGGTGTTCCGGCGCTTCCCCGGTCCAAGTGGGGCGGGCCCCGGTGCCTGCCGAGGCGCGGATCGTCGTGCATTTTCATCCCGACCGCCTGCTTCGCGGTCAATCGCTCTTGTCGGCCTTGGCGACGAGCGGGGTGTATCAGTCTCAATTCGTGACCGGTACGAGCAACGGCGGACTTACGGCGTTCCCCGGCGGCGATCGCTTTCGGTGGGAGAGCCGGATCTTTGAAGGGGCCTACGACGAAGCAAGCGCCGAGGAACGCCCAACGTACGGCGCCCTCTTGGCATCCGGGCAGGGTGCTGCCAGTTATGGGGCGGCGCCGCGCTTCGGGTCGGCCTACCTGCAGTTGAAGCCGGAAGTGATGGAAAGGGCGACATTTTGTCGGCCCGATAGCGTCTTCCTGCCCGAGCACTTTGGCCACGCGGGCGATCTCTCGGCCCTCGAGGGGGCGAGGATCCCGAGTGACGATCCCCTCGATGACTATACAGAGGCCCACGTTCATGGGCCGCTGATCGTCGCGCAGGATGTGGAGGCGATCGTGCTCGATCCTTCCTTTGAAGGGGGGCCGGTCGCCGCGGAAGCGCGTCTCCTCGCGCCGGTGGCGTGGCACAAAGGTTACCGGTTGTCGCAAGAGACCCTTGCGGCAAATGCCGACTATCGGGGGCCGGAGGTCGTCGCCCTGGGCCAACGGATCGCCGTTTCTGTGCTCACGCCGCGGGACCTTGGCGCGTTTGCGCGCCGCGAGCCGGATCACGATCCGCAGACGCTGAAGCGGCTCTGGCACTGCATGGCCCGTTTTGGTCGCTGAGGGGATCGGCAGCCGGCGCCTCTTGAAGTAGCGAGAACCGCTCTACTTTTGCCAAAGGGTGTGACGGGGTGCAGCTTTGAAGTCTTCACCATTCCCCCCGAAGGGTATTCAGAACTCGGTGCGCTCGATTTCGCGCCCACTTCCTTCAGTGGCATCATTCCCACCGATATCCCTGCTCTCCGAAAAGTGGTCGCCAAGGACGTTTGTGAAATGGGCGGCGATGCCATCCTTCCGCACACCTCGAGCGACGGGGAGTACACCCATATCACCGTTCTGCATCGTGTTTCCGGTGCCCCCCCCTGCGCCTGCGTCCCCCGCGGCTCCCGCTCCCGCTGCCGATGGGTGTCACTATGACACTCAGTGCAAAGGGGACCGCATTTGTTCCGGCGGTCAGTGCGTGAATCCTCCCGCGAAATAATGGGGCTTTTCGGGGCGGGCCGGCAGGTTTCCCGGCGGGCTTCTTGCGTTGACGGGCCGCGTGCAATGCACGTATTCCTGGCCGATGATGCTTTCCCGACGCCTTCCCGTTACGCTTTTTTCTGCCTTCGTATTTGTCGCGCCTGCGATGGCCGCCTGCGAGGACGACACCGCAACGGCGCCGACCGATAGCGGCCTCCCCGCCGATGCGACGACGACCGATGCCGGTTCGGACGCGACCAACACCGCGCCCGACGCGGCGGACGCAAACGCGAGTGCCGATGCGCAGAGCGACGGGACGACGGCGTCTGATGCAGGAAGCGACTCCGGTCCCCTCGACGCAGATTTCGGCCTCGTGCGCGACCGACGAGATCTGTTGCGTGCATTGAATGGCGCGCGATTCGCTAACGTGTCGCGATGGATCGGCAGACAACTCCGCGCCGTCTCCCGCTCCGCGGACGGACGCGTATCGTACTCGAAGGGGTGACGGGGGCCGGCAAGTCGAGCGTGATCGGCGCCCTGCGTGAGAGCGGGCGGCTCCCCGCCTGTTTCGTCAGCGAAGACGAGACCTTCGGCGACGCGATGCTCGAGGTCGGTCAGCCCGGCTTTCGGCGCCGACTCACGGAGGTGTGCGCGCGATTTGCGGCGGGGCCAACAGGGCAGGAGTTACCCGAAGAAATCCTGATTGAGCGCTTCCACCTTTCCTACTACGCCCAGGAGCCGGTCCGTCCGCGACCGCCGGTGAATTTGCTGGGGGCGGCGTCGCGAGAGACGGCGGGCTCACTTCCCGAGGAGCGCGATTGGTCGCCCTACCGGGTCTTCGATGACTGGCTCGTCGACGGGGGATTCTCCGTCGTCGTCTTGGCGATTTCCGAAGAACGGCTGCGAGAGCGTTCGTTGCTGCGACGGGAATTTGGGGGGACCGATTGGCAAGGGTTTGTCCCCACTTCGGAAGTGAAGCGAACGCCCTCGAAGCGCTGCGCACCTCGCAAGCGCGGAGGATAAAGGCGCTCGAAAAGAGTCGGGTCCGGTCCCTCGTGGTGAACACCGATTCGGAGGCGTGGGCCGCGATTGCCGCGCAGATCGCGGCGTTTGGGAATCTCGCTGGCGGCCGCAAATAGGGAATTATCTATCCGCGTTCGCGCGCCGTCCGCGGGACAGCTTCCCCATCTCCGTGAGAAAGTTCCGCTGACGGTTTTGCCAGGACCCGGCACAACCCATCTACGGCACGCGACATGGCGCTGGCCGTCTCTACGGCGCGCCCGACGACTTCGGCCGCTACGAGTGCAGTTCGGAGTGAGCGCTTAGGTTCAACGGCGACACCGGCAAGGACCGTCGGCATGTCGGCGACCGTCCGAGCTTCGAGCCAGGCGAGAGCCTCCTCACGGGACTTAGACTTCGAGGGCATCGGCGATCTCCTGGAGGACCAGGGTAGCATCAGGAGAATACCACAGCGGGACCAAATTGCGATTGCATCTCCATCCTTCAGCGGGGGTCGCCCCGGACCCTAAATAGAAAGGTAGGACCTTTGGGTGATTGATTGCACCGAGTACGCAGTTGCCCCGCAATCGCCCGCATATTTTGCGATCGCCGCCAGCCCGAAAGGGGCGACCTTCCCCCCGCCAAGAGAGGGATTCACCTCAAGGTAATCGATACGCACCGCACTTACCTTCACAGGCTCCGGCCCAACCAAAACGGTGCGTGGCCGAGCGGCGAACGCGAACAGGACTCCCGCATCTGCCATCAAGAAATACAGGCAATGCTCGCGCCCCCTCAAAACATCGGCCCACTTCCAGCCAACTGGCTTTCGTACAGGTGACCACAAGGCGTCGAGCGCTTCCGCGTCTTCAATCGTTGGGATGCGCCACCAGATACGTTCAATCTCATCTAGCTCCCACACCCGATCGCGAGGTTGCATGCACGAAATTGAGTATTTTCCTCCACCCATCTGCGCAGCTCCGTACCTTTTCTAACTCTCGTCCGCAACGCACAAAGAGCGCTGGCTCGAACGCGCCTCCTTCCCGAAAGGACTGACTTTTCCTTTGAGGAAGTCATCACTTGGGCCGTGTTGCGAGCGCGATGCTGAGATCGTCGCTGAGCGCCCCGGACTCGAACCGCACGGCGTTGGCGAGCGCCCGGAGGAGCTCGTCGCCGGCCACTTCCGCAGGGGCTTCTCCACGGAGCGCGGCGACGATTGCGGCCGGCGTGCACGTGGCGAAGAGGCCATCGCTGGCGACGAGGAGGACGTCGCGAGCGGTGGCCTTTTTGCCATGAAAAAACGGCGTGATACGCGCCCGGCCGCTGCCGAGGAGCGGCTTCCGCTGTTGGTTTGCGGTGAGGTCGACGAAGCGGCCGCTCGCCCGGTCGACGAGCCAGGCGCCTGAGTCTCCAACGCTCGCCCCGGCGACGTTCCCCGCGGCGTCGAGGATGCAGATCACCGCGGTGGTCTCGCCGCTGGCGCGTTCGTTCAAGGCGCGATCGGCCGCTTCGAGGAGGCGGCGCCAGGGGATCGGATCGAGGACATCAAACGCGCTTTCGAGGGCGGCGGCGATCTGCTCAATCACGAACTGAGAGGCGCTAGCTCCGCCCGAAGTCCCACCGGCGCCATCGCACACGGCGAGGACGACCGCATCGCCGACCGCCTTTGCGAGGACGGCATCTTGGTTTGCTCCGTGGGAGCCTTCCGAGAAGCAGGCGAGCACTCAAGCCACCGCGGCGGCGAAGGTGGCGAAGAGGTCGGCGGGGAGCGGGTGGTGGAGGCGCCAGGTGATCGCCATCGGCATCTCCCCCTCGTGGCTCACGTAGCTTGCGGGGCCGAGGAAGTAGAAGGCGCGTTCGTCGCTCCGGAGGCGCGCGAAGAGGAGCACCGTGCTCCCGCGTGCTTCGTGCTCCTGGTAGCGGCGCCCAGTCTCGCTCGCCTCTCGCGTAACCGACTGACTTTCCCAGTGAATCAGGGTGCGGCTGATCGCGTAGTCCCGGTAGCGCGTCGTCGGCGAGAACTGGCCGACCGTCTTGTCGAGGGTGAAGGCGAGGAGGTCGGTCTTGTGCTCGGGGAACCAGCGAATTCCCTTCTGCCAACGCGCGACCTTCGCGCCTTCGCCGTCACCAAACGCGGCGATGATCTCGGCTCGCGTGTAACGACCGTGGATCGTCAAAGGGACATTCGGCATCGCAGGAAACGGTGAACCGACGTGGGTAACCGCGTCGCTGAGGAGCGAAAACAGTTCCCGTAGTTCGGCGCGTACTTGGGGGTGCTCTTTGAGGAGAGCGGCCCCTTCGCCGAGGGTCGCCGTCTTCGTGACCGCCTTCTCCAGGAGGGAGGCGGCGAGCATGCGGAGGTAGCGTTGATCGCGGACCGGGAGCGCCTCTACGGGCGGGGCGTCGTCGGCGAGGAGCTCCCCGTAGCGGGCGAGGCGCGGGCGGTCGTCGAGGTGGAGGAGGCGCCCGCAGGCGCGCCGGAGGACCGTTTCGTAGGGGCCCTTTGCGAGGGTCGGCAGACCGGCCGCTTCGCGGAGATCGGACCACGCTTTGTCCCCCGCATAGAGGTCTTCGAGATCGAGGCCGGCCTCGGCGAGGTAGCCGGCGAGGGTGACGTCGCCCCCGCGGGAAAGCGTTCGGAGTTCTTCGGTTTTCGTCGCCCAGCCCTTCGGGATCGCCCCCCGCACGCTCTTGAGGATGATCTCGCTCGCCTTCCGATCGAGCTCCATGTGGCAGCCGGCGGGGAGGTAGGGGAATTGGGCTTCGATCTGCGTCTCGAGATCCTTCCGGGAGCCGCCGAGGAGGGCGCGTAGCTTGCGGTCGAAACGGAACTCGGCCCGGTGCTGACCGACGAAGTCGAGGACCGTGCAGACCGTCTTCTTCGTGGAGCGCCGGAGCCCCCGCCCGAGCTGCTGGAGGAAGAGCGTCGCGCTCTCGGTGGGGCGCAGGAACAGGAGCGTATCGACGGCGGGGACGTCGACCCCTTCGTTAAAGAGATCGACGGAGAAGACCGCATTGATTTTGCGGGTGGCGAGGTCGCGGAGCGCCTGCCTCCGTTCGTCCGCCGGCGTGTTTGCCCAGATAGCGACCGCGGGGATACCGGCTTCGGTAAATACCCGAGCCATAAAGCGCGCGTGGTCGACGCTGACGCAGAACCCGAGCGCGCGCATGCTCCGGCAATCGTCGACGTGGGCGGCGACCTCTTTGACGACGAAGCGGGCCCACGCGTCGTTCCCCGTGTAGAGCTGGGTGAGCCCGTCGATGTCGTAGCCGCGACCCCGTTTCCAAGGGATTTCGCGGAGATCAAGGCCGTCGTGGATGCCGTAGTAGGCGAAGGGGACGAGGAACTGGCGATCGATGGCGTCCCACAGGCGGAGTTCGGCGGCGATGCGCCCATCGAACCAGTCGAGGACCGAGGAGCCGTCGCTCCGTTCCGGCGTCGCCGTAAGGCCGAGGAGTTCGCGGGGCGCGACGCGCTCCAAAAGTGCGCGGTAGCTGTCGGCGGCGGCGTGGTGGAATTCGTCGACGATCACCACGTCGAAGTGGTCGGCCGCGAGGGCGTCGAGGCCGTTCGCGTGGAGGCTCTGGATCGACGCGAACACATGCTCGAAGCGGTCGGGCCGCTCCCCTTGGACCCAAAGCTCGCCGAAGCCGTGATCGCGGAGCGCATGCCGGAAGAGCGCGAGGGTTTGCGTAAGGATTTCGGCGCGATGGGCGACGAAGAGCAGCCGAGCCCGCCGCGACGAGCAAGTTCCGATGGTGGCCACCGGCCCGCGCCACCGCGAGCTGTTCAAGGAGGCGCTCCTGGAAGGGCTCGGGCCGAAGCTCAATGGGGCTAATCAGGAGGTTGTCGCGATGGGGGTTCTCGGCGGTCCGCCGGAGGAACTCTTCCCGATCGTAGGGGACGAAGTCGCCGCTGTTCCAGTAGCTCTCAAACACGGCACCGACCTTCGCCACGACGCTCGGGTTCCGCGCCCCCGCGACGCGGACGTTCCACTCAAGGCCGCTGATCTGCGCCGAGTGGGTGAGGTTCGAAGAGCCGATGTACGCGGTTCCGAAGCCGGAATGCCGATGAAAGAGCCACGCTTTCGCATGGAGGCGCGTCGTCGAGACGTCGTAGGAGACCCGAACCTCCACCCCGGCGGCGACGAGCGCATCGAGCGCCTTCACCTCCGTGGAGCCGGTGTAGGTCGTCGTCAGCACGCGGGCGATCCGCCCTTTGCTGCAATGAAGGCGCAGCGCATCGAGCATCGGCTGGATGCCGGTACGCCGAATGAAGGCCATCACCACATCGATGCGATCGGCAGAGTCGATCTCCGCCAAAACCTGATTCCCAACACGAGGTTCCCCGGGGGCATTCGTCAGGAGCGTCGTATCGAGGAGCGGAATCAGCGGAGCCCCGATCGTCTCCGGGCGCCCATCGGGGAGCAGGGCGAGCACGCTCCGAAGCATCTCCGCCGGGGCCACCGGCCGCTCCGCCCCAAGCGCCTCCGCCGCGGTCGCCGCCACGATCTGATCGACCAACGTCGCCGCGAGGGCCGCCCCAACGGCGACGCGATCGGTGGGGGAGAGCGAAGCGATGGCGCGCTCAAGGACCGCCGCGACATGAAGCGAAAGCCGGTCGGCCGCTTCCGCCTCATGAAGGGGCGCCCGAGAAACCGAACTCCCCGAAATCCGAGCGGCAAGAGCTTCGGTAATCAGGGATTCGTAGAGACCGGTTTGGGGCATTGAAAACTTCCTCGGCTTCACCGTTCTCGGTCGGCTTTGCGACTTTCAAGGTCGGCCAAATCGGGCCGCCGCGAAGCGGGCACTCTCGGACGTCGCTTCCGCCGCTGCCTCGTTCCGTAGCGACTATTTCTTTGCCGCGGCTGCCGCGCGTCGCGCGATGATGTCTGCTGCTTTTGCGGCTTCGGCCGCTTGTTTCGCTTCGGCCGCTTGTTTCGCGTCGGCGACTTCCTTGGCGATGGCCGCTTTCCTGGCGAGGAGTTCCGCCTGCAAATCGATTACGTCGCTCGGGAGCCGCCCAAGGAGCCGCTGGCTCTCAGCCACGGATCGGAAGAACTCGATCCTGTTGCGATTGCTTTTGGTCCAGACCTTGTCCCCGGAGAACTCTTGCTTCCAAGCGCCGGTCGTCAACATCTGCTGAAAGCGGTGACGGTGATGAGCGATACGGGCCTTGACGCGCCTCGACGTCCACGAAGTCCGAAGCGCTAGGAACTTCCCCCACCACGGGGCGTTGAGTATCGCCACCTTAGCGCCTTCGGCATCCCGCACGCTCCCCCACGTCGGATGCTCCACAAAGCCGCCGGTCACCGCATCGTGTAGTTCGCTGATCGTCGCCCGGCAGGCCATCCACCAGTCGAGGTCCTTCGCGAAGCTGAGCATCATCGTCTCGATCTCGCTCGCGGTCTTCCCCGATGTGTTGACCGTCGAAGCGGCGATCGCCGTGCCGTCGAGGAGATAGTTCTCAGCCTCGAGTGCGGAGCTCGCGAACACATCGACGGACTTCCACTTTCCGCGGTTTCCCTTCGTGAAGTCGCGGTCTCGGAAGGCAAAGACGTTTCGCACCCCGTCTTTCCGCGCGGAGTGGACGAACGATACGAGTTCCGTGTGGCCTTTGGCCACGTCGATAGCAATGTCGACGTCGCCGTCCCACGCAGTCGACAAGTACGTTCTCGTCTCCTCGTCCTCCACCCACAGGCAGATGCGGCCACGCTTGTAGAACGCTGAAAGGCTGGAGGGGGTGGTCATTGAGGAGCACCTGAGCGCCACTCCGCGGAGCGTGGATCGGTGGCGGGGACGAGCAGGAAGCGGCTGTAGGCGGGCGTCTGGTTCCAGACGGCGTCCGAGTGGGAGGCGACGATAAACTGGGCCTCCGGCGCCAGCTCACGGAGCGCGGGGAGGAGCGCCGTCTGCCATTGGGCGTGCATGTGCAGCTCGGGCTCGTCGATGAGAACGAGGCCCCCGCGGAAATCGTTGAGGATGAGCAGACCGGCGATCGACAACAACTCAATCTCGCCAGCGCTCACCTGGTCGATGGCGCACAGCCGGGTTTCGCCGCGCATCACGAAGAGATCGGCGAAGAGTTCTTCGGACGCTCCGTCGACGATGTTGGCGTCGATCGACGTCCCGTCGTCGCCATGGAGGCGCCGCCAGGCCACGTTCAAGCGTGCGAGCCACTCATCGGCCTTTTTCGCCTGGTTCGCCGCCTTCCCGAAGCCGGCAGTCGCGCGCACGTCGTTGATCCGCTGCTTCAGGCGCCAAAGGCGGTTGTTTTCGGTGTCGGCCGGCCGGGCCCCCGCCCCTGCCAGCGGCTTGACCGGGCCGACAAGCTCGGGGGCGCGCCAGGAGGAGAAGTACTCGACGCTCAGCGGGCGAAGATCGGAGGGCGGCGAAGTCGCCGTGCGGACGAAGCGGACCATCTCGCCGTCGATCTCCGCGTCCACTTCGATGCGGCTCTGCGGTTCGAGCGCGATGCGCCAGTGCTCTTGGCGCTTCGAGCGCTCAAGGTCACGAACGATCAACTGCTCAAGGCCTAGCCCGAGGAGGATCGCTTCGAGGACGCTCGTCTTCCCGCACCCGTTCGGTCCAGCGATAGTCACGAGCGGCGCGACGTTTCCGCGAGGGTCGAGCAGTTGCGCTTCGAAGCGGTCGCGGATGCGTCGAAAATTCTCGATGGAAACGCGATGGATCTTCGGAATGGCCACGCCGCCAGGTACCACGCAGGCTCTGGTGCGGCGAGCCCTCCGCTCCCTCCACGATGCCTTCGGTTCCGAAGTCTCCGCGGGAGGGTGGAAGCCTCCAAGGAGACTTCGCCAGTCTCGCCGGGAGGACCTACCCCTTCAAAAATCGCTTCCGAAGTCTCGATCGGGAGATTTTTGCCTTCAAATTTCGGTTCGGAAGTCTCGATCGGGAGATTTTTGCCTTCAAAAATCGCTTCCGAAGTCTCGATCCGAAGATTTTTGCCTTCAAAAATTGCTTCCGAAGTCTCAAACCGAAGATTTTTGTCTTCGGTCGCCTCTTCGGAAGTCTCGCCGGAAGACTCCCGCCTCTGGGCGTCGCTTCCGAAGTCTCGGTAGGAGGGGGGAGGGGACTAGAGTCGGTTCGGAAGTCTCACGGCGGAGACCCCTACGTTCGGGCGTCTGTTCGGAAGTCTCGCCGCAACGCTTTTCGGCTCCCAACGTCGCTTCCGCAGTCTCGGTGGGAGAGGGGAGTGTTCCGAAGTCGGTTCGGAAGTCTCGGGAGGAGGGGGGCCTTCCCCGCTGCCCAACAGAAAGCCCCCCGGGGGAACCGGAGGGCCTTTTGAGAACGAGGGGAGCGGGCGGACCCTACTTCGGCGGCTCGGCGGGGGTGCTCGCGGCGGAGGAACGCTGATGGGCGCCGAGCGTGCTTACGTGGTCGTCGACGTCACGCCCCCAGACGCAGGCGCCGTACATCCACAGCGTCTCGTGGCGCCGAGCGACGAGCGTAAAGAACCGGTTCCGCAGGTCTTTGGCGTCGCTCAAGGTCTTCGCCGCCTTCGCGCCGGTCGGCTTGAAGAGCGGGTACAGCTCCGCGTGGAGCGCGCTCGCTTCCGCCAAGAGCGCTTCATCGACCATCGGGATCTTCGCGCGCACCGCCGCCGGGAAGAGCGGGACGAGATCGGCGAGGTCCTGGGTGGCATCTACGGGCCCTCTCCCCGCGCGGATTCGCTTCACGGTCGCCGCATCGACGATGCCGAAAGCCTTTCCGAGTTCGGCGGCGGCGAAGAGCAGCGTACGGATCTCGTAGACCCGGGTAAGCTTGGAAGCGATCTTCCCATCCGACGCCAAGTCAAACGCTTCACGGTCGGCTTTTTCGAGGGCCAGCGAGAGCGGAACAGCGAGGGGGACAATTGTCGCATCGGGGGCGGCCAAGACCTTCGTCACCTGGTCCCAGACCGCTCCAATCGCGGTCGCAGCGGCGCGAAAGTTATGGCCAGCGATCGCGACATCTACGCGGACGGTGATGACATCACGAGGGTCGAGAGCGAGCGCCTCTTTGAGAAAATAGGCATACGCCTCATCGGCGGTCGCCGACGCAGGGAGTGGGTTTACAGGGGCTTTCGGCATGGGAAAAAGTTCACCGAAGGTCGTGCCGGCTTGCAAGGGGATTTTGTGGGGCCGGACAACGACGCCGCTTCTGACAGCGATTCGCCGCGACCGCCCCGCCACCTCCACCAAACTGTGGCACCATGCCGGCGCGGCACCGTGTGCCGCATCCACCTTGGAGGATTGTGATGCGTTTTCTGTCTAGATACTGCGTGTTTCTCGGGGCTTTGGCCCTTGGCGGTTGCGCCAAGGCGGAGGCGCCGCTCGTCGAAGAGGTCTCGACTCCACTGACGGGCGACGTGACCTGCGGGGAGACGCCGACGCGCCCGCCATCGCGATGAACATCGTCTGGCCGACGGCCCCGGTCGCTCCGTCGGGCAGCCTTCGCGGGACGATCGTCGCGAACTTCGGCGAACCGGTCGAGGGGCAGCTTGTGCTCCACGCGTTCTTGCCGGACGGTCGCTCCGTCGTCCGCGCGCTCAACAAGGTCGCGGTCACGAGCGAACTTGCCGTAACGATCCCGATGGATGGGCTCCCGGCGCGCACCCCGGAGGCGAAGATCCGCTACCAGATCGAACTCGACCTGGCGCCGGGGAAGTCGTTCGATGGCGGGCCGGTGATCCTTGCCGAACTCGTCGCCCAGCAGGATGCCAACGGGAATTTCGTCGTCGCCGCCGCGGCGCCGAGCGCCCCGGCGCGTGCCGGGGATCTCGTGGGTTCCGTTGACGAAAAGCGCGTCGCGCTCCTTAACCGTCTAGGCATTCGCGGGATTTCGAAAGGCGAAGTCTGGAGTGCTTCGAAGGGCGGCTTCGTCGACTGGAACGCCTTCGGCCCGATCCACGACGAGCAAATTGTGCCCGGCGCCACCGTCGCGATCCACGCCCAAGACGCTTCCGCGCTGTTCCCCTACGGCACGCCGTTTCGCGATGGCGCCGCCCCCGGGTTGTGCGTGCAGATGGCGTACAGCCCGAACGACGCGCAGGGGGCACCCGCTTACTCCTTTTGGCGCGAGAACGCCCCTTCACCGTTCGTCGCCGTCGATAAGGTCGCCTACGGAATCGTTCGCCTTCATGCGCTCAGCTATGCGGCTGACGGCACGCTGAAGTCCGATGTGCCGCAGCCCATCGTCGCCCTCGACAAGGACGGATGCACGCCAATGAAGCTCGACGAATACACGTCGTACGGTCTCGAGCTTCAGCCGATTCTGTACAACGTTCGCGGTTCGAAGAATCTCGTCTTCGTCGAGCGCGAGCAGACCGGCCAACGGCCGGTGCTGTACACGACGTTCTCGGTGAGCAAGCGTTCGCCGACGATCCCGATCACGATCCGCTTCGCGCCGTGGTCGGTCGATCCGACGACGGAGTCGCTCTTCTCCGCATTCGCGGCGACCGCGCGCGTGGCTCAGACGGAGCGTCTCCCGTTCGCCGACGCGACGTACAAGGTGCGCGTCTACGAGCACTACGACAGCGCCGTATGCGGGTCCTCAAAGTCCAACGCCTGCACGCAGGCGGGCTCCCAAACCGTCGACTTGATGCCCAACCTGATCCCGGGGACGGATTCGACGCTTGTTGAGTCCTCGCCCGAGTGGCACAACGGGCGCTACCGGAGTGTCGTCGCCCACGAGTTCGGCCACGCGGTTCAGAACGGCTTGGGCGCCGCGCTCGGCACCGACTATGGCGCAACGGTCGCACCGCTCTACAGGCGGGCGTGCGGCTGCGATGTCGTCCTCGACGCCACGTCGCGCTCCCACTGCTTGGAGAGCTCGGAGCACATCGGATCGGCCCAGCAGGAGGCGATGGGGCACATTTTCGCCACCGAGGCGTTTCAGCCTGCGAGCGTCTTTCAGGAGTCGCCAAACGGTCCCGAGCTGCTGTCGCCTGACGCCACGAAGGACGCGTGCGTTTTCGGCTACTACAAGGATTTCTGGTTGCCGGCAGCGGCAACCCTGTCCAAGCGGTCCCAGCCCTCGCAGGTCCGTTGTCGGACCAATTACCAGTGGCACAAGAAGCGCTGCGGGTTCCCAAAGAAGCAGGGCGTGGAGCTTGATTGGCTCGGCTTCTATTACGCCATCCAACGCGACGGCAAGCTCCCACTCGCCACGATCCTCGGCGGCTACAATGCCGAGTGTGGCGTCCATAATGACTGCGGCATGCCACAAAATCAAACGCTCGATCGCCTAGTCGAGGGGGTCACCTTACGGACAGGCACTTCGAAGAGTGGCGACGCCGTAAAGGCAGCAGGCCTAAACTTCGGGCTCCAAGAACCATGAGGTTCTTTGCGCTGTCGCTCGTCCTCGTCGCCTGCGGTCGCACCGCTGGCGGCGGGGCCCTTCCTTCGGACGCTTCTGCGCCTGACGCGAACGTTTCCGTCGATGCCGCTTGGGATGCGGGCACAGCACCGCTTATCGACGGCGGGAGCTGCGTTTACCCTGTGAATGAGCCTGGCTGCACGCAGCCCACGCCCAGGGCGAACTGCAAAGACGGCTACTGCCGCATCGAACCGGGCTGTTTTGTGACCGGAGTCCCGGAATGTGAATTCTGGTGGTCGCCAAACCTCCCCAACCAAGTCCGGCTCACGTTGACGCGCCCTTTCCTGCTCGGGGAGACGGAAGTGACGCGCGCCTCGTGGGCCGCCGCAGGCGGCCTCCTTCGCGAGCAAAAAGCGAATGCGGATAGCGAGCCGTGCACCGATGCCGACTGCCCCGTGGATGCCGTCAGTTGGTATTCGATGCTCTGGTACGCGAACGAACAGAGCAAGAAAGCGGGGCTCCCGACTTGTTACGACCTCAGTACCTGCTCAGGGACCCCTGCGAGCGCCACTGACGAATTCACCTGCACCGCCGTCGTCCCCACGCCCGCCGACCTGACGGCCTGCCGCGGCTACCGGCTCCCGTCGGAAGCCGAATTTGAGTACACGCTGAAGGCGGCCAGTCCGACCACCTTCTGGACCGGCGCCATTCAGCGCTACAAGACCGACTCGCCGCTCCCAGCTCCTCTCGACCCCGCCCTCGACAAGATCGCGTGGTACGTCGGAAATTCTGCCAATGCCGCCGGGAAGTATACGCTCCACCCGGTTGGAAAAAAGGAACGAAACCCCTGGGGCCCCTACGATCTCTTCGGAAACGTCGAAGAGATGACCGCCGAAAAGTCACGTCGGGAATGGCCCGCAAACCCACCGAAGGACTTTAACGAGTTTCCAACTGGGAAGGCGACGGCCAAAGGGGGCGTGTTTCTTCGCTCGTCGCCCGCGCTGCCACCCGGCTGGGCATTTTGGTATGAGCCGACCGAAATCTACGTGGGTTATCGCCAGGGAATCGGCTTCCGTTTGGCCCGGACCGTCGATTGAGACTCGTGGTCGCGTCGCTCGTCCTCGTCGCCTGCGGTCGCACCGCGGGCGGCGGGGCCCTTTCTTCAGACGCAGCTCTCCAAGACGCGTCTGCAATCGATGCCGGCACGGACACCGGAGCGACGGCACCGCTGATTGACAGTGGACCGTGCGTTTACCCTGTGAATGAGCCTGGCTGCACGCAGCCCACGCCCAGGGCGAACTGCAAAGACGGCTACTGCCGCATCGAACCGGGCTGTTTTGTGACCGGAGTCCCGGAATGTGAATTCTGGTGGTCGCCAAACCTCCCCAACCAAGTCCGGCTCACGTTGACGCGCCCTTTCCTAGAGAGGGCGAACGCAGCGCCCGCCGAGCTTTCCGTACTGGGCCATCGACGGAATATCGACGGCGGTGTTCCCGAGCGCGTGCCCTTCGAAGCTATGCCCCAGCGCGCTCACCGACGGCAGATTGGAGAATCGAAGCGTCCCCGTCCCGTTCTGCAAGGACCGCGTGCAGGCAGGCCCACCGTTTCCGGCGCCGGCGCTGAAGTCGCAGAAGTCGTTGGTAAATGGCGCGGGGAGCGGGGCGTTGACGTGGAAGTCGCCGGTGTACTCGAGCAGGTTGGCGAAGAGATCGTACCAACCTTCGCCGTTTACCCGAACCGTGGTGAGATCATTGGGGAAGCGCCCCGGCGCGCCGATGCGGGGGGAGATATCCTGGGCGCGATTCGTCTTCGGATACTCGTAGAAAATGCCGGTGCCGCAGGCAAACCCGCCGAGCCCTTCGCCGGGAGCCGAATTGCACCAATTGTAGTTCGGGCGCCCCGTGTCGACGGCTCCCCAAGGGTAGGTCGATGTCCAGACGTCGTTGTAGTCGGCGACCGAGGCGAGCTCCCCGCCGTCCCAGGCGCAGAAGGCGACGAACATCGGCGCCGTGACGCAATTCATCGATTTTGCATCGAGGACGTCGGCAGCCAAAACGCGGGGAGGGACGCCGTAGCCGGCGAGGTCGGCGGGGGGGAGCCAGTAGGTGGCGTGACCGTAGGCGCCGTCGTTTGGGTTATTGACGTTGTAGCCATTGTAACAGCCGCGGATACCGCTGTAGTTATCCATCGCAATCGCGCCCAACTGCGCGACGACGTTGAGCGGGTCGGAAGGGTTCCCGGACGCCGGATACAGGTCGAGAAAATTCGGTCGGAGCGCCCCCATCTTCGCGAGCTGAGAGGCCGGGTTCGCGCCGGCGAACGCCTTTGCCCAGCTGCGGACGTCCGGGCCAACGGCGCCAATAAATTGGCGAAAGCGACCGGCGGTCACCTCGTACTTGTCGAGTCGCTTGCCTCGGGTCGGCATCGGGAGGGACGTGCAGCAGCTGTCGTGGACTTTCGTCGGGTCATCGACCTCCTTCTGCCCACACGTCGAGATACCCGCAGTTCCATTGCCGCACGAGCGCGCCTGAACGCAGACCTTTGTCGCTTTGTTGCAGATGCTCGAACCACAATCGGCATCGACAGCACACGTTTTCTTGAGCGCGCAGCGAGCGGCGGCGGGCACATTTACAGGCCCATCGGTCAGCGCGACGCCGCCGCAATCAATGTCACTTTCGCCGGCATTTTTTTGCGCCATCCTCGTGGGTCGGGGCGACGCAGGCCCCCGTCGGGCAGAAGCCGCCGTAGCAGTCGGCCCCGTCCCGGCAGGCCTTGCCGATCGCGCACTTCGGAGCGGTCGCGCCGCCACAATCGACGTCGCTCTCCCCGTTGTTCCGTTTCGCGTCGGTGGCCGTCGGCGGCGCACACTGCTTCGTTTGATCGTTGCACACCCCCTCGCAGTCGGCGGAGGTGGTGCACCCGGTTTGCGGAGGGGCGGCGTCGGGCCCGGGCCCGCTCGTCCCGGAATCGGCGGTCGTCGGCTCCGGGTCGGTGGAACCTGCCGTCGTTTACCCGCGCGAACAGCCCGTCGCCACGAGGAGCGGCAGGATGATGAACCGGAAGGCGTCGGTTTTTCGCATCGAAAGCAAGTTACGCAAGTGAGCCGCCCGAGAGAACGCGCAAGGGCACAATTCGGAACGGGTCGATGTGCGCGCAGCCGCTTTCGGGGCGCCCACGCCAGCTCCGCGCCGCTCCCCGGCGCCGAGGTCACGTGCCGATGAAATGGGCCTACGTCGCCCTCCCGGTCGCCCTGTTAGCGGGGGCCCTCGCCGCGTGCACAAGTGGGGACGTCATGATCGGCACCGACAGCTACCGAGACGCCTCGCCCGCCGTCGCCGCAGAGGCGCCCTTCGACGACGCCTCGCTGGACGACGCCTCGCTGGACGAAGCCTCGCTGGACGCCGATGGCGCCGGCGACTGACGCACCGCGTGACCAAATTCCCAAACGCGCGCATAGACTTCCCGGCACGCTCGGCGCGATAACGGAAAGTCCATGATCCGACCCCGCGCCCTGCTCGATGCCGCCGTTGGCTACGTCCGAAAAAACCCGCAGGAGCTTGTCCACGTCGCGAAAAATGCTGCCGGCGGACGCTTCGGCGTTCCGATCGCGGCGCTCCGTTGGTTCGCCGGGAACATCCCCGCCGGCAAGCGGACCCCGAAAGACATCGCCATTGAAGCGACGCCGCCGGCACTGCGGCTCGGTGCGACCATCGACGCCATGGGGACGCCGATCCGCGCCAGCGCCGCGATCCGTATCGAAGATGTGAAGATCGGCACCGACTCGATCCGCATCGGGCTCCGCCTCCGCGACATCAAGCTCGATCCGGTCGCGAGCGCCGACGGCGCCGACAGTGAGTCGCCGGTCGCCGCGCTCCTCAAATCGGGGGCGCTCGACCTCTCGAAGCCTGGGAATATCCTCAAGTTCCTGCCGAAGAAGCCGGCATTTATCCTCGAAGCCGACGGCGATCGCATCGTCATCGACCTCATGAAGGCGCCCCAGCTCGCGAAGAACGAAAAGTTCCGGCGCGCCCTCTCGGTGCTCGCGCCGGTCTTCGGGATCGACACCATCGAGACCGACGCCGACCACCTCTACGTGAAGCTCGCCGCGACCGCCCGCGGGCTCCCGGAAGCGATCGACGCCTTCCGCAAGTAAGCCGAGGAAACGGCGCGCCGACGCGCAGCTCCACTTCCCTTGTCGCGCGATTTCCCGTAAGCCTCCCGTGCCTCGGGGTGTCGCACAGCCTGGTAGTGCACGAGCTTTGGGTGCTCGTCGTCGCGGGTTCAAATCCCGCCTCCCCGACCAAAAACGCAAACGTCATCCGGAACTTCCGCGATGGCGTTTGCTTTTCGTGCGTGCCCTATCCTTTCCCGGGCGGCTGCGTTAGTCTTGGCGCATGCGCTCGTTCTTCGCCATCGCCACGGTCGCCTCGCTCGGAATGTTTGCCTGCGTCGGGGACGATCCGACGACCACCCCGACGCCGAGCGACGGGGGCGCCACCGACGCTGCCGCCACCGACGCTGCCGCAGCCGACGCCGCCGAAACGGATGCGGGCCCGACCGACGCAGCGCCGACCGACGCAGGCCCGACCGACGCGGGCCCGAAACCGCCGTTCTCCCCCCGGGATCTCTCGGCGGTCTCCCTCTGGTTCGACGCCTCCAACGTCACGCTCGCCAACGGGAAAATCGCGGCTTGGTCCGACTCTTCCGGTTCCGGAACGACGCCGATCAAGCTCGTCCCGGTCACCTCGTCGACCCTGACGTTCACGGCACCGACCCCCGATTCCATCCTCGCCGGCGGGGTCCCGACGGTGCGCTTCACCCAAGTCGCCACCGCGCCGCAACGCTTCCAGGCGATGGTCCTTCAAAGCGCCGGGAATCGCCTCGATTTCGCGACCGGCGATCTCGCCGCCGAGGTGGTCGTCTCCGTCTCCGATAAGAACTCCAACAACCTCGGGGCCGTCCTGCTGAACAACAAGGTCGTCTCCCCGTTCGATGGCCTCCAGCTCTACGCGAACTACACGAACGTGGTTCGAACCGTCGAACGTCACGGCATGGTCGGCGGCGGTCTCGGAGGGAACAATTCTAGCAACCTCACGCCGCCGGCGAACGCTGCCGTCGATACCCACGACGGAAAGCTCCACCTGATCGGCTTCCGCCGGGTCAACGGGCGCGTCTCCCTCCGCTACGACGGCAAGGAGTTGGCATTCGCGACGCCGCCCCCGAACGCGCTCGTGAACGCCACCAACGCCCTCCCGTTCTACGTCGGCGGTTCCCCCACGGGCGAGCACGCGGTGAGCATGCAAATCGCCGATATCGTGATCCTTAAAGGGACCCACACCGACGACGAGCTGAACGCCCTCGAGACCTTCCTCACGATCAAAGACAAGCTCTGATCACGGCGTCGGGAGGGCGGCGCGCGCGGCGGCCGTCTGGCGGATCAGGTCGGCGAGCGCCCCCTTCGGAGCGACCTTCGGTGCGAGGACGGTGAGCGATTTCTCCGTCCACGGGAGCTTCACCGCCTCGTCGATCGAGGTCGCCCAGGGGGCTACTTTGTTCGTCGGGAGCGCGACAAACAAGTCCCCCTCCGGGCGCGCGAGGAGCGCCGTGTTGGGCGACGGGGTCGATGCGACCCGGACCGGGCCGCTCGCTGGCCAGAGGTAGTAGGTCGTCGCGACCTCCATCGAGCCGATCTCGTGCTCGCTGATCGCGACGAGCGGCACAGCGACCGCACCCGCCTTTTCTGTAAAGCTCCCAAGCACTTCCACGCTGAACCTATGGTACCACTCGGCGCCGATAAGGCCGCGCAGGGAGAGCTCCTGGGTCAAGGTCCCGTTCGGGGCACGGCGCCAAAGCTCGGAGACGGAGGTCTCGAGCCCCTCCGAATAGTGGACGTTCAGGAGCGTTCCGCTCGGCAGCGAGCAACCGAAATCGACGGCGACCTCGGGCATGACCGGCGTCGGTACTTTCGCGAGATCCGGCTCTTCGGCGGTCGCCCCGCGCGCTTTGAAGAGAGCAGCGAGCTGCGTTTGAAGCTGGCCGATCGTCGCCTTGCGATCCGCGTCCCCGAGCGGCGCGCACTTGGGGGCCAACCCGGAAAGAAACGTGCTCGTCGGTGACGACGGGGTCGGCGTCGGGACGGTCATCTTCGGGAGGGCATCGGCGTAAGGCGTACAGTGCGCGGCGATGCGTGCGAGGTTCGACTTCGGGAGCGGTCCGCGCATCGCCTCGGGGCCCGTCTTGGAAAACGAATATACTTCAAGGTCTTGGGGTGCGAATAGCTCCCCGTTCAGCGCCGTCTGTCCGTGGCGCTTGAGCACGACTGTCCGCTTCCCTTCGCCGACTGCATCCAGGGTATCGGTCGAAACGTGGGGGATCATCGTCGAGACGACCCCCGACGCAAAGTAGACGGAGGCTTTCGTCTTCTTTTCGACGAACAGTCCGCGATCCCCGGCAACTTCCTGAAAAACGAGCGGCTCCGGCGTGCCATCCCCATCGAAATCGAAGGTGCCGGCAATAAACGCATTTTCAAGGCGCGTCCGCTTGCCGTCTTCATTCACCCAGACGTCCAGTTCCATCGTCCCCGACGGCTGCGAATCGGGCTCGTAGCGGCTCGTCTCGACGACCTTCCCTCCGCAGGCCTGCTTGACGACCGTTTCGAAGCCTTTGCCCCGTTTCCCGCGCGCCTGAACGAGCGCCGCCGCGTAGGGGGCCCCCGCCGCGCCATCGAGGAGGACAAACTCGCAGATCCCGACCGGTCCCGTCGGCGGCGCCTCACCGGTTTTCGGCGTGCAGAGGGGGGCCGGCTCCGCATGGGGCGCGGCGGAAGCGCTCGGAATCGCAAGCGCCGTCGGCGCTGTCGTGACCGGGATCGGCGCAGGCGCGGGGGCCTTGCAGGCGAGAAGTGCCATGGCGAAAACAACGCTGGGAACGGGGAGGGACTTCATCGCCCGGCACAATGCCTGATGTCACCACGCGATTCCCAAATTCCGATACCCTCGGCCCGAGAAAGCGAAGAAGAACCAATGCCGCGTACGATGAAGTTGAATCAGGTCATTGCCATCGAGCAGGGGACGAAGAGCCGCGTCTACAACAAGCTCTCGGAAGACCACAAAGCGCTCCAAAAAAAGGAGCTTTTCTCCGGTCACGTAAAGACCTTCCAGCCCAAAGACGACGACCCGACGTCGCCGACCGGCGAGCGCCTCCCCGACGATCGCCACAACGTCCAGGCCCGCGCGGAAGACGTCATCAAAGACACCGTCGCCGGCCTCTCCGAGTGGCTCAGCATCGCCGCCTTGCGCGACTGGGGGAACACCATGGCCCGCGCCGATGTCGTCGTCGGTGGGACGACGCTCCTGCGCGATTGCCCGGTGACGTTCCTCCTCGTCCTCGAGAAACAGCTCAATGATCTTCACACCTTCGTGAAGAAGCTGCCGACGCTCGATTCCTCGGAAAAGTGGGGGTACGACCTCAATCAAGCCCTCTACGCGACGGAGCCGACCGGTTCGATGCGCACGAAGAAAATCGTGCGGCCGATGGTCCTCTACGAAGCGACGAAAGAGCACCCGGCGCAGGTCAAAGAGGTCAGTGAAGACGTATTTGCCGGCGTCTGGACGACGATCAAATACAGCTCCGCGCTCCCGGTCGCCGCCGTAAACGAGATGCTCCGGCGCGTCGAAGCGCTTCAGGTCGCCGTCAAGTGCGCGCGCGAAAAAGCGAATGAGATCGAGGTCACCGTCGAAGATGGCATCGGCGCCTCGATCCTCCAGCACATCTTCGAACCGGCCCTAAAAAAGGGGTGACAGCCCCGGCGGGGGCGCCTACCGTCGGCGTCGGAGTGCAATGTTAGACTTAGCCGGAATCTAAACCGGTCCGAAAGCAATCCCAGTGGTGGTTCGAATCCACCGCCCCGTACCGAAGAGACGCCGAATCCTTCCCAGAATCCGGCGCTCTTCAAAGAGAGGTTCTCCCGCGCTCCACGGAAGAACTTTTCACGCACCGCGGGGCTAGCCCAATTGGCAGAGGCAGATTGTGGACCGAATCAGAATCAACCTAGCCACTCCAGACTCCTAAAATCGTGACCCCTCTGATCGATCGGAAGAGGCAATTACGTTCAGGTGGTGGTTCAAATCCACTCCGGCCCGCTCCGGGGCCACGCCGCTCCAACGGTTTCGCCGAGTTTCCGCTCGGCGCGGCGCAGCACCCGGTTTTTACAGAGAAAGCTCGCTTTCCCTTGGGGTCGGTCGTCCAACGGCAGGACATGAACGTCTAACGACTTATCCTCGACCTTAAACGCCGCAGAGACGGTACGCGCGAGGCGCAAGCCCAAATCCCAGATCCCCGTCGTAGGCTACACGGCGGGGATCGCCTATTTGGGGATGTGCTTGGGGATCCGCTTGGGGATCAGGCCGAGCAGAGATCGGGGTCATAGTTGAAGATTTCCGAGCCGCCCGACTTCAACGTGAAGACGGGGGCGCTGGTCTTCGAGACGGTCCGCACGAGCGTCGAGCTGCTCGCAGCCCCCTTCGCCGGCGTGAAGGTGATGGTGGCGCCGGTCGCCTTCCAGGTCCCCTTCGCGACGACGACGTCGGCGTTTGCGTCGGTCGTGAGGTCTTCGTAGGTGCCGTTCTTGAAGATCTTCCGCTCCAGCACCGGGAGGACGCCGGGGCGCGGCGCGCGGAAGGTAACGCTGGCGAGGTCGCCAAATTGAGAAGTGATGTCAAGTGCTTCCGGCTTCGAGGTCGACGAGCCATCGAGCTCGGAGCGGACGAAATGGCCGGCGAGCTTCTCGCGAAGCGGGGCGGCCCACGCGTCACTGCGGACGACCTTCTTGAAGGCCGCGTTGGCGGCCGTCGTTGCGTAGGCGGCATCGGCGAGCGTGACCGGGTCGGTGCACTCGTCGCCCGCCTTGGCGACGCGGACCGCGTAGGCGAGCGTGCCACCGGAGGCGCGCACCTGCTTCGTGTAGACGCTCGAGTAGGAGGCGTCGTAGGCGTACTTCGCATAGGCGGAGCAGCCGGTGATCGCCTTGTCGATCTGCTCGGCGACGGCGTCGAGCTTCGCAGGATCATTCGTGGTCGTCGTCGAGAGCGACCGCGAGAGCTGATACGCCTTTGACCACGCGGTCTTTGCCGTTTGAATTCCTGCTTTTGAGCAGCCGGCGCTGGAGATTTCGGCGGCGGTGAGGTCGTCTTCGGTGACCTCGATCTCGTCGGTCGTTTCCGCGCTGCAGGCGAGGGTGAAGAGCGGGGCGCTGCCAAGGAGCGCGGCGAGAGCGAACATTCCAAAGGGGCGGTGCATGGCCGGGCGATAGCTTACGCAGGCGCAACGCGCAAGGAAGTGCCCCCTTCTTTTCCGTCATTTCCACGATTGAGTCACCGAGTGACATTGCGCAAAGAGGTCGGTATGAGCACCGCCCGTTCACGACTCTTCGACCGGTTCTTTCGGTCGACAAGCGCGGCCCAGGTGCTTGTTGACGCCGTCCTCGACGCCGCGGAAGAAGATCAGGACTGGATCGCCGCCCGGAGCGCAGGCGCCACCCGGACGCAACCGAGGTAGGCGCGCGCGAGGAGCGCCGACGCGAGCGCGTCGTCGTCGAAGAGCGCCTCGTACTCTTCTTCGGCCGCCTCCTCGTCGGTCCCCCAGAGCGGTGCCGTCTCGGCAATCCACGCGTCGAGGTCCGGGTTACGGGCCTGAGCTTCGAGCTCGGCGAGGGGGGCGGTCGCGGCCGCAACCTGCTCAGAAACTTCAATGATTTCCGCAAGAAAACGCGAAATATCGTCGTGGACGGCGCGGAGGTGCCCAGCCCGCAAGAGGCCGACAAGCACCTCGGCGACCGGCGCCGTCGCGGGCCAAGGCGTCCCCTGATGGAGGATCGCCGACGTCAAATGGGCGAGCGCGTCCTCCCGCTCGCGCGCCGTCCCGGCGACGAGCGCGAAGAGGTGGGCCGGCGTGTCGATGGCCGGCCCGTAGGCGTGAAAGAGTTCCGCCCAGGGGGCTGCCGCTTCGATGGCTTCGCGGGTCGGTTGCATCGGTCAGTCGCGGCCGGCGTCGGCGGGGGAGGCATCGGCGCCCGCGTCGGCGGTCACCGGCGTATTCCGAATGGTTACGGGGAGTTTCACCGGGGTGCCGGCGGCGCCCGTCTTGGCGTCGTAAGCGGTCGCGGTGATCGTCGCCGGGCCGTCGGAGGTCTTCCGCGAATCCCAGAGGAGGCCGTCTTCGTTGGCGGCGATCGTCTGCTTGGTGCCGTCCGGAAAGGCGACCACGATCTTCCCGACGGTCCCGTTCCGCATCCAGCGGCGCATCGTGACAGAGACTTCCCCTTCCAGGACGTCCCCTTCACTCGGGTACATGAATGCGGTCTTCGGGCCGTCGACCTTCCCGATCCAATCGGCAATCGCCGTCCGCGTGACGTAGGTTCCGTAGTTCCAGTTCGGATACCCACCGTCGTGAATGCCGACGACGGCAAGCGTCTTGTCGTCCAGCACAGTGCTGCCGCTATTGCCCGGCTCGGTGTCGCATTGGTGGGCGAAAAATTCCGTCGACGGGCCGTTCGCAGCGTCGGCGTCAAGACCGCCATCTCCGCTAAAGAACGAGGTTCCCGGCTGAATCGTGCAGGTCTTCGACCACTCCAGCGGGCGCCCCTTCGGGTGGCCAAAAATCGTGATTTTCGTCCCGACCTTCGCCGTCGTCGCGAGCGTCACCGGGACCTTTGCCGAGGGCGGGTTGTCGACGAGAAGGAGGGCGAAATCGACGCCGGTCTTGGTGTCATCCTTCGCGACCAAAATGCGCTCGCAACGGGATTCGGGGAGCGACTGTTCACTCCGGGATCCGCGGAAGCCCCAACGAATGGCCACGTCGCCGCAAGGGACGATCTCGTTCTTCACCGGCGGCGCGTCGACGCAGTGCCCCGCCGTCAAGACGAGGCCGTCGCCGAGGTGGGTCATCGTGCAGGTCATCGATCCGAGCCCGAAGGCATCGAGGAGACCCTTGTACTTTGCAGGGATATTCGAGCCGTCCTCGGCAACCGCTACAAAGTTGTTATCGCCGATGATTTTGTCGTCTTCTGCGGCGCCCCCTTCGCTGCCGCTGCAGGCAGCAAGCGGGGCTGCAACCAGCGCCGAGAGGAGCAGGGGGGCGGCGAAGAAGGGGGTACGCGACGGCATCGCGCGATCGTTACACGATCTTCAATGCTGTTTCATCCACCAGTGAGGGCGGTAAACCACGGGGCCGACTTGACCTTCGCAAAGTCGGCATCTTTCGCCGCGCGCTTTTTTACGGCATCGCCGCCGCGCTCAATCGCAATTTTTAGCGCCGCTTCCGCATGGGAGTCGCCGAGAATCGCGTAGGTACAGGCGAGGTTGTAGGCGGGGAGCTTCGCCTCGGGATCGGCGAGCGTCCCACGGAGGAAGAGGTCGGCTGCCTTGTCGTATTCCTTCTTGGTGCAATGCCGGAAACCGGTGTCGTGATAGATCCTGGCGGCGAGCCCGAGCTTCGGGGATTTGGTCCCCTTCGGCCATCCCGTCTTTGCCGCCCACGCTTTTGCCGCATTCACGGACGCATGGAAGCGAGCAGAACACCGCGCGGATCGGGTTGCGGCAAGAAGAACCGGCGAACACAACCGCAAATCGATTGACAGCCGCTCGCACTTTGCTACGAGGCGCCTCCCCACACGCATCTCCGCGGCATTCCCACTCTCGCATCCGGCGAGGGCCCCGAGAGAGCGTTCCCTCTGAGGAAGGCACGTCATGCCGAAGATGAAGACCAAGAAAGCCGCAGCAAAGCGGCTCCGCATCACTGGATCGGGCCGTGTGCGCCGCTCCAAGCAGGGCGGAAACCACGGGCTGAGCAACAAGTCCCGCAAGCGCCTCCGCCGCCTGCGCAAGAACGACATGGTCGCCAAGTCGTTCGAAAAGCACTTCAAGCGCCTGCTCCCCTACGGCTGACGAGAAAGAGACCCTCCTATGCCCCGCGCAAAACGTGGTTTTAAGGCGCGTCGTCGCCGCAATCGTATCCTCAAGGCCGCTTCCGGGTTCCACAGCGCCCGCAGCCGCCTCTTCGCTTACGCGAAGGAAGTCGTGATGAAGTCGTGGGTGTACGCGTACGCCCACCGCAAGCTCCGCAAGCGGGACTTCCGTCGTCTCTGGATCGCCCGCATCAACGCGGCGGCCCGTCTCAACGGCACGACGTACAGCAAGGCGATGCACGCGCTCAAGCTCGCGAACATCGACCTCGACCGCAAGGTGCTCAGCGACATCGCGATCGCCGACCCGGCCGCCTTCACGGAAGTGCTCAAGTCGGCCAAGGCCATCTGAGTTCCGGTAAGGAAATCGAGCAGCCCCGCCCTCCGCAAGGATCGGCGGGGTTTCTTGTTTCCATCTTCGGTGGGCGGAGACGCGGCTCATGGTGCAGCAATGATCCACCCGGTGGGTCGGAGAGAGACCAGCGCAAGCGCGTGGAAGTGGCGAATTGTTTGGCGTGGTGCGTCGTAACGGCGTTGTAACAGACAGGATTCTTTTGCTTTTCGACGAAACCTGTATGCTGTGATGCGTTGGAGACGTTGGCCCCCGCTTTGCTAAAGGATTCCCCATGCACCGCCGCATTCCGCTCGTCGCCTCAGCCGCCCTCGCCCTTTCCCTCTTCGCGTGCTCGTCCAGCGACCGGGTGACCGACGACGGCCTGGTCGACGGCGAACTGCCTACGGCCGACGGCGAGACGACGCCGAACGACCTGACGAACGATCTCGCGAAGATGTCGGCCGAGTCCGACTCCCCCTACTCGGTCGACGCCAACGACGTCGTCTGCCCGGACGCGACCACCTTCGACGGGACGAGCGGCTTCTGCGTGACGACGAACGGCGAGGCGGTCGGGCCCTTCCCGCAAGGGATGATCGACGCCTGCAAGAAGAACGGCGGCGGCGCCGTGTGCGACAGCGCCGAGTGGCCGGTCGCCCTCGCAAAGGCGGCGCGGAATGCCAATCCAAGCGCCGTCGACGACCCGACCATCGAGGGGGACGAGCCGGTCGCTAGCTGCCCGACCGGCACGACTGTCTCCATCAAGCACGGCCTCTGCAGCGACGGAAAGTTCGTCTACGGCCCCTTCGACAGCACCGTCGTCGCCGAATGCCAGGCGAACGGCGGCGCCGCCGCCTGCAACGCGCTGCGCTTTGATGTGAAGTTTGCGACGGAAGTCCTCCCGAACGGCTACGCGGACGCCGGCCTCTCCGCCGACGGGTCCGAGATCACGAGCGCCGACTTCGCCGGGGGCGACCTCGAACTCGCCGCCGTCCCGAAGGCGCTCCCGTCCTCCTGCGGCGACGCGGCGAAGCTCTTCAATCACTACAACAATCGCAAGAACTTCTCGCAAATCAAACGTCAAGCGCGCGCCATCGAGGCCTCCGGCAAGCGCTGCGCGACCTACGTCTCACTCGCGATGCGCGAGGTTTATCCCGGCTTCCCGATGCGCAAGCGGACCGACTCTGTCGGTTCCGGCGGCAACGGCGTCCGAGAGGAACTCTTTAAGCGCGGTTGGAAGCCGGTCAGTACGGCAAACTGCCAGCCGGGCGACATCGCTTTTACCCAAGATCTCAATGAATACGGCAAGAGTAAGTCGAAGCCGAAGATCCGCACCGCCGCTGATGCGTACCGAAAAGATGCGCACTCGGGCCACGTCTTCATGGTCGCCGACAACCAGAATGGCGTGATTACCGCGATTGACAACCGCATTTCGGAAGGGGCCTACAATAGCGGCTCCATTACCAATAGCCGCAAGGGGAAGACGCCGACCGCCTACTGCCTCCGCGCGCCGAATGCCTCCCGAGGGTGCGCATCCCAGGTCGACGCCTTTTGCAAGGGGAAGGCCGACGCCTTCTACTGCGACCCCGACATCGCGAAGGCGGCCATTCAATGCAAGGGGGGCACCCGCCTCGCCGGCCTTCAGTGCCCGACGGGCAAGACCTGCTCGGCCGGCAGCGGCGGTCGCGCGGCGATGAAGAGCGCCACCGAGCTCGCCTGCAAGTAAGGCCGGCCGCGTCCCGCTCGAAACGCGATCCGTGAGGGTCGCGTTTTTCCGTTTGTCGGTCGCTGACCAGCGCTCGGAGGCGAGACGCCCCAAAGTCGGGGACGAGTACCTGCCGACGAAGAACGGCGACACCACGCCGAACGACTCGACGAACGACCTCGACAAGATGTCGGCGGAGCCGGAAGACCCCTACACCGCCGGCGCGACCGATGTCGTTTGCCCGCCGGATACCGTGTTTGATGCGAAGACCGGTTTCTGCCTCACGCCCGACAAGAAAGCGGTCGGCCCGTTCCCCGACGCCATGGTCGATGAGTGCAAAAAGGCTGGCAACGGCGCCGTCTGCGATGAGGCCAACTGGCCGGCCGACGTCGCCGAAGATGCGAGGAATTCAAACCCGAATGCCGTCGACGATCCGACGATTCAAGGGGATGATCCGGTGTCCGAATGCCCGACGGGGACCACCGTCTCGCCGGAGACCGGCCTCTGCAGCGACGGCAAGTTCGTCTATGGCCCCTTCGACAAGACGGTCGTCGACGAGTGCAAGGCGAACGGCGGCGGCGCGAAGTGCGAAGGCACCCGCTTCCCGGTTGAATTGGCGAAGAAAGTTGTAGAGTCGCTCCTCGCAATCGGGCTCGGCGCGAACGGCCAAGAAGTGCCGACGGCCCCTCCGACTGGGAGCCCGAGCGACCCCGGAACGCCCCCCGGCGGCGGCGGTGGCGGCGGCGGCGCGGGTGGCGATGCTGGCGTAGGCGACGCGGGTGCGGGCGGCGATGCCGGCTGCGGTGGGGTCACGCCGAAAGCGGTTCCGGCGTCTCTTCCGGCCAGCTGTGGCGACGGCGCGAAGCTCTTCAATCACTACAACGATCGCGAAAACTACTCGACGGTACGCCGGCAAGCGCGGGCCGCTCTCCCCAATACCGGGAAGCGCTGCGCCGCCTATGTTTCCCTCGCGATGCGCTCCGTCTATCCCGATTTCCCGATGCGAACCCGTACCGATGCGGTCGGTTCCGGTGGGCCGGGCGTAAAAGAAGAGCTGATCAAGCGCGGCTGGAAGCCGGTCCCCGCGGCCCAATGTCAGCCGGGCGACATCGGATTCACCCAAGATCTCAACGAGTACGGCGCGAGCAAGAACAACCCGAAGATCCAGGGCGTCGGCGACCCCTACCGGACCGACGCCCATTCGGGCCACGTGTTCATGGTCGCCGACAACCAGAATGGCGTATTGACCGCGATCGACAACCGCGTCTCTGACGGCGCCTACAACAGCGGGTCGATCACCAACAGCCGCGCCGGAAAGACGCCGACCGCCTATTGTTTCCGGGCACCGAACACGGGAGAAGGCTGCCAGGCGGTGCCGCCGGCCGCGTTCTGCCAAGGGAAGGCAGACGGCTTCTACTGCGATCCGGAAATCGCCAAGGCGGCTATCCAGTGCAAGGGGGGCACCCGCCTCGCCGGCCTCCAGTGCCCGACGGGGAAGACCTGCAGCACCGGCTGCGACGGAAAAGCGTCGCTGAAGAGCCAGACCGAGCTGTCCTGCAAGTAGGCTTTTTTTCCTGGCAGGGGCCGCTTCACGATGCTCGGGGCCCCGCGCAACTGGGCGCTACAAATGGGGAACTTTGTAGTAGTGGCCCCCCATCATGGATGCCCCCCACGCCACCCACGAAGCGATTGAGCAGGCGCTGACGACCCTCCGCGACGGCTACCCGAGCCGTTTCTCGGCGGCGACTGACGAACAGACGCTCCGCGACGAAAATGCCAAGATCCTTGGCAAAAAAGGGGAGCTGACCGCCATCTTGAAGCAGATGGGGGCGATCCCCGGCGACGCGCGAAAGGCGATCGGCGCGAAGGTCAATGCGCTCCGCGTCGAGGTGGAAACCGCCTTTGATCAGCGCCTCGCCACCCTCGCCGCCGAGCTCCGCCACGCCGAGCTCCACGCGCGCCCCTTCGACCTCACGCTCCCGGCCCGCACCCTCCGCGCGGAAGGGCACGCCCACCCGATCAGCCAGGTCCGCGAAGAGGTCATCGCCATCTTCAAGAGCCTCGGCTTTGGCGTGTTTGACGGGCCGGAAGTCGAGCATGAAGTTAACAACTTCACGAAGTTGGGCTTCCCGCCGGACCACCCGGCGACCGACATGCAGGACAGCTTCTGGACGACCGACGGCCACCTGCTGCGGACGCACACGAGCAACATCCAGGTCCGCGCGATGACGTCGATGACGCCCCCCTTCGCCTACATCGCGCCGGGCACCGTCTACCGCCGCGACGACGACGCGACCCACTCACCGATGTTCCATCAGCTGGAGGCGTTCCTCGTCGACGAGAACGTCTCAATGGCCCATTTGAAGGGGATCCTCGAGGCCTTCGCCGCACGCCTCTTCGGCGCCGGCACGCCGGTCCGCCTCCGCCCGAGCTACTTCCCCTTCGTCGAGCCGGGGGCCGAAGTCGACATCGGCTGCGTCTTCTGCCGGAAGGAAGACGGGACCCGCGCCGGCTGCAACCTCTGCAAACATACCGGATGGATTGAAGTTCTCGGCTGCGGGATGATCGACCCGGTCGTCTTCGAAGAGTGCGGCATGAACGTCCCCGGCGAGCAGAAGTTCTCGGATCCGGCGCTTCGCCGGGACGAGACGCAGAAATGGACCGGCTTCGCCCTCGGGATGGGGCTCGAGCGCCTCGCCATGCTCCGGTACGGCGTCCCGAACATTCGCCTTTTCTTCGAAAACGATCCGCGTTTCCTCGCCCAGTTCTAAGCGAACTTCCTGCACCTGCGCGTCCGCCTGGAACCGCCGAAGGCGGTGAGGAAACGGCGCGCAGAACTGCAGCTGCCCGGTCTTCCTGGGCGAGATGCTGCAATCGTCGTTGGTTACCGACTCTTTCCCGGATCCTGGATCACGATCATGAAGGCTTCTTACAACTGGCTCTCGGAACTCGTCCCCGCCGTCGCGCGCACGCCGCTCGCCCCCACCAAGCTCGCCGAGGTGCTGACCGGCGCCGGCTTCGAAGTGGAAGGCATCGACGAGTACGGCGCGGCGACGACGAGCTGCCTCGTCGTGACCGTCGTCGCGCGGGAGCCCCACCCGACGAAGAGCGGCCTCCGCCTCGTCACCGTCGACCGTGGCCCCTCCGGAACCCAGCGAATTGTTTGCGGTGCACCGAACGTCCCCGAGCCCGGCCACCAGGTCGTCCTCGCCCCGCTTGGCGCCTACCTGCCGGCCCTCGGCGTGACGCTCGCCCCCCGCGAGATCGCCGGCGTCGTCTCCGAGGGGATGCTCTGCTCGGAGAAGGAGCTCGGTCTCGGCGACAGCAGCGACGGGATCCTCGTCCTCGCGCCGAACTCGGCGCCGCCGGGAACGCCGTTTGCGAACGCGGTCCGCGAGGCCCACGATTTCATCTTTGAGATCGGCCTCACGCCAAACCGCCCCGACGGCCTCGGCCACCTCGGGCTCGCCCGCGAGCTCTCGGCGCTCCTCGAAGTCCCCTTTGAAGTGCCTGCCATTTCCGAAGCGACCGCCGCCGAAACGACCTTTGAAGCGCTCGGAACTACCGTCACCATCACCGACGGCGAGCGCTGCCCCCACTATGGCGCTGGCGCGTCGCTTGACGTCACCGTCGGCCCGTCGCCGCTCGCGGTCCGCTTCCGCCTCCAGGCGCTCGGCGTCCGGTCGATCTCCAACGTCGTCGACGTCACCAACCTCGTCATGCTCGAGTTCGGCCACCCGATGCACGCCTTCGATCTCGACAAGGTCGCCGGCGGCATCCGCGTCCGCCGCGCGACGGAAGGGGAGGTCTTGAAGACCCTCGACGGCGTCGACCGGAAGCTCGTCCACGACGATCTCGTGATCGCCGACGGCAACGGCCCGGTGGCGCTCGCCGGCGTCATGGGGGGCGGAAATAGCGAAATTTCCACCGAAACCAAGCGCGTCTTCCTTGAAGTCGCCTGCTTCGATCCGCGGGGCGTACGCCGCACCGGCCGCCGCCACGGGCTCCACACGGAGTCGAGCCACCGCTTTGAGCGCGGCGTCGACTGGTCGGACACCGGCCGCGCCCTCGCCCGCGCCCAGGAGCTCCTCGGCACCCTCGCCGGCGGGAAAACCGCCGCCGGAAACCGCATCGTCGTCGCGAAAGAGCTCACCCGGCCGACGGTGCGCCTCACCGCCGCCTTCATGAACCGACTCCTCGGGATCGTCGTCCCCTGGTCGGAAGCCCACACGATTTTGGAACGCCTCGGCCTCAAGCCCGCAGGCACGACCAGCACCGACGGAGAAGCGACGTTTGAGATCCCGGCCCACCGCCCCGATCTCACCCGCGAAGCAGACCTTGTCGAAGAGGTGATCCGCGTCCGCGGCATCGACACCATTCCGGCGATTCTTCCGCGCGTCGCACCGACCCTCGATTTTGGCGGCCGCGAACAATTCCTCACGACGGTACGCCGTGCCGCCGTCAACCTCGGTCTCTCCGAGGCGATCCTCTATGCGCTCACTTCCCCGGCGGTGCTCGAAAAAGCAAAGGCGGAACCGGCGAGCGTTCATTTGCAGAACCCCCTCTCCGAGTACCAGAGCGTCCTCCGGACGGCGCTCCTCCCGGGGCTCCTCGAAGCGCTCGCGAACGCCCGTCGCCACGGCGAGCGGAGCGGCACCCTCTTCGCAGCAACACCGACCTTCCACGCCCAAGAAGGCACGGAACAGGGCGGAAAATCGCTCCCTTCCGAAAAGCTGACCTTCGTCGCCGTCCTCGCTGGCAACCGCCCCGCGTGGCTCACGAAGGCGGAATCGTGGGACGTCTGGGACGCGAAGTACCTCGCCGAAGCGCTCGTGCGCGCGCTGGTGGGTGCCACGCCGATGGTCACTTCCAACAAAGAAATCGCGACGATCCACCCACGTGGCGGCGCGACCCTCGCCGTCGACGGGATCCCCGTCGGCCACTTCGGCCCCCTCCATCCCGATTTGGTCGAGTCCTTCGAGGTTGGCGCGGGGACGCAAGTGGTCCACCTCGATCTCGACGCCCTCCGCGGGCTCCCGAAGAAATCGTTTGTGTACCAAGCGATCCCCCGGTTCCCCGCCTCACCGCGCGATCTCGCCCTTGTCGTCCACGACGACGTCGACGCAGGCGCGGTCAGCGCCGAAATCGCCAGCGCCGCCGCCCCCCTCGGTCGTCGCGTCGAGCTCTTTGACAAGTTCGTCGGCGGAAGCATCCCCGCCGACCACCGGAGCCTCGCCTTCCGCGTCGTCTACCAGGCCGACGATCGCACCCTCACCGACAAAGAGGTCGATGACGTCCACGGTCGCGTTGTAAGCGCCGTAGAAGCACGTTTTTCTGCCAAGCAGCGCGGCTGATCGCTAGAACCTGTCCATGGCCGAACCCGACCCGCACGACCTCGTCGGCGCGCGCATTGCGCGTCGCTGGGATGTCGTCCGTCGCATCGGCGCCGGCGGCATGGGCGTCGTCTACGAGGTGGCGGCGGTCGCCGGGGAAGATCCATCCCGGGGGCCGCTCGCGCTGAAGGTGCTGGCGCCCCACGCGATGCTCGATCCCGAGGTCGTCGAGCGGTTCCTCGTCGAAGGGAAGATCGCGGAGAAGTTGGTTCATCCCAACATCATTCGTGTGTTTGAGTCGGGCATCGCCGAAGATGGAAGCCCCTTCATTTTGATGGAGAAGCTCTCCGGGACGGCGCTCTCCGCCTATACGAACGCCGGGCGTAAAATTCCGATTTCGCAGGCGGTTTCGATTCTTCAGGCGGCCCTCGCCGCGCTCACGGTCGCCCATGCCCAGGGGATCGTCCACCGCGATCTCAAACCGGACAACATCTTCCTTTCGCGCAACAACACCGGCGCTTTCACGGTGAAGCTCCTCGATTTTGGGATCGCGAAGGTGATGGACGTCCTCGGCGGCGCCGGCACCCGCACCAAGACGGGCATGCTCCTCGGGACGCCCGCCTACATGAGCCCCGAGCAGATCCGGAACGGCAAAGAGGTCGACCCGCGGAGCGACCTCTTCAGCCTCGCGGTCATGGCCTGGGAGATGCTCACCGGGCGCGCCGCGTTCCCAGCAGAGAACGAATTCGCGAAACTTACCGCAGTGTTGACGCTGGAACCGGCGCCGCTCGAGTCCTTCGACCCGACCTTCGGCCCCCTCGGCGAGGTGATCGCGCGCGGGCTCGCCAAAGACCGCAACGCCCGCTGGCCGAGCGCCCCCGCAATGGCCCACGCGTTGGCCCAGGCCTACGGACCGTCGGTCACCGGGGAAATGCGCATGAGCCGGCTCCCGGAGCCGGCAATGGGGGCACGGCTGAGCACGCCGAGCGCCTTCCCGGAGCCGTACTTCAGCACGCCGCGACCGTCGACGATCCCGCTTTCGGCGCTGTCGACGCCGACGCCGATGGCGGCCCCACACCTGCCGATCCCCTCGAAATTGCAGGCCCAAAACGAACGAAGCCCGGCTTCGCAGGACCACCGCGGCATCGCCCCCCAGTGGGTAGCGGTCATCGGGATGGTCTGTCTGCTCGCCGGGATCCTGATCGGCCTCGCGATCGGCCGGTTTCTCTAGCGGCGGACGCGCAGCCGCCGTCGTGCGCGCCGTTTCCTCACCGCCTTCGGCGGTTCCGGGCGGACGCGCAGCCGCCGTCGTGCGCGCCGTTTCCTCACCGCCTTCGGCGGTTCCGGGCGGACGCGCAGCCGCTCACGGCAGCTTCGCCGAGAGGAATGCCTTCAATTTCACGAGCGTCTTCGGCTGCTTGGTGAAGCTCGGGATCTCGTAGGCGGCCGACCACGCGGCGACCTCGGTCAGAAATTCGGCGCGGATCGCCGCGTCATCGAGGACGTCGTCGACGGTCCGCCCGCGGGCTTCGCTCCGGCGGAGCCCCTGGACGTAGTTCTCAAGGCGCCCGTGATCGGCTTCAAGAAATGAAGCAATATCGGCAGCTTCTCCCGCCAAGCGCGTAAGGTCTCCGCCGGTCCCGCCGGCGTCGACGGCGAGCTTCGCGGCGACACGGACGACAAAGGCATCGTCGAGGAAGCCGATGTCGTCGATGCCGTCCGGAATGAGATCGACCGACTTGAACACGTAGTTCAGCGCGGAAATCACGCGGGCGCGGGCGTCGCGCGGGAGGTCGCTCTCGACCAATTGGGCGAGGGCGGCTGCGTCCTTGCCGAGGGTGCCGAGGTAATCGGCGTAGAGGTCAAGGTAGCGTTCGAGGGCGGCAACGTCGGTCATGGGGGAAATTTCCGGGGGCGGGAGGGCGACGGGGGCGGGACCGAAAGGGAGACGGATCAGCCGCTCTTCGGCCCCTCCATTTTGGAGGGGGCTGGGGTGCCTCCGCCGAGGAGACTCGACATGAGTTCCTGAAGAAGATCGCGAACTTCAACCTTTGCCTTCAGATGGGCAACAAGCGCGCTGGTGACGTCGCTGAAGGCCCGCTCGTAGGTAATCCCCTCCCGGGAGCGGACGGCGACCTTTTCCCGGCCGGCGGCAAGATCCTCTTCGAGAGCCTCGGCATACCGGGCGAGCTGGGCACGCAACTCCTCGATTTGACGGCGCAAATCTTTGGCCTGTGCGTCCCGGGCAAGCGCCTTCTGTTCCCGCTCGGCGTACTCGCGGCGCTTGGCATCGAGGAGGGCGAGCGCCGCCCCGGCACGCTCGTAGACTGGGCGGAGCTGGGCCGAGGTGTAGTTCTGCATGGAGGCCTGATCGGCCGCCTGCTTCGCGGCGATCGCGTTCCGTTCGGCGGCCCCCGCCTGCTCGCGGATCTTCGCTGCCTCCGCCTGATCGGCAGCTACGTCGCGAAGAACCCGGGACTCCTCCTGAGCCAATTCCTCGACTTTACGGCCAATTTCCGCACGGAGCGCGCGCCCACGACGCTCGAGGCTCTCGAGCTTCCGCGAGTGGCTAGCGACTTCGCCTTCGAGCTTCGACGCCTTTGCGGCCAGGTCCCAGGACTGGCCGAGCGCCTGGGAAACGTCCGGCGGGACGGCGCCGTTCGGGTAGGCGCGGCTCACCATCCGCGAAAAGAGTGACGCGCGGTTCGCCCACTCAATGACGCCCGGCGACTCCGGCGGCGGCGGCGGCGGCGGCGGCGCGTTTTCGCCGAGGGCCGAGACCTCCCAAGGGGCGCTCGGGAGGCTGCGCTGGAGCGTCTTCAGCTCCTCGTGCATATGGTGGGCGTCCTGGTACCGCTTGCGACGGTCCTTCTCCAGGAGCTTCATGACCATCGCTTCGGCGGCCGGGAGCACGTCCGGCTTGATGGCCGAGGGGCGCGGCGGCGGCGCCGAACGCTGCATTTCGAGGAGCGTCTCGCGATCGCTCGAACGGAACGGGAGCTGGCCGGTGAGCATTTCGAAGAAGAGCACGCCGAGCGCGTACAGATCGCTCTGGGGGCCGGCCTCTTCGCCGCGTGCCTGCTCGGGGGACATGTACTCGGGGGTGCCGAAGACGGCCCCCTTCGGCGCGAGGCGCGGGTCCATCGCGAGGTGGGCGAGCCCGAAATCGAGAATCTTTACGAAGTCTTTGCGGCCCCCCTTCGACGTGAGGAGGATGTTGTCGCTCTTCAAGTCGCGGTGGATGACGCCGAGGTCGTGGGCGCGCGCGAGGGCGGCGCACATCTGCTCGAGGATGTCGACGCTGCGACCGAGCAGCATCGGCCCCTTCGCGAGCTCCGAGGAAAGCGCGGTGCCGACGAGGTACTCCATCACCAGATAGAGTTCCCCCTCCTCGGTCTCCCCGATGTCATGGATATCAATGATATGCGCATGATCGACGCGGTTTGCGGCGCGGGCCTCGCGGAGCATCCAGGCGCGGAGGTGGGTTTCGCCGCGCAGATCGGGGCGGATCAGCTTGAGGGCGACGACGCGATCGATGAGCACGTGACGGGCGCGATAGACGACCCCCATCCCGCCTTCACCGGCGCGCGCTTCGAGCTTGTAGCGCCCGGCGACGATGCGATTGAGCATCGGGTCGGTCTGTTTCGTGGTCCGCGCCGGACTGTTCATGCGCTCTTTCCTTCGTCTCTCTCTGGGTCAGGTTCCGAGGGCTACCCCGCACGGGCCCCGGCAATTTACGCCGATGGGGCTCGTGTCGAAGTCGCCGGTGCTCGCGCCGGGCACGTAGGCAGCTCGCGATGGTACGACGATTCGCGCATTCGTGAAAAGACCGCGATTACCGCTTCGTACAACCTTTCGGAGCCGATCCGGGAACGGCCGTCAAAAACCGCCTCTGTTCCCGGGCCCGTCCGGAGTCGCTTGCGAGTCGTGCACAAGGCATCTATCGTCTATCGACGATGAATCAACCCCAAGGCGCCTGCTGCCCCCCTGCGGATCCTCTTCCGTACGCGCCCGATCTTCGCCCCGTCGAGGGGGCCGAGGCGGACGACGAACTTGCCCAGCTCGCCAAGGCGCTCGGCCACCCGGCGCGCGTGAAAATCTTGCGCTTCCTCACCGCCAAAAATGCCTGTATTTGCGGTGATATCGTCCAGGAGATCCAGCTCGCTCAGTCGACGGTTTCCCAGCATCTCAAGGTGCTGAAGGAGGCGGGGCTCGTGCGCGGCGAAATCGACGGACCACGGGTCTGCTACTGCATCGAGCCCCGCGCGCTTCGGCGCCTCAAGGCGCTCGTGGGGGCGTTGTGAGCGCGGCCTCCCATCGCTCTTCCACGATAGAAAAGCTGCCGTTCCTCGATCGGTTTCTGACGCTCTGGATCTTCCTCGCGATGGGGCTCGGCGTGCTTCTCGGCGTGTATGCGCCGAGCTTTGCGACCGGCCTCTCTCGCCTTCGCGTCGGCTCGACGTCTCTCCCGATCGCCATCGGCCTGATGCTGATGATGTACCCGCCGCTCGCGAAGGTCCGTTACGAGGAATTGGGGAAAATCTTTCGCAATACACGGATTTTTGCGCTTTCACTCTTGCTGAATTGGGTCCTCGCGCCATCGCTGATGTTTGCGCTCGCGGTCCTCTTTCTTCGGGACAAGCCCGACTACATGACCGGGCTGATTCTCGTCGGCATTTCCCCGTGCGTCGCGATGGTCCTTGTATGGAACTCGCTTGCAAAAGGGGACCCAGAAATGTGCGCGGGACTCGTCGCTTTCAATTCTCTTTTCCAGGTCCTCTTCTTCCCGGTTTACGCCTACCTCTTTGCCACCGTCCTCCCGAAGGTGCTTGGCCTCCACGGCGTGGCGCTCACCGTCGGTGTGGGCGACGTTGCCAAGACGGTCGCCCTCTACCTCGGCGTCCCCTTTGCCGCTGGCTTCCTCTCGCGGACCGTCCTCATCCGCGCCAAAGGGCGCGCCTGGTTTGAGGCGGTCTACGCGCCGAAGATTGGGCCAATTACCCTTATTTTTCTGCTATTTACGATCGTGGTGATGTTCTCCCTCAAAGGGGCAACCCTCGTTGCGCTCCCCGGGGACGTCCTCCGCATCGCGGCGCCGCTGCTCGCCTACTTCGTCGTGATGTTCCTCGGAACGTTCCTCGTCGCGAAGAAGGTCGGCGCGACCTACCCGGAGTCGGCGACCCTCTCCTTCACCGCCGCCTCCAACAATTTTGAGCTCGCCATCGCCGTCGCGATCGCGAGTTTCGGGCTCGAAAGTGGAGCCGCACTCGCCGCCGTAATCGGGCCTCTCGTTGAAGTTCCTGTATTGATTGGCCTCGTAAACGTCGCTCTTTGGATTCAGAAGCGTTATTTCTCCGCCGTCGATTGAGGGGACCCATTTATGAATGAAACAGGGACAATTCTCTTTCTCTGCGTGGCAAACTCCGCACGAAGCCAAATGGCTGAAGCGCTCGCTCGCGCTCGCTTCGCGAAACGCTTTCCCGCCTGGCGCATGGTAAGTGCGGGGAGCGCTCCAAAGCCGATTCATCCTCTCGCGGTGGCGGTGCTCGCCGAGGTCGGGCTCGCCCCCCTCGATGGCGCTTCTCGATCGGTCGACGAGGCAGTGCGCGAGGGGGCCGCTCGCGACGCCGCGCCGATTCGCCTCGTGATCACGCTGTGCGCTGAGGAGGTTTGCCCGGTCGCTCTCGCGGGTGTTGCGCGCCTCCACTGGCCGATCGCCGATCCGGCAGCCGATCCTGCGGCCGCTCCAGAGGCGCTCCTCGAGCGCTTTCGTGCGGCCAGAGATCAGATCGATGGCCGCTTGGCGACCCTCGAAGCGCTCTTTGATTTGCCAGAAGGGCCTGCACCTACCGAGTTTCATGCGAGCGTCCGCGTGCGCGATCTCGCAGCGAGCACCCGGTTTTATGCGTGGCTCTTGGGCGTCCGCCCCCGCGAATGGACGCACCGGTATTCGACCTTCGCCGGCGGGCCACTCACGACGAACTTTGTCGTCCTCGTCGCCGACGGGAAAGAACTCCACCACGACACGCTCTACCACCTCGGGATCGGCGTCGCCGACCGCGCAGCCGTCGTCGCCGCGTGGTCCCACGCGGAGGCGGCCGGTATTCCGGTCGTGAAGCCGCCCCGCACGACTTGGCGGGGGACCCCACTCCACGAACTATGGCTTGAAGATCCCGACGGCACCCTTATCGAGATTTATGCCCGTTTGACCCCCGAAGAACTTTCTCAGATGCCCGCCGACCAAGAGCCGATCTTTCTCCCCAAGAACCTCCCATGAGCATCGACTACGGAACCCCACCGCCCCTCCCGATCCCCCTCCCGATCCCCGTCTTTCCGCCGCTGGAACTGCGCACGGATGCTCCAAAAATACTGATTCTCTATGGATCGTTGCGCGAGCGCTCCTACAGTCGCCTCCTCGCAGAGGAGGCGGGGCGGATCTTGGTGGGTCTCGGCTGCGAAGTGCGATTTTTTGACCCGCGCCACCTCCCAATCAAAGCGCCCGAGTTCGACAATCATTCCGAGGTGCTTCGCCTTCGGGAGCTGTCTCTATGGTCCGAGGGGCAGGTCTGGTCCTGCCCGGAGATGCACGGGGCGATCACCGGCGTCTTCAAGAATCAAATCGACTGGATCCCACTCCCAGCCGGCGCAGTACGGCCAACCCAGGGGCGAACCCTCGCCGTTATGCAGGTGAGCGGTGGTTCTCAGTCCTTCAACGTCGTCAACACGCTCCGGCTCCTCGGGCGCTGGATGCGCATGCTCACGATCCCGAATCAATCGTCGGTTCCGAAGGCCTACGACGAATTTCACGAAGACGGAACGATGAAGGATTCGTCCTACCGGGACCGCCTCGTCGACGTGATGGAAGAACTATACAAGTTCACGATTCTCACGCGTGACTTTCGCGATTTTCTTGTCGACCGCTACAGCGAGCGCCGAGAAGCCGAGGGGAAGCGATGACCGGCGCCACGCGTCCGTCCGCGAAGCGGGACGGCGCGGAGTTCGATGCAAACGCTCAACGAATCGACGCTCCGCGACCCGCGCTAGGCGGGAAAACGACTCAACGCGGAGGCTGCTGTTGGGGCGCCGGCGGAAAAAGCGGAGGAAACGGCGGCAGTTGCCAACCGGGGATCCCCCAGGCCGGTTGCTGCGGTTGCCCCGGTTGCCCGTAGCCGGGTTGTCCCGGTTGTCCGTAGCCGGGTTGTCCCGGTTGTCCGTAGCCGGGTTGTCCCGGTTGTCCGTAGCCGGGTTGGCGCCAGGCGGCGGCCGGGGAGACGGCGGGTGGTGCGCTCAGCATTCTTGCCCGTCGGCAGGTGCCGCCGAGCTGCGTCGGCGGGCAGTAGGAGACGCTGTCCGAGGAAAACGTGTGTGAATACACGGTCCACGACTCGCCCGTCTGCGGGTTCTGCCGGGAGAATTTCACGTTCGTGCAGCCGCTCGCGAGGATGGCGACGGCAAGCGCGACAAGGGGCTTCACCGAAGGTTTCATTGGCCCCTCCAATCGCAGAACGCGTCCGTCCGCGAAGCGGGAGACGGCGCGGAGTTCTTAACCAACGCGTCCGTCCGCGAAGCGGGAGACGGCGCGGAGTTCTTAACCAACGCGTCCG
>DYPH01000025.1:0-4848 GCA_020720045.1 Sorangium cellulosum | reverse complement strand
TCCGCGAAGCGGGAGACGGCGCGGAGTTCTTAACCAACGCGTTCAATTCGGCTTCTCGTAGCAAACGGCGTCATTCGGACCACCTTCGCAAACGAGGATTGCCGTGCCATCCCAGGATTTTTTCAAGAAGATGGTGCGCCCCGGCGAGGGGAACTGGGCCCCCTGCGCCGACTCCGGATCGTGAAGCGACGAGGCACATCCGCCGCTCGCCAAGGCGAGGAGGAGGAGCGGGAACGCAACGCGGGTGAGCAAAACCATCGGCGCAGCTGGTTACCAGATTCGGCGAACGGCGCCAGGTGCACGCGTCGAACGAATTCGCGGGCGATCACCGGCTCCCCGCGAAACCGGTGAAAGCGGGTCGAACCTCTTCGCCAGGTGCGGTAAAAGCGCGCCCATGCCGACCACCTTCGCCGCTCGCCTCTCCGTGGTCGCCCCCAGCGCGACGCTCGCTGTCAACGCACGGGCTGCCGAGCTCCGCAGCCGCGGCATTGATGTCGTCGCCTTCGGCGTCGGCGAACCCGATTTTGAGCCGCCTGCCTTCGTCCTCCAGGCGGCCAAAGACGCCATCGACGCCGGCTGCTCCAAATACACCGCCGTCACCGGGATCGCGCCGCTCAAGAAGGCGATCGCCGACGACTGCCTCCGCCGCCGCGGCCACCGCCCGAACGAGAGCCAGATCACCGTCTCCGTCGGCGCGAAGCACGTGCTCTTCAACCTCGCCATCGCCCTCTACGAGCCGGGCGACGAGGTGATCCTCCCGAAGCCGGCGTGGGTCAGCTACCCGGAACAGGTACGAATGATGGGGGGGACGCCGGTCCTCGTCGATACGCGCGCCGAAGACGGCTTCCGGCTCACCGCCGAGCAATTGAAGGGGGCCCTCTCGCCGAAAACCAAAGCGATTGTAATCTGTTCCCCGTCGAACCCGACCGGGACCGGATATACACGAGATGAGTGGCTTCAACTTCTTGAAGTCGTTCGCGCTTCGGACTGCTGGCTCATTGTCGACGAGATTTATGCGAGCCTCGTCTATGATGGTTTCGTCGCCGAGAGCCCCTACACACTCGCGCCCGATCTTCGCGATCGGATCGTCGTTGTGGATGGCGTTTCCAAATCCCACGCGATGACCGGCTGGCGCATCGGTTGGAGCATTTCTCCGCAGCCGCTCGCCAGCGCTCTTGATGTCGTCCAGGGGCAGAGCACGACGAACGCGACCGCCGTCGCTCAGCACGCCGCCGTCGCCGCGCTCAACGGCCCCCGCGAGGCGCTGGAAGAGATGCGGAAGACCTTCGAAGGGCGCCGCAACCTCCTCTGCGACGGCCTCGCCGCCATCCCCGGCATCGCCTGCCGCCGCCCGGAAGGGGCCTTCTACGCCTTCGCTGATGTGCGCGGTCTTCTTGGAAAATCGTACACAACCGACGGCGGTGACGTCCTCCTCGCCGACGATGACGCCGTGGTGAAGTATCTCCTCGACGTCGCCCATGTCGCTGTCGTGCCGGGGAGCGCCTTCTATGCGCCTGGATTCGTTCGCTTTAGCTACGCAACGAGCGATGCGCGCATCCGCGAAGGGCTCACCCGCATCGAGCGGGCGGTCGCCGCACTCCACTGAGCCGCGTTAAACGCGCGGCGCTGCTTGGAAAATCGCGCTCTCGCGCTCGCTGCTTGAGGAGTTCTCCGCGGCGGCGCGGTGCGCGTTGTCGTCGTCCCGTTCGTGGCCGGCAGCAACCGAGCGATGGGGGTCGAGGGCGTCGCGGAGCGCCTCGCCGAGGAGGTTCTGACTGATGACGGTCACGAAGAGGACCGCCCCCGGGAAGGCGAAGAGCCACCAGGCGTGGCCATCATCGCGAAGACCGGCCATCACCTTCCCCCACGTCGGTGCCGAGCTCGGCAGACCAAACCCGAGAAAGTCACAACTCGCCTCAACAAGAATGGTGGAGGAGAGGGCGAAGGTGCCGGCAACAATCGCCTGAGCACGTGCATTGGGGAAGACGTGCCTGGCCAAAATACGGAGCGGGGAGGCACCAAGCGCGCGGGCAGCAAGAATGTAATCTTGCGTGGAAACACGGATCACTTCTGCGCGCACCAATCGTGTGACCTCCGTCCAGCGCGTAAGACTCAATGCAATCACAAGCGCGGCAACGCTCGGTCGCGCGACCAGTGCGAGGATCGCCAACACGAGAACGACGGCAGGAAATGCGGTGAGCGTCTCGACGAGGCGGGCGACGATCAAATCGAGCAATCCACCAAAATAGCCTGCAAGTGCGCCGGCTAGTGTACCAAGCACAACGAGTAGAGCGACGCACACAAACGCGAGACCAAGGACCGTCCGCGCGCCGTGTACGACCTGTGCGAACACGTCACGGCCGCGTGCATCGGTCCCGAAGGGGTGCTCTCGGTTCGGCGGTTTGAGCCGTTGATCGGTCTCGACGTAGGGGCCGTGATGGACCGGCGGCCAGAGGGCAAATTCGTAGCTTGTGCGCTTCTCTTCTTCGGTCTCCACCACAAGGGTGGCAGGCTCTGTGACGTTTGCAAAAAAGAAGGTCTCCCCGTGGTGGACGCCGATGATCGGCAGGTCTGCCGCGAAGAAATCAGCAAACGTCCCGAGCCATAAGAGGACCGCAATCGCGGCGGCACCGAAGCGCGCGAGGCGCCGCCGGGCGAGGATCGAGAGCGCCCGACGGAAGCTCCCGCGGGGGCCGGTGAGCGGCTTTGCCGGGCTCATGCCTCCCCCCGGCGCCGGAAGGTCTCGCGGGCCCGCGGATCGAGGGCCGCTTGGACGAGATCAGCGCCGACGAGGGCGAAGGTCGCCAGAACGGCGGTCAAGCAGACGACGACGACGAGCCAACCGACGTCTCGCCGCTCAATCGCGCGGAGGGTTTCCCAGCCAAGTCCTCGAATTTGCCATACTTCTTCGACAACGAACGCGCCGCCAAGCAGCTGAGGGACCTGCACGCCGGCGAGGGCAATGATCGGGAGGACGGCGTTCCGGAGGGCGTGGACGAGGAGGGCGCGGAGGTTCGAAGCCCCCTTCGCGCGCGCCGTGCGCACGTAATCGGTCGTCAGGACCTCCAGGAGGGCGGTCCGTTGGTAGCGGGAGAGCGTCGCCGCTGCACCGAGCGAAAGGGCGAGCACCGGGGCGACGACGGTCCCTCCGGAGACGCCACGGAAGACGGCTGCAATGACGAACGTCGGCAACGAATAAATGAAGAAGAGGACGACCGACAGGAGGCGATCTACGCGACGACCGCTTCGTGCCGCGGCAAATACGCCGAGCGGAATGGCGACGAGGTGACTGCCGAAGAGAGAGAGAAAAATGAGCGCCAGCGTGACGGTAGCGCGCCGCGCCAGCCGGTGCCGAAGATCGCCTTCCGCTCGGCGGCGGGCCACTTTTGGGGAGGAATTACCAGACTTTGTAGTCGGTTCGAGCATCTCGAGCGACCCGGTAAACGCGCCGAGCGTCCACTTTGCGTAGCGGGTCTCCGTCACCGAAGCGACGACGCGATCGAGCCCTTCCAGCGGGACGTAGTCGGTCCGGTGGACGTACCAAAAGAAGGTGTATTGGGCGCGAAGCGCTTCCAATTCTTGGGGGGTTGTCGCTTCGTCCGGCGGCGCAAGATTGGTGATTTTTGCGACGATCTTCATCAATTGAAGAAGCGCGTCGTGGCGATCGGTCGCTTCGATCGCGTCCATGAGATCGGCGAGCGCGTAGGTGTCGAGGCTGGCGAGCTCCTCCGCGCGGAGTTCGGTGCCGTGGCGGACGAGGCGCTCGACGGCCCGCTTGCTCGCCCCCGGCGTGAAATCCATCACGTGATCCTGCCAAAAACGCTCCCAAAACTTGAGCGCGTCGTCGGGAGACACGCCGAGGGCGAAGGGGTCGACCGCCATCCGGGCCGCAAGCGGCGTGAGCGCCCGGGCTACGCGGCGACGCGCCTCCGTCGTCATCGACGAGAGCCGCGGGAGCGCCGTCGGGAGCGCCGCACCGCCGATCCGCGCGAGGCGGAGTTCGGCAAGATCCCCGTCGGGGCCCCCCGCAGCGATCGCGTCGAGGGTCGCCTGGGTGCGCGTGCGGACGTCATCCGGGTTTTCGTTAATAAAATTAGGAAGGTCAGCGAAGCGGAGTCGACGCGCTTCTTCCGCACGAAGGAGCCGCGGGGCGTCCGCGATAGCCCCCGTTGCGGTCTCGGTCGTGCCATCCGTCGAAGCACCCGCTTCGAGGGCCGGGTCGGGCAGGAGGCTCGTGAGCAGGAACACCACGAGGCTGATGCCGACGAGCGTCGGAATCGCCCAGAGCATCCTGCGCAGCGCGAACGAAAACACGTCGCGACCATAGACCGGTTTCCGTCGTCCGTGAGCCAAGGGGCCGCGAAATCTGCTCTACTCGCGCGCCATGGACCGCCCCGACCTTGAGACGCGCGCGAAGACCTGGCTTGCCCACGATCCCGACGGGGAGACGTGCGCAGAACTTGAAGAATCGCTGGCAAAGGTCGCCGCGGGGGACGAAGCGGCCCTCACCGATCTCCGAGACGCCTTCGGCGCCGCCCTCGAGTTCGGCACCGCGGGGCTCCGGGGCGTCCTCGGCGCCGGCCCCAATCGCATGAACCGCGCCGTCGTCCGCCGGACGACCCACGGCCTCGCAAAGGCGCTGCTCGCTTCGTCGCCCCAGGCGAAAGAGCGTGGAGTTGTCATCGGTTACGACGGTCGTCGCAACAGCCTCCTCTTCGCGGAAGACACCGCCTGCGTCCTCGCCGCCGCCGGGATTCGCGTCCACCTCTTTGAAGACGTCGCCCCGACGCCGCTCACCGCCTTCGCCCTGTTGCGGCTCAATGCCGCCGCCGCCGTCATGGTGACCGC
>DYPH01000142.1 GCA_020720045.1 Sorangium cellulosum | reverse complement strand
TAGATCAGAAGTTGGATCCGCCGTCAACGCGGCGGATCGATGCAACCCACGGGCGCGCTGGAGCAGGCGGGAGTGACGAGCGGCGACACGGTGCTTGTCCAGGGGACCGGCGGCGTCTCCCTGTTCGCCCTCCAGCTCGCGAAGCTTCGTGGTGCACGCGTCCTCGCCAGTTCGAAGAGCGCCGAAAAACGGACCCGCGTTGCAGCGCTCGGAGCCGACGCGACCTTCGACTACGTGGCCGAACCGAGGTGGTCGAAGGAAGTCCGCCGCCTCACCGAGAAACGCGGCGTCGATTGCGTCATTGAAGTCGGCGGAGGGACGCTCGGAGAATCGATCGCGAGCACTCGACCCGGAGGGACGATTGCGCTGATCGGCGTGCTGGCCGGCGTGTCGACGGAGACGCTCCTCACGCCTGTATTGATGCAAAATCTCCGCATTCAAGGGGTACTGGTTGGCCACCGGGAGCAGCTGGAGGCGCTCTTCCGCGCCGCCGCGCAGGCGCAGTTGCGGCCCGTTATCGACACCGTTTTCCCCTTCACCGAAGCCCCCGCCGCCTTCGCCCGGATGGCTGCTGGCGCCCACTTCGGCAAAATCGTAGTCGCTGGCGCTGCAGAAGTGGGCCCATGATTCGCGTACTCCTGACGAACGTGCCCGATCTTGCCACTGGCAAGTTGATCGCACGCGCGCTCGTCGAGGAGGGGCTCGTCGCCTGCGTGAACCTCGTCCCCGGCGTGACGAGCATCTACCACTGGCAAGGGGTCCTCGAAGAGGCGGCCGAGGTCGCTTTCGTTGCGAAGACGACCGACACTCGTCTTTCTGCTGCGATTACAAGACCTTGCGAACTCCATCCCTACGAACTGCCCGAGGTCCTGACGCTTGAGGCGGGTGCCTCGGAAGCCTATGACCGGTGGGTCGAGGCGGCCGTGGTCCCGCTTGGACAAAAGACGACTGTTTAGTTCACAGTCAACTTGACAGCCACGGACGGGGTCTTTACAGTCGTCTTCATGAGCGACGGCTGGAAGATTGATGAGCTCGCCGAGCGGAGCGGATTTTCGGTCCGCACGCTCCGGTACTACCTGGCGCGGGGGCTCCTGCCTGCCCCCCCCTTTCGCGGTCCGAAGACGACCTACGACGAAAGCTACCTGACGCGCCTTTCGGCGATCCGCGCCCTCGAGGCGGACGAAGTCCCGCTGGACGCCATCGCCGAACTCCTGGCTCACGCAACGGCGGCTGAAATCGCTCGGATTGCGCGCGGCGCGAGGCGTCCTGCCCCTGCCCCTTCATCTCCTGCGCCGGTGCCCCTTCCAGGCGCCGGCCTCGGAAGGCGCTTTGAGGTCGCGCGGCGGACGACCTTTACCCTCGCGCCTGGGCTGCGCCTCGAAGTGGACGAGCCGGTCGATGCGGCGACGGAGGCGCTCCTCGCCGAGCTGCTGGAAACCGCCCAAACGTTTCCGGCGCGCGCCCCTTCCAAGCGGACCGAGCGCTGAGTTTTCCCACCATTTAACCAACCACTGTACCGATCGAACGCCGGTTCGAACTGGCAAGAAAGAGGAACTCCGATGAGCATGGACGACGTCGTGGCGCGCTTTGGTCTCGTGGGCTCGGCAGGCGAGCAGGTCGCTCTGGAGGGGGTCTCCCTCGACGGACGTGTCGTCGGCGGGCTCGCCGAAGTGACGATTGTGCAGCGGTACCGAAATGGGGAAGAAAAGGCAATTGAAGCGATCTACACCTTCCCCGCTCCGACCGATGCGAGCGTCACCGGATTCTCGATGGAGGTCGCCGGAAAGCTGCTGGAAGGCAAGGTTTTTGAGCGGGAAGAGGCCTTTGCGAAATACGACGATGCCCTTGTCGCGGGCCACGGTGCCGCCCTACTCGATCAGGAACGCGGCAATATCTTTACCGCCAGTGTTGGAAATTTGTTGCCCGGCGAAGAGACGACGATCCGGGTAACGTACGTGCAAAAGCTCGCCGCTGAAGAGGGGGCCTTTCGCCTCAAAATTCCGACGCTCGTTGCGCCGCGCTACATCCCGGGCGGCACCCCCCTTGCCGCCGCCACCGGCCACGGAACGGCGAATCCCAACGTCCGCGTTGCCGACGCCGACCGCATTTCCCCGCCGGTCGGCACGCCCGGCTACGCGCTCTCGCTCGCGCTCCGCTGGCAGGGGAACCTCACGGTCACCTCCCCCTCCCACGCCCTAACCACCAGGAAATTCGCTGGACGCGGGGCCTCCGGCATTGAGGTCGCCTTCGCCGCTGGCGACGTTCCGCTCGACCGGGACGTCGTCCTCCTGGGGGAACCGGTCGACGGCGCCGAACTTGACACCTTCGACAGCGTGGCGATCGAGCAGGTCGGCGATGAAGCGTTCGTGGCGATTTCTCTGATCCCCGAACTCGGCGGCCGCGCCGCCCACGCGACCAATGTCGTCTTTCTCTTGGATCGCTCGGGCTCGATGGGCGGCGACGCAATGACGGAAGCGCGTCGCGCTCTGAAACTCTGCCTTCGCCACCTTCGCGGCGAAGACCGCTTCGCGATCCTTGCCTTTGATGACCGCGTTGACGCTTTCTCGAAGGAAATGGAGAACTTTTCCCAGCACTCGCTCACGCGGGCAGACCACTTTTTGGCCGGCGTCGACGCGCGCGGCGGCACCGAGCTCCTGGAACCGCTGGAGCAGGCGGTGCGCCTCGCAGGCCGCGGTGGCCACGTCGTCGTGCTGACCGACGGTCAGGTCGGCAACGAGGATGAAATCGCGCGCCGCGTGCTCCCAGCGGCCGCGAAAGACGACGTCTCCATCCACGCGTTCGCCATCGGGCTGAACGTGTCCGACGAGCTTCTTTCCCGCCTTGCGCGAAAGACGGGCGGTGCCCTGTGCCAAATCTTCCCCGGCGAGCGCATCGACGACAAGGTGGTGGCCGTGTTCGCCCGTGCGACGGCGCCGCGCGTCCACGACGTCGAGGTGACCTTTGAAGGGGTCGAAGTCGAGGATGTCGCTCCGGCGACGGTTCCGAGTTACGTCGATGGCGAGGCGTTCTCGCTCCTCGGGCGATTGCCGAAAGGCGGCGGAAAATCGGGCGCCATGATCGTACGCGGCCGCCTGGGGAACCGCTCGTACACCAAGAGAATCGCTATCGATTTCGACGGTGCAACGGCGAGCGAGCGCGCCGAAACGCCGATCGCCACCTTCTGGGCCAAAGAGCGCATCCGCGACCTCGAAGAACAAGCGCTCGAAGGACGGCGCGCCGAGGCGATGAAGAAACGCATCATTGAACTTGCGACGAAATATCGTTTGAGTTCTAAGTATACATCCTTTGTTGTTGTTGAAATCCGCGACCGCGATCGGCGCGTCACGGAGGCGGCAACGACGCGAGCGATCCCGGTCTACGCGGCGGCGAGCGGCGCTGCCGATGGTGCGCGAGTCGACCAAGAGAGCTTCGCGTCTGTGCGAGCACGCCGGGGCGGCGGCGGCGGCGTGGGCGGAATGTCTCCGAAGAAAGCGGCGATGCCGATGGTCGCCCGCTCAATGGCCGCACCGATGGCCGCACCGATGGCTGCGCCGATGCCCCAAGCGCCGGGCGGAATGCCTCCGGCGCCGCCGGCAGCGTCACGTCCGGCGCCGCAAGGAGTGCCCGCCGCGAGCTTCGGGGCTCGCGCGGAGGCCCCTCGGGAAATGGCCCGCGCTGAAAAGGAGAAATCCAAGGGGCTTCTTTCGAAGATCTCGAACTTTTTGAGTCCTATTTTCGACGACGAGGCCTCCGCGCCGGAGCCGATCACCGGCGCGCCCGCGCCGCTGGGCGAGGCCAGCGTGAGCAGCTACGAAGGCGCCAGCGGTCACGACGACCTCGATCGCCTCGACGGGTCCTGGTTTGACAACCAGCGCGCTTCCGGCCTCTTCGGGGCCGACACCGGCGACGCCGCCCTCTACGCAACACGTGATGCGCTTCGCGCGACGCTCGCCGCCGGCATGACAACTGCCCATCCGATCTATGGCGCCCAGGTCAAACGGGCCATCGAAGCGGTCCTCGTCCTTCTCGCCACCGCGACGGTCGCGACGCCGCTGACCGAAGCGCTTGCAGCCCTCGCACTTCTGCTCGCCGACGGCCGCCTCACGGTCAAGAGCACGCGAGCCGCGGTTGACGCCCTCGCGGCCGCGGGTGCTGCCAAGACGGCCGACGATGCCGCACTGCGGGTGCTCGCCGCCGCCTGAGGCGCCGCGCAAGCAGCAGAAGATCAATCGCCTACCTGGATACTCTCAAAGAGAGTTCCAGGTAGGCGACTTTTCGGATGGCGCCGTAATTCGCGGCAATTTTCGTCACTCAACCAACACCAATCGGCATTGATGCAAAGCAAATTCATATTTGTTTCGCGTCGCCGATGGGTTTATCGATAGCCCACCCCACCGACGACGGCGAAGCGTTTCGCGTCCGGTCTCTGTCAGATGCCGCCCGGCACGATCGGCAGCGTTCGCGGCGAGCGCCTCGGAACGAGCGATTCCTCCGAGCAGGGGCGAAGGCCAAGCTCGTCGCCCGGTTCCTCGCCATCGTCTCGCGCAGCGGCGCCCAAAACGTTGGCTGCCGTTCGCCCGGCAAGCGCCGCGACAAGGGCCGCATGGGACAGGTCGGCGAGGCGCACTCGGCTGACGGTATAGCTGCACCATGCAACCGTCTTGTCGGCAGCTACCGAGGCGAAGCGTCGGCTCTTTTCGCAGCCGCGGAGGCAGGTCATCGAAGCAAACTTCGCCGACTGAGCGACCGCCGCCAGCTCCTTTGGCGTTACATTTTCGTGGGCGAGCGGACTCCCACGCATCGGAAGAAAGGTGATTTGTTCGGGTGTTATACCTGCATGATACAAATACGCAGCGGCGCGAGTCGCCTCGTCAAGGTGGCCACCGCGAACCAAGAAATTAACGCCACTCCGAAGGCCCGCCTTCCCGAGGGCGAGCACCTGATCCACCACGCGGGCAACCTCGCGGAGGTTCTCCGGTGCGTGAATGCTCACATGGACTTTCTCGGGGGCGGCACCCACGAGTCGTTCAAATACACTTCCACGTTCCAGGGGCAGGCCGTTCGTCGTGAGCGTCCGCGGGACGACACCACCGAGCGCATCGAGGAGCTCGAACATCGGCGGGTATTCGAGCGGTTCGCCGCCACCAAACGAGAGCGCCCGGACGCCGTTCGCCGCGAGATCTATGCAGAACACACGCAACTCGTCCGCGGGCCAAATATCTGTATTTGCTGCGCTAGAGCCGTTGTAACAAAACGAGCACCCCTTCGTGCATCGCCGCGAGGGCTCGATCGAGACGAACTCAAGCGGCGTCGCGGTCACGGGCGACGCGTCCGTCCGCGGAGCGGGAGACGGCGCGGAGTTCTCTGCAAACGCATCCGACGTCCTGTCACGGTGCCCCCCGGCACTTCGCTGGATGGGCGCCCTTCGGCAGCGCGTTGGCGCTCGGCACGAAGTCGCTTCTTGTGAACGACCGCAAAGGCGACCCCCACGAAGAGCACGGCGAAACCGAGGATGAGCGTCCACACGCGACGCCGTTCTGTGCGCGCGCGGAGCTCCGGCGGGGGCCCCGTGTAGTTTCCACGCAGATCGACGTCTTCCGACCAGCGCACGACGTCGGCTTCCGCGAAAGAATCTGCAAGATGCACCCGATGGAGCGTCGTGAAGGACTCGGAGAATCGGACCGCCGAGAGCGCGCCGATGACCTCGGCGGCATCCGCGGAACCGGCGATTTTCTCTATATTTTCAAGCCGAAGAGGCTCAGAAGGGGCGACCGTTCGGACGTAGGCGCCCGGCCCGGTGTGCGGCCCAACCTCCCGCTGGCGGTAGGCGAACAGGCCGTCGTCTCTTGCCGTTGGTCCGCCCAGTTCCGCTTCGTCGTAGAGCCAATCGCCAAACTGCTCGCCGTCAACAACGAGGCCGACCCGACTGGTGCGAAGGGCGACGACTGCGTCCGCCGTGCACGGACTCCGGCTCGCGACGATGCGCGGCCGCTCCGAGAGGACGAGCGGACGTTCGCCGAGGTGGGCCTCGGCCGGCACCGCGGCGCGCTCCCCTCGGTACCCACCGACGAGCGCCTCTTCGCGCACGCGAAGGACGATCAGCACGTCGCGGGGGGGCGCAGTCTTCCGGTCGGCTTCGATCGCTTCCTCCACATCGGCACTCGAAAGGGCGGCGAGACGACGCCCCACGCGGATGCAATCCAAGAGGCTTTGATCGAAGTACTCCCCGCTCGTATCGGCGGCCGCGGATGGCAACGCGCCGTCCTCTCCGGTCTCGAAGATCCCAATATTCCCTTCCGCATCGACGGCGTACCAGGCGGTATCCATCGAGTGCGCCGCCGGCGGGTCAAACCCTGCTTTGGGGACACTCATTCGTCGCCGCAGGCGTCGATACCGGTCGAAGGCGGATCGACGGACGTCGCGAGCGAACGGACCGCAAAGCCGCTTGGCTCGCCCTTCGAGCCGATATCAATGTGGAAGTGATTGCGGTGAGCATCGTTCCAGTTGGGTGTGAGCACCTGACTAAAAATCTTTGCCGCCCCAATTGCACAGGCGATGTCGTACATGGCCGCGCTCGTCCCGACCTGTTCTGCCTGCGCGGCGCCGCAGGTCGTCTTCGACGAAATCACCCAATGTTTCGGGTCATTGACGTCAAATCGCGTCCCGTTGTCGAGATAGAAGTAGCGGAGGTCGATCGCGCGCCCCCAGGAATGATTCGAGTAGCCATTGCCACCGCAGGAGGGCTCGGGGTCGTTCACGCCGCGGCAGAAGTTCGTTTGAGACCAGGAGCAGCAGCAGCGATAACAGTAGGACCCGAGCGTTCCTACCCGATGGATGTTGTGATTCTTTAGGACCTCAGCGAGGTCCCAAAGCGCGAGGACGAACCGGCAAGACATCGGATCGGCGCTAGGGGTCGTTGCCGTCTGATTGGCGTAGAGGACGTCGTTGATCGTGCTCGTGACGTTCACCGCGTCAACGACACCGCGGGCCGTCGTCGGCTTGAACGCGATGCCACGGGCGCGGAGTTCGTCGAGACAGGTGCCGCCGGCATCGACCGGTGCGGCGTCGCGGGTGCCAGCGTCGATGGCGGGACCGACGTCCGGTACGGCCGCATCGAACACCGGCGGCGTGTCATCGTCTGGTGTCCCCGGCGGTGCATCATCGCCACCACAGGCGAACGCCGCGACGGAACCGGCGACGAGCGGGATCGCAACGTGGCGTAGCGTGGCGCGAAACAGACGAAAGAGCGGAGAATTGCGGCGGGCGACGAGGGACGACACGGAAGGCACCTTGGCCCAACGCCCGGCGGTTTGCAACGCGGGATTGACCGAGTAAGCGGCCCGCATGCGCATCCTTCACACCATGCTTCGCGTGGGAAACCTCGACCGTTCGCTTGCTTTTTACACCGACGTCCTCGGCATGAAGCTCCTTCGACGCAGCGATTACCCGGACGGAAAGTTCACCCTCGCGTTCGTAGGCTACGGGAGTGAAGCCGAAACTGCCGTTCTTGAACTCACCCATAACTGGGAAACCGAGGCCTACGATCTCGGGAGCGGCTACGGCCATATCGCGATTGAAGTGGAGGATGCGTACGCCGCTTGCGAAGCAACTAACGCGCGCGGCGGGAAGGTTACTCGCCCCGCCGGTCCGATGAAACACGGCACAACGGTAATCGCGTTCGTCGAAGACCCCGATGGCTACAAGATCGAATTCATTCAACGAAAGATGCATTAATCCATGCCCATCAAATCTCCTTCCAAGATCTCTATTCAGGTCGTTTCTGACGTGGTTTGCCCCTTTTGCCTGATCGGCGGCGCCCGCCTCGACCAGGCGCTCGCCGCGCTGCCGGAAGTCGATGCAGAGGTCCACTACCTCCCCTTTCAGCTCGACCCGACGACGCCAAAAGAGGGGCGTGATCTGCGCGCCCACCTCAAAGCGAAGTACGGGAGCGATCCGACGCCGATGTTTGCGCGGGTCGAGGCGATGGCCCGCGCATCGGGAATCGCGCTCGACTTCACAAAGGTCTGTCGCTCGGTCAATACGCTTCGCGCACAAACCTTTCTCCGGCTCGCCGACGACGGCCATCAGCCCGCGCTTGCGAAGGCGTTGTTTGAAGCGTACTTCTTGGATGGGTCCGATATCAATGATGATAATGTCCTCGTAGCGATCGCCATCAACCATGGCTTCTCCGAGGCACGCGCCCACGAAGTCCTGAGCGATGAGGCGGCCCACAAGGAGACTTTGGCGGATGCGAGCGCACTCGCGAAGCAAGGAATCTCCGGCGTCCCCTTCTTCATCTTTTCGCGGGTCGGCAGCGATGAGCCGGGCCACGCGATCTCGGGGGCCCAGCCCGTCGAGGTCCTTGCGCAGGCGATTCGCGCAGTTGCAGGATCGACAGCAGAATGACCGACGAGACGCTGAAGGTTCCTCGGGAGACGCCTGAGGAGCGCGCGCTGCGACGACGCCCGCCGGGATGGGTCGCACCGGGACCGAAGCCGCCACTGCCGGCCCGCGACGACGCGCGCCCGAGGGAAGACGAAACACTCTCCTTTCTGTCGGGCGATTTTCGGCTCTTTCAGAAGAGAACTGGCAACCGATGGTCGATTGATGAGCTGGCAACCGCGTTTGTTGCCTCGCAGGTATCGCCGAAAGACGCGCACACCCATCTCGACCTCGGGTGCGGCGTAGGCTCCGTGCTGCTGCTCCTGGCATGGCGGTTCCCCGAACGGCGGGGAATCGGCGTGGAGGCTCAGGCGGTGAGCGTCGAGCTCGCGCGGCGCTCCATCCGGTACAACGGTGTTGCGGGGCGCGTCGCCGTCGTCGAGGGGGACCTCCGCGACGTCCAACTCGGCGAACGCTTTTCGCTCATCACCGGGACGCCCCCGTATTTTCCCGTCGGCAGCGGCACGATTTCGTCGCGCGTCCAGCGGGCACCCGCCGCCTTCGAGCTGCGGGGCGGCATCGAAGCCTATGCGGAGGCGGCATCTCGTTTTCTTTGTGAAAACGGTACGTTCGTCGTCTGCAACGGCGTGAAGGGGAACCACAGTGAGCCGCACCGAAACGAGCGGGCCCTCACCGCCGCCGGTCTCAACGTCATCGCTCGTCTCGACGTCATCCCGCGCGCCGGAAAGGGCATCCTCTTTTCCGTGTATACTGCACAAAAGTCGGTCACGGACGCCGACGCCCTTGGTCCGACCGTCTCGACGCTCGTCGTCCGCGACGAAGCCTCGCAGATCACCGACGCCTTCGCAGCCGTGCGTGACCACTTTGGGATGCCGCCGCTGCGTTGACCGCTGGAAGCCTCACCGAAGGTTCTCTACCGTGCGCCCATGGAATCGCGCCCCAAGAAGCCGACCGTCTCGATCAACACGGCATCGCCGGTTCGTAACTTTACGATTTCTCTCGGAGATCAGGTGCGGGGTGCCGGTGGTCCGCCTGCTTATGTGGAGCGCCTGAAGAGCATTGAGGATCTCGAAGCGCGCTTCATCGACCGCGTCGCTGATGCCCTCCTTGAGGGGGAAGAGGAGGCGCGCCGCGTCGTACACACCCTCGATCTTTCCCGACTGAACAAGCTCATCGAGTCCCACAACCGTTGGTACCCGACCGAGGCGAACTTGCCGATCGACCCCCATGGCGGCGGCTACCTCTTGTGGGGGGAGCCGTGGGCGCCCCATCCTCTTTGGACCGCAGAATGGCTATTGAGTGCGGCACGGAAGGCAGAATGACTAGCTCACCTTCGACTCAGAAAGCGCTTTAAGAAGTGCACGCAGCGCTGGTGGTTTCGGCCCCTTTCGGTGCAGGGCGATGATTCGGAGAGGGCCCCCGAGGCCATCGACGGGCCGAGCGACCAACGTGCGCGGAAGTCGCGGAAGCACGTAGGAAGCGACGAGAAAGAGCCCGATCCCTTCGTCAACAAGGTTCGGTCCGACCATCGCTTGCGCCGTTTCGAAAACGATCCGTGGCTCGAAACCGGCGGCATCGCACGCGGCCAAAATCCGACCAAACAATGGAGGATTGAGCGAGCGCTGAAAGATGATAAGTGACTCTTCTTTGAGGAGATGAATCGGTATTCGTCGGTAGGAAGCGAGCGCATGGCTGCGCGGAACGACGAGCGTCCACTCCCCTTCAAGGAGCGGAACCGTGCAGAGCGCATCATGTTTCGCCTCCGGCGCCGGCCCGAGCCCGACGTCGATCTCGCCACGCAAAAGCGCATCGATTTGAAGCTCGGCGTAAAGTTCCCGGCGGACGATTTCCACCTGTGGTGCCTGCTCGCGGAGGCGCCGTAGGGCCGGCGGTAAGAATGGGAAAATGCCGTACTCGACGTAGCCGAGGACGAGGCGATTGGCGCGTGCCTCCTCAGCGGCCCGAACCGCCGTTTGCGCAGCTTCCGCGCGGCTCACGAGGTCCTTTCCGACCTCGGCGAGGACACGACCGGGCGCGGTCAGGCGCACGCCACGCGCATCTCGATGGAAGAGCTTCGAGCCGAGAGTCTGTTCCAGGCGCGCGATGCGCTGGCTCAGCGCCGGCTGGCTAATCCCCAGGCGATCGGCAGCACGGTGAAAACTCTGAAGGTCTGCGACCGCGAGGAAGGAGAGTAGGAGCGGATCGAGGAACGGCATCAGCGATAAGTTTTGCTTATCACATCGTTGCGATCACCTATTGGACCGCGCGGACGCGGCTTCCTAGTAGGCGACAGATCGACATGCCGCTGCGTTCCTGACCGGCACAGCCACTTGCCCCTTAATTGAAGGATCGGTCCTATGTGGATTGTCCGCCTCGCGTTACGGCGCCCTTACACCTTTGTTGTGCTGGCGCTCCTGCTTCTGCTCTCCGGCGGCTACGTCGCGCGGAAGACGCCGACCGATATTTTCCCGGCGATCGACATCCCAATCCTCTCGGTGGTCTGGTCCTACCAGGGGCTCCCCGCCCAGCAGATGGAGCAGCAGATTACGCAATTTTCCGAGTACACCATTTCGGGAAACGTCTCGAATGTGAGGAGCATCGAGAGTCAGACCTTCGATGGTGTGTCGGTCGTGCGCGTCGGCCTCCAACCGGGCGCGAGTGTGCCTGCGGCGATCGCGGAGATCACCGCGGCGAGCCAGTCGATCGTTCGGCGCATGCCTCCGGGGACGACGCCGCCAGTCATTTTACGCTACTCGGCGTCGAGCGTCCCGGTCATCCAGATCGCATTTAGCTCCGATTCACTCAGCGAATCGGAGATTTTTGACCACGTAAACCAGCGCGTCCGCACGATGCTGAGCGTCGTCCGAGGGACGCGGTTCCCCTTACCGATGGGGGGAAAATCGCGGCAAATCTCAGTAGATCTCGATCTCGCTGCGCTGCGCGAACTGGGCCTCGCCCCCCAGGACGTCGCCCTCGCGATTTCCGCGCAGAACCTCACGCTGCCGACAGGCAGCGCGAAAATCGGGGAGACCGAATTTCGCGTAAGCCTGAACGCAAGCCCGGAAGTCATCGGCGCCCTCAACGATGTGCCGGTTCGAAAGGTTGGAGATCGCACCATTTTCGTCCGCGACGTCGCCCACGTCCACGATGGCTTTGCGGTGCAGACCAACATCGCCCGTGTCGATGGAAAGCGCGCGGTCGTTCTCGCGGTCATGAAGACGGGCGACGCATCGACAACGGAGGTCGCCGAGCGCGTCCGCGACCTGATGCCGACGATTCAGGGGGCGGCCCCTCCTGGAATGCGGGTTGAACTCCTCGCCGACCAGAGCACCTTCGTGACCGGCGCCGTGCACGGCCTGCTCACCGAGGGGCTGATTGCGGCAGCGCTCACCGCAGCGATGATCCTCCTGTTCCTCGGATCGGTGCGGAGTACACTTATTGTCGCAGTAAGCATTCCGCTCTCCGTGCTCGCCGCGCTTCTCGTCATGCGACTCTTCCTCGGGGAGACGCTCAACGTCATGACTCTCGGCGGCTTCGCCCTCGCCGTCGGGATCCTGGTCGACGACGCTACCGTCGAAATCGAGAATATTCACCGAAACTTGGCGATGGGGAAGACGCTCCCCCGCGCGATCCTTGATGGCGCCGAGCAGGTCGCAGTGCCGGCGTTCGTCGCCTCGTCCTCCATCGCGATCGTCTTCGTCTCCCTTGTCTTCCTCGACGGCCCGGCCCGTTTCCTCTTCGTCCCCCTTGGCGAGGCGGTGGGCCTCTCGGTCATGGCCTCCTACCTCCTGTCGCGGACGCTCGTTCCGACGCTGGTCCGCCACCTCCTCGCTAAAGAGCTGGAAAATCAAGACGCTTCCAAGGGGAAGAAGAACGTCTTCGTCCGCTTCCAAGAGGGCTTCGAAGGGGCCTTTGAGCGATTCCGTGCATCTTACACAAGTTTTCTTGCCTGGTGTCTCGACCATCGAAAGACAACGCTCGGCACCTTTGCCGCGGTGAGCGGCGGCGCGGCAGTGCTCGCCCTCTTCGTCGGGCGCGATTTCTTCCCCCAGGTCGACGGCGGCAAAATCCGACTCCACGTCGTCACGCCTCCGGGGACGCGCATCGAAGAGACCGAGGCACGCTTTGCCGACGTCGAGGCTTCATTGCGAAAACTCATTCCTGCCAAAGAGCGAACGAACATCATCGATCAAATAGGCATGCCGGGCGGCTACAATCTCGCGATCACCGACAGTGCAAACGTCTCGTCGAGCGATGGGGAGATCTTCATCGGCCTCGCGGAACACGGTCGAAAGCCGACGAAAGAGTACGTGGAGGCTCTCCGCAAAGAGCTCCCGAAGCAGTTTCCCGACCTGCGATTCTACTTTCAACCAGCCGATATTGTGACACAAATCCTCAATTTTGGTCTCCCTTCACCGATCGACGTTCAGGTGTCCGGTCAAAAACGCGACGTCGCGCTGAAGACCGCAAAGACGATCGAAGCCGAACTCCGAGGGACGCAGGGGGCCGTCGACGTTCGCCTCTTTCAGATCACCCACGCGCCAGACATCCACGTCAATGTCGACCGCCTTCGTGCGAATGAAGCAGGCCTGACGGAGCGCGATATCGCGAATAACCTCCTCCTCGTCGTCTCGTCGTCGGGGCAGGTCACCCCCGCCTACTTCGTCAATCTCGAGACCGGCCTCTCTTACCCGATCTCGACGCAGGTCCCGGCGTGGCAGGTGTCCTCGATGGACGCCCTCGCCGGCCTTGAGCTGCCGACGCGTAACCAACTTGGCGACCCCCTCCCCTCGATGAACCTTTCCGGCATCGGGGCCAACGGTCACGCGCGGCTGGGCGATCTCGCGACCTTCGAGCGACGAAATACGCCCGTATTCATTACCCATAAAGAGGTCCAGCCGACCTACGACGTCCAAGCGGACATCGCCCACAGCGACCTCGGCACCGTCGTCGACCGCCTCGACAAGATTGTTGCAAAGTACAAGAAGGATCTCCCCGCCGGAACCACGATCCAGGTGAAAGGGCAGGCGGCGAGCATGTCGGAGGCGTTCACCGGGCTGGGCCTCGGCTTGGCGCTCGCTGCGCTCCTCGTGTACGCGCTGATGGTCATCAACTTTCAGAGTTGGGTCGATCCTTTCGTGATTCTGTTTGCGCTTCCGGGCGCGGCGAGTGGGATCGTTCTTTCCCTGTTTGCGACGCAAACGACGTTCAGCATCCCATCGCTCATGGGGGCACTAACGAGCGTAGGCGTCGCGACAGCAAACGCGATTCTTGTCGTCGCATTTGCCAACGAACAGCGTGCCGCGGGGAAGAGCGCTGGGGCCGCCGCCCTGGAGGCGGGGCGGGTGCGACTCCGCCCCGTCGTGATGACTGCGCTCGCGATGGCGATCGGCATGCTCCCGATGTCCTTGGGTCTTTCCGAGGGTGGCGAACAAAACGCGGCCCTCGGACGTGCGGTCCTCGGCGGAATTCTTGGCGCAACCGTGGCGACGCTCCTCGTTGTCCCCGTTGTGTATGCAGTCCTCAAGAAAAACTCCAAGCCGCGGCAGATCGATCCGGAACTCCGCGATCCCGACGATGAACCTTCCGAATCATCCTTGACTGTTTCTCCGGAGGTCTCCCATGCATGACTCTACTGAGGCGACTCCGATCGTCCCAAAGCGCCCCTCGGCATGGTTTCTTGTCGGCGTCCCTGTCGTCCTAGGAGGACTGATTGTCGTCGGCGTCGTCCCGAAGCTCCGCGAGCGGGCGGCGCGCACAAGCGCCCTCGCGGCCGCCGACCGGCCACCGCTGGTGGTTGTCGTTGCCGTGGCACCGGCAAAGGCCGATGCCGAGCTTGCCCTCCCCGCGACAGCACGCGCCGTCGAGAGCACGGTGCTCTACGCAAAGACGACCGGCTTTATTGGCACCATCCGTGTCGATCTCGGGAGCCGGGTGAAAGCGGGCGATCTCCTGGCATCGATTGAAGTTCCCGAGCGCGACGACGAGCTCCGTCTAGGTAGCTGCTCGGAATCTCCTTTTCGGAGTGCGACACGTCCTCGCGAAA
>DYPH01000266.1 GCA_020720045.1 Sorangium cellulosum | reverse complement strand
TTGCTTTGATCACATCCCGTGTAAATTGCAATTCCGAGCAGCTACCTAGGAACGCGTGAACCGCATGCAGACCACCACTGCCCCCGATGCACGGCCGCTCTCGCCGGCAATGGCGCTTGCGGACGCCGCAGCCCGCGGCGAGCTCGTCGCGACACGAAAGCTCTTGGAGCTCGTGGCGCCGAGGATGGTCCGAGTCGTCCAGATGGTGCTTGGGTCAGGACATGCGGAAGTCGATGATGTCGTTCAGCAATCGCTGATCGCGCTCGTTCAGGCGCTCCCCAGCTTTCGCCGCGAGTGCGAACCGGCATCCTTTGGCGCACGCATCGCGGTGCGGACGGCCGTCGCGGCGCGAAAACGGTCACGCGTTCGTTGGAACCGCGCCGCGGAAGGGGTCGACGGGGACGAGCTACCGTCGAGGGACGCGTCGCCGGCTGCGACGGCAGAAGCGGTTCGCCGCAAAGAGGCGCTCCGGACGATTCTGGACGAGCTCCCGGACGAACAGGCTGAAGCGATGGCGCTGCGGTATATGCTTGGTTGGTCGCTCGAAGAGGTCGCGGACGCATCGGGCGCGCCGGTGAACACCGTGCGGAGCCGCGTTCGGCTCGCGAAAGAGGCGTTGCGGCGCCGCATTGAAGGCGACCCGCGGCTGCAAGAAATGCTCGTAGGTACTGAGTTTTCCAACGGAGTTTCGGGACAGGAGGGGGAGCAATGAGTCTCGTTCAGCTTCACCCCGAAGAACTGCTCGACCGCGCCGCCCTCGGTACCCTCACGGCACTTGAGCAAGCGACGTTGGACCGGCACCTGGCCATCTGCGCCGTCTGCCGCTTTGAGCGGGACGTGCGTGCCGATTTCGCCGCCGAACTCGATGCTCCGTTGCCGATGCATGGCGGCGACCTCCTTGCTGGCGTCCTTGATCGCGTCGTCCCGCCGGCAGTTCCGGATGTGCCGACGCCGCCGGCTGTCCAGCCCCCCATCGCCGCTCGAGGGCGTCGACGACAAATTCCGCTTTGGATTCTTGCCGCCGCGAGCCTCACCGTGGCGAGCGCCGCGATCGCTTCTGGGCGTACTGCCGTCCTCGCCTTTTTCGCGCCGGCAGCGCCCCCGACGAGCGTCGCGCCGCCGGAGCCCCCTGTAAACATTGGTATTCGACCTCGTTTTTCCGCGGCGACCGCGACCGCTCCGGAGGTACCGGCGACGGCCCCTGTCCCGCCCGCCAACACGCCTGCCGACGACGCGCCGACGTCGCGCGCGCGCAGCGAAGCCCCGGTACGAGAGCCGTCGCGGTACGCCCCTTCGGCCCCCACGGCGGCCCCCGCGATCCAGCAGCCGATCGATGCGCCCGACGATCGTCCGCTGGCGCCTTCCGTCGAGACGCCGGTCGTGACCGCTTCCGCGGCGTTTGCCGATGCGAACGCCGCGCGGCGCCGGGGCGACCACCGAGCGGCCGCCGACCTCTACGCGGAGCTCCTCCGCGCCCATCCGACCAGCGCAGAAGCGACCGCCGCACGTGCCATGCTTGGGCGGATGTACCTCGACGACGGTGACGCCGGCCGCGCACTCTCCGCCTTCGACGGGTACTTGGCGACCGGTGCCGGTTCGCTTCGCGAAGAGGCGATGGTCGGGCGAGCACGCGCCCTTGAGCGCCTCGGCCGGAGCGCCGAGGAGCATGCCGCCTGGGGCGCCCTCCTTGAGCGCTTTCCGCAGACCATTCACGCCGAGCGCGCCCGCGGACGCCTCGCGGCGACCGCCCACTGACCATGGGTGCCTCGCGTTGGGTGGGGGCTCTGGTTGCGGCGCCCCTTTTCCTGGCGGCCGGAAACGCCGTCGGGGGAACGGCGGAGGCGGCGGAACGGCATGTGGTCCGCTTGGAGGGGGGTTCGCCGGCAGCAGAAGCGGCGATTCGTGAACTTTTAGAGAGACTTGGACTTCGTTCGACGACAGGCGTGGCCCGAGCTTCGGAGACGCTTGCGTGGGTGCGCGTCACCGCGGGGGAGCGCCGTGCGGTCGTCGTGCGAATCTTCGATGGCCACGGGCGGGAACGCGCAGCGCGGACCCTCGAAGGCGAGGCGGCGATCGTCGACGAGGAGCTGGCCCACGTCGTTCAGGCGACCGTCGAAGAGCTTGAACGTTCCGACGAGCCACCGCCGATCGCCACCGCCCCGTCGCCCCCGGGAGCGCCGCGCCCCATGGTCGCCGTTTCCGCCGGAGTTTTTGGAGCTGCGATGGCATTTTCCGGAGGGGCGACGGGGGGCGCAGGCATCGATTTGTCGTTCAAATACGGGAATGTGCGCCTCGTTGCCGATGGAAATCTCTGGGCGCCCGTCTCCCGAAGCAGCACCGGCGACGGCGACGTCCGCTCGGAAGTCGCGCTCCGCACCGCCCATCTGGCCGCGCTCGTGACCGTCGCCGAGCACGGCCGATTTTCCGTGGCGGCGGGGCCTAG
>DYPH01000265.1 GCA_020720045.1 Sorangium cellulosum | reverse complement strand
ATCCCGTATACCTCTCGCCATGGACCTGGGAGCCGCTGACGGTTCGGCGTTTCTTCGATCAGTGACGGTTCGCCCGTGCGGGCGACAGGAACTGCGGAGGTTCCGGGAGCTACTTGGAGAGCACCACTACCTGGGCTACCGGGGTGTTGTCGGGGAGTCGGTGGCGCATGTTGCCGAGGCGGGGGGACAGTGGTTGGCGCTGCTTCTGTGGGCGGCGGCGGCTTTCAAGTGCGCGGCACGGGACTCGTGGATCGGGTGGCATCCGGCGGTGCAGTGGCAGAGGCTCCATCTCGTGGCCAACAACGTGCGGTTTCTGGTGCTGCCGGTGGTGGCCGTGCCAAACCTGGCGTCCCGCGTGCTTGGGCTTTCAGTGCGACGGCTTTCGAGGGACTGGCAGCTGACCTGGGGCCATCCGATCCTGGCGGTGGAGACCTTCGTCGACCCAGCCCGGTACAGGGGGAGCTGCTATCGAGGGGCAGGGTGGGACGAGGTTGGGTTGACCCGAGGCTTTGCTCGATGTTCCGGGGGTTGGAAACGACACGGTAATCCGAAGCTGATCTTCGTACGGGACGTGAGTCGTGGCGCACGCCGGCTGTTGAGCGACCCGATTCCGTCACAGCGTCTCGGGCAGGGGGTCGCGAAGATGAAGTTGGTCGACAATGAGCTGGCGTCGCTGCAGCAGGTCTTGCGCCAGATACCCGATCCACGCAAGCGGCGAGGGATCCGGCACAGCAAGACGAGCCTGCTGGCGATCAGCGTCGCGGCGGTGGTATCCGGGGCTCGGTCGCTGGAGGCGATCGCGCAATGGGCGAGGGAGTGCACCCAGCGCGAGAAGGGCCGGCTTTTCTTCCGATGGGATTCTCGGACGAAACGTTACGAGGCTCCGAGCGAGCCGACGCTACGCCGGTTTCTTCAGAGCGTGGACGCGGAGACCGTGGACAAGCACGTCTCCGGATGGCTTGCGCGCCTAAGGCGGGATCGAGACGAGCCGATCGCCATCGACGGCAAGGCGCTGCGCGGAGCACGCCGTGAGGATGGCACGGTTGTCCAGCTCCTTTCCGCGGTCTTGCACTCCTCGGGGATCACCATCGGGCAGAAGGAGATCGCTCGGAAGAGCAACGAGATTCCGGCCGCTGCGGAACTACTGCGGCCGCTCGACCTCGAGGGCCGCTGTGTGACCGCCGACGCTCTGCACACCCAGATTCCGCTGGCCCGGTTCCTCGTTGAGGAGAAGAAGGCGGCCTACTGCTTCACGGTCAAGGGCAACCAACCCACGCTCGAGAGCGACATCAGCCATCTGTTCGACCAGATGGCCCTCCCCCCCTCATCACGAGACGATTGAGAAGGCCCACGGGAGGATCGAGATCCGCCGCATCTGGACGTCAACGGACCTGAATGAGTACCTGGATTTCCCCGGGTGCCGGCAGGTAGCCCGGATCGAACGGATCACGACGATGCTCAAAAGCGGCAGTGCCCGACGGGAGCGAGTCCACATCATCACCAGCCTCGACACGCAGAGGGCTGATCCCGCAACGCTCCTGGCCATCGTCCGCGGTCACTGGTCGATCGAGAACCGAAGCCACTGGGTTCGCGACGTAACCTTCGACGAGGATCGCAGCCAGGTCCGCACCAAGACCGGGCCGCGCGCAATGGCCACGCTCCGAAACATCGCCGTGGCCGTCGCCCGCAAGCTCGAGTTTCCCTCCGTCCCGGCCGCGATCCGTACCTTCGCTCGCCGAACGGCTCTGGTCCTCGACGTCCTGGGCCTCTGAACCCTCTTCGAACGCCCTCCTGCTGCCCGCCAAGGTGCCACATGGAGAAGGTCGGCCAGCGAGCCACCTGGGTGCAGAACTGTCCCACGGCCCCGTTCCTCTGCCCGTTCTCTGCCTCGCGCCCGGCTTCCCCGCCCGCTCCGGGCTTGAACTTCCCCCTTCCATAGCTGCCCCACCCCGGGCACTCATCCCTACACTCGCTGCACCCCTCGACTTTGACGGGGACCTGGTCCGGCCTCCCCATTCTTGACAGCTCGACGGGCCTGCCCTACCGTCGCCGAGGAGCGCACTCTCATGGCCTTCTCGTGGCTTTCGGGCGGCGACGACGTCGCTGAGCTCATCTCGAAAAGGAACTACTCCCGCGCGGCGAAGGTCCTCCGAGGTCAGCTCGCGAAGGACCCGGCGAATACTTCCGTGAGGCAACAGCTCGCCGACGTGCTCGCTTTCGACGGGAAGCTGTACGAGGCGGTCGAGCTTCTCTGGAGGCTCGCCGACGAGTACGCGTCCTCGGGCTTCGTCGGCAAGGCGATCGCCGTCCTGAAGAAGGTCCAGCGGCTCGACCCTTCTCTCACGAAAGTCGAGGAGAAGCTCGCCTCTCTCGTCAAGGAAAAGGACGCCGAATCCTCCCTCCGCTACAACCTCCGCGCCGGAGCGATGCGCCGAAGGGCCGAGCTCGAG
>DYPH01000264.1 GCA_020720045.1 Sorangium cellulosum | reverse complement strand
GGGCTCTGTCGGCTGCGGGCGCCAATCCGCCTCAACTATTCGGCGCCGGAGCGCGCAACCCTGCAGTCGGAGGCCGGCGCACCAACGGTGATGCCAGGCACGATACCGTCGGGCGGAGTCGACCCAATCGCGAGGATTCCGGGGTTCTTCGATCACCCCGCGCCTTTCGATACCCCGTTTAGCCGCGCGTGGGACTCGCGCTCCATGGACGAAAAGGTTCGCAAGGGGGCCGAGCTCGTCAACGTCTGGATTGACGAAGGCGGGAAAACGAACACCGAAGCGCGGTTTCGCGGCGAGGACCTTGCGACGGCTGTCTATTCGCGTACGTACGCCCCGTTGTATGGGACACCGTTTTCGGTGTTCGACGCTGACCATGACGGGACAGCCGACGTAGTCGCGGGCCGCCTCGTGGCGCCGGTTTGGCGCACCGGAGACACGAGCGGCACCTTGGCACGAGCCTGGTACCAGGTCTTTCCGCAGGCGGGTGGCGGGTACCGCTTCAAGGAGCGTTGCTACAGCGCGGAGGTGGATCCCGCACCGCTCTTCCCAACTTCCATGCACGTGTTTGGCGCTTTTGGGCCGGCGGACTTCATTTTCCGGACCGGGGCCCCAATGCGCCTCGCACCGGCGAGCAGTGCCTTGCATTGTGCACCCTTCGTCGGAAGTGCGCCAGTGCTGGCGTTTGGAAACGCGGGCACTTTGGGGCGGCCGAACGTCGCCCCGACGCCTCCGCTGAGCTCGGGCAGCTGGGCTGTTGATGTGGACGGTGACGGCCTTCCAGACATGCTGGATCCGTCGTCGGCTTGGACATCACAGGGACTCACGTCCGCGAACGTGCAGTTCTCTCGACGGCTCGAAACGCCGACCGGTGCCGAAATTCGCCCGTTTTCGAACGCGGTGGTCGGTTCGGTGGCGCCGCGACCCAGAGTGTCTGGTGATAGCGACGACGCGAAGCGCGCTCGTTTCTTCTATGGCGATCTGAATGGGGATCGAATCGTCGACCTCGTTTATATTCCTCGAGAAAACGACACTCGTGTCGGCGCGTCGATTCAGGTCTATTATGGCGACGGCCGCGGGAGATTCGGGTGCGACTCCGCCCGCTCGTCGTGTGCGCCGCGTGCATACTTCGCGTCGCCGAGCGCGCCTCGATACACCGCTGCGGCAACGCCCGAGCAAGGGAGCTACGGCTTTGGGGGACGCCTCTCACTGGATGCCCCAACGGCCCATGCCGCGTTTCACGACGTCGACGGCGATGGCCGCGAAGACGTCGCTTATTTGAATAACGGGACGCTTCGGATTTATTTCCAGCGCGGGGATGGCACTTTCGGTTGCGGCGGCCAAGGAACGGACTCGTGCGTTCTCGCCAATTTCATCCACGTCAGCGTGAATACGGACATCGGGGCCGGGCCTATCGTTAACCGGCTTGAGAATGAATTCGCGCAACTCTCCTTTGCCGATATCGACGGCGACGGCATCGACGAGATCGTCGTGCCCACCGCATTTGGCGTCTACATCGAGTCGGCGGCAAAGACGACGACCGCGTCGAGGCCCGGCTTGCTGACGTCGGTGACCGACGACCGCGGAACCGAGACAAACATCACCTATCGGTCTGTGCAGCAGCTCTCCCAGGAGCGCGTAGCAGCCGGCAAGCCATGGGGATACGTGCCGACGGCTCACTACGACGTAGCCGTGGCGGTCCAGCGCACCTCACCCAGCGTGGAAGCGGGTCTAAGCGAAACCGTCACCGACCGCTTCGACTACGACGAGCCGGTCACTTCCCCCTGGTACCACGCGATTGTCGGCTTCAAGCAGCGTACGGCGTGGCGCGATGGGAAGAAGGTACGGCGGACGCAGCTCTTCACGTTCTCGGACTGCGAACTTGCCCAGTCGGGCCTTGAACACGGCGGGGCCTGCAGCCGAATTGAGGACGGAGACCCGGTGGGCCAAACGGACCTGTTTGCCGATCGCGGTACCGTCTCCGATGAGTTCGCCTGGATCCCCAAGAGCGCCGAACCTACGTCGGCCACAACGAGCGCACCGATGACGGAGAGGGTCGTCCTCCACGCATCGCACGTCGAGCGGGATTACAAACTGTTCGGCGCTGGGTCCACCGACCTCGAGACACCTGGGCGCCGTCGCCGGCGCATCGGCAGCGTCAGGACGACGGACTACGAATTCGGGGCGAACGGGCAGTCATTCACTACCTTCAAGGATGTGATTGGTGCGGTCACTTCTTCGGATCAACTGAACGCTACTGGTCGTCCGACGCACCGATTTTCGACCATTACCTCCGCATTTGACGCTTTCGGTAATATCACGACACGCGAGCAGCGACGCGGCGCTTCTGCATGGAGCATCCAAAGGTTCATCTACGGCACGGTGCTGGCGAACGGCGTTCGTCCGCTCTTTGAAACAGTCGTAGAATCGGCCGACCCTGGGCTTGGAAGCGC
>DYPH01000263.1 GCA_020720045.1 Sorangium cellulosum | reverse complement strand
CCTAGGTCGTCGTTCCACTCTTCCAAGAGCACGCCGATGGCGGCGAGGCTCTACGCCGCTTCCGCTGGCGGCCCGAGGTCGCGCGCCCGTCGCCAATCGAAGCGCTGCGCCCCGATGCGCAAGGCCCTTAGTCGGCGTCCTTTTCCTTTTTTACCTTCAGCGCCAGCACGTCCGGGTCGCCTTGCACCGCGGTCGCGCTCGTTACCGTCGCTACGAGGCCCGCGCTAAAGAGCTTTTCCGGATTTTCCGGCATCTTGCCATTTCCAGTAAGCGCGATCCGTTTGACGGTCAGTTCGACCTCGTTTCCCTCTTCGGCCTTACCGAGCTTCTCCTGGTCCTCGGCCGTGACCTCCACGTAAACGCGCGATTCGCCGTCCAAGATGGCTTCAACCGACCATTTCGCCATGTCGCGTAGGTCTTGAAGCGTCTCCTGAAACGCGTCCGTCCTCGCGAAATTGACGAGCGTTTCTCGAAGGGCTTCCTCCGTCTCATCGATACGCAAAGGTTCAATGCGAACCTGAATTCCGTTCGGCTTCACGTAGAAGCTCAGAATATTGGCGCCTCGATTCGGTCGGTACTTGGGGTACACCTTCAAATAGAACGTTGATCCGTCGCCGAGCGCTGCACCCACTTCGCCATTCTCGTTGAGAGCCTTTACGAATTCGTCAATTACTCTCAGCAAGTTCGAGATGTTATGTGCAGGTTGACGGGGCGTGACGAGGTCCTTGAAGTCGTGGCTGCTCATATCAATTCCTCAAATCGTAATGTCGGCGATGACGGGCAGATGGTCTGATAAGTTTATCTTGCCAAGAGTAGCGTTGGGCGACCAAAGTTTGGTTCGTCGCCAGCTCGTCAATATCTGTGCATTGACCTTGGTGGCCTCGTCGGTCACCACGAAGTCAAAGGTATGCGCAGATTCGTGGCCATTATCGTTAAAGATGAAGGTGCCCTGAGGTCCAACCTTGGCTCTTTTTTTCCAGGAAGGGATAGCGACTTTGAGAGGAGGATGAAGCCGCGTGCATCGGCTCTGCCTCACGGGCTGAGTGTACGCAGGAAATTTCGTATTGGTCGCGTAGAACGCGTTCCAAAAATACATCGCTTCGCTCAGCGGTTCACAATTGAAATCCCCCATGATGACGATCGGCTCGCCGTTGTGAAACTGGTTGATTCGGTCGCGTAGAAGGGCCCGTGCGCCACCGAGTCCCGAGTCCCTCCTCATCTCACGATCGCGCAGGCTCGTCGCATGGACGGAAACAACCCAGAATTCTCGATTAATCGTCGCCTCGGAGAATTTTTGGGCGATGAATTCACCGTCCGAGTCAGCGAGTACGTTGCCGACCGGGGTCAGTGCCTGGTTATGTACGATGGCGATTCCCGGCGGCACTCCCGTTCCCGTTCCCGTTCCCGTTCCCGCTGCCGGCTTCTGAAGCGAGAGTCCCGAGGTGACGATTTTCGAAGAGAGCGTTTGCGGCGCCTCCTGAAGCGCACCAACTGCGGGGGTGTTTTGCGGTACGGCCGCGAGATATCGGAGCGCCGTATCCAGGGCGTTCCCTCGCCGGTCCCAGTTTAGGTTCCACGTCAGCGCTTTGACATCAATTGGCTGCATTCGCTCGAAAACCTCCCACTTCTTCCAAAGACGGTCAAACGGTTCACCTACCCCCGAACCGTCTTCGCAGCGCGGTAGGTCCCTAGGTCTTCGTTCCACTCTTCCAAGAGCACGCCGATGGCGGCGAGGCTCTCGAGGATCTCGGCCGCTTGGGTCTCTTTGGCGCCGGTGAAGGCTTTGGCGACCGACGCTGCCCCCCACGACGCGCCATCGCTCACGAGGTCGCGTACGGCGACGATCTGATCGCGGAGCCCCTTGGGCCAGGTCGGCCCTGAACTACCGGCTCGACCATCCCCCTCACTTCGTTCGGATGGATCGAGCCTCGGCTTGGCGGCACCCGCGGCCGCTTCTGCGTTGCCTTCGGATTCGCCTTCGGGGGCGTCTTCATCGTCGGTCTCTTCGAGGAGGGCCGCCTGCGCGGGCGCCTTGGCGCTAGCGTTCTGGAAGTCGGGGCGGAGCCAGCGGACGTGGCCGGTCGCCTCTTCGGCGGCGCGCTCGGCGTTCAGCGCGACGAGGCGCTCGAGGATCTCTTCGTCGGTGAGCGCCTGAGTACCGGCTCGTCCGTCCCCCTCACTTCGTTCGGACGGACCGAGCCGCGGCCACCCGTAGGCCTCAAACACGAGGGCATCGAGTTCGTCGTGGTAGCTCTTTAGCGTCGCGGTCAGCGCCTGCGCGTGGATCGCCTCTTCTTTGTCGCTCAGGGGGCGCCCCGCGCGGAGCGCTTCGAGGACGTTGTACATCCCGGTGATCGTCAGCTTCGGATGGGCCGCCAGCCGCGCCTTTCGGAAGGCATCGAGTTCCTCGGCGACTGCGCCAATCTTTGCCCGAAGGGCCTGCGGCGCATCGGGGAACGGAAACGG
>DYPH01000141.1:2106-14654 GCA_020720045.1 Sorangium cellulosum | reverse complement strand
CCTAGGCACCGCGCACGGCGCTGGTAGCCGTTGCCGCGCACCGGCGAGCAGACGCGCTTCGCTTCGAACGTAGTCGGGGGGCGCGCGGAAGTCGCTCAGCGTTTCGCTTGATGGCCAACGCGTCGCGGCGGCATCTAGCGCGCGGTGGAGCTCGGCGAGCGGCTGGCGATCGAGGAGAACGTCGTAGGAACGTCCGCCAAGTGCCCCGGAGTCTGCAAGCGGAACAAGGAGGCGGAGCGGTACAATCAAGTGAGTCACTTCTCGAACTTGATTGCCCTCATTTTTCAATAGCGGAATCTACCTCGCGAGCTGATGCGCGAGACGGCTATCTTGCCGCAAATGAATCGGCGCGAGTGGTCGCAGCGGATCTTGCAGACGTCCCCAGCGCACCGCGAGCGAGCGGAGAACGCGATCGAAACGCGCCGGCGCCCGTGTCGCGACCACGCGATGGGACGCGCTCGTTGCGACCGGGGCCTGAGGATTGTTGCGTCTGCAATCGGGCCGCTCGCAGGTCGTACAATCACGTATGTCTAGCGCATGATCCGTGAATACCGTTGGGGATTCCAACGTGGTCAAGCGCTTGTCATCTGACGGCTTGCCCCAGAATTGAACGATGAGCTCGTCTGCCGAGAGCTTTGCGGAGATTCGAAGCGGAAATGTCGTCTGAAAGCGGAAGTCGATGTAGTTCCAAAATACGGTGGCGTCACGCCCGACAACCGCGCTTCGGGTGATCGCGCGGCTGTGCGCGTGACGTTCGAGGATCGGAAGATTCGCGTCGAGGGCAGCGCCATAGAGGGCGTTTGAGAGCTGGCAGAGCCCGCCGCCGATACTCGGTACTACACAGCCTTCGCGAATTTCCCGCCCCTCCACGAAGCCCCGCCGGCGCGTCGGACGACCGACTTGACTCCAGAAACTGAAGCGCCCGCCAGCCTCGAACTCAATCCCGTCGATCGCCCGGACTGCCCTGCGCAAGTTCTCGATCTTCCCGACGGTCAATCGGGAATTCGTGTCGCTCGCGTCTCGCAACGGGGCGCGGACCTCGGACACGAGCCGGTTGAACGTCGCCCCGTCAGGAAACGGTAGCTTCCGCGGCGGAGGTGCCTCCCCGGCGAGGCGCTTGAGGCGAAGCATCGATGCCTTTACGGCGAAGACGAAGTGCGCGAACATCGCCCGCCTACTACGCGATTCCTGCATCGCCGATTCCCAAAGCGCCGAAATTGCCATTTTTTGGAAGAAAGTGGCTCGCTTCCCTGCATTCACGACGTGACTACGGCGTTAGAACCGAATTCTTGATCGTTGGTGCCTCGGCAGCGAGGACGAAGATGCCCGGATATCCCTCGGTTTCAAACCCCGCACTCTTGTTCCTTTCAAGCCGGGAGTCTGCGATCTTCAAATGACCGCTGCGGTCGTTACTCACAAAGAAGATCGCGCCGCCCCCTTCGTTGGCGCGGTTGTCGGCGAAGTGGGAGCCGCAGATATCAAGCGTGTACGTGTTTCCGTCGTTCGCGATGGCGCCACCGTTTCCTCCGCCCGGAGTGCCCGGCTTAGCCGGGTTGGCGCCGCTGCCCGTCGCCTCGTTGTGCGTGAATAGACTATTGAAAACGGTATACGAGACGCCGATCGAACTCAGCGCACCGCCGTTTGAGCCGAGGTTGCCTAGGCCCGCGCCACCGCCGAAGGTGCTCTTGCCGATGTACACCGGAAGGTTCTGCGACTGACTGAATGCGCGGATTGCGCCGCCGCCGACATCTTGGCCGCCCGCCTCGCAGCGGTTGCCAAAAAAGCGACTGTTCACCACCTTCAGACGGCCGCCGCGGGCATAAATCGCTCCGCCGCCGGCTGCAAGGTCGGTTCCGCCTACGTACCCATCGACGAACGTCATGTTTTGAATGGTGAGCAGCGGAGAGTCCTGGTCTTGGCAATGAGAAGTCGTCCACTTCTGCTTTTCATCGCAGGTGTTCATGTAGAGGATGCGGTTCTTGCCGCCCCCGGAAAGAGCTACCTTTCCGCCGCCGTCAATGACGATCTTCGGACCGGTATCATTGAAGATCTTCGCCGTCTCTTTGAGAGTGATCGTGATCGGCGCCGCACCACAGTTGAAGGTGACGATGCCCCCCTTTGCGACGGCCGCAACTACCGCTTCACTCGTGCAACTCGCGGCGGCTCCATTTCCGATGACCGTCCGGGGAGTGCTCGTATCCTCCAGACCTGCCCCGGCGGGGATTGCACATTTCCCCTCCGCGTAACCGGGGTCTGGGCCGGTGCTTGGGTCGGTCGGTGCCGCGTCGATCGTCGCGCCGGTCGTTCCGCCGTCTTTCGTCGGATCGGTAGCGCCGTCCGTCGCTGAAACATCGATGCCGCTGCCGTCGCCGCCGGCGCAGGAAAACGCGGCGGCGACGAGCGCGAGGGCGAGAACGGGAACGACGGCGGCGCTGCGCATGGCGTGACTATACCGATCCTTGCGCGCGCCGGGCGCTACATCAAATCGATGTTGCCATATGAGGGGGGGAACCTTCGGCGCGAAGCCACGCGACAATTTCTCGAATACTCCCCGTTGCCATTGCAATGCACGTGTCGGCGGCGCCGTAGTAAAGGTGCAAGGTGTCCCCATCATCGCAGACCGTGTAACCACACGGGAATACGACGTTTGCGACGTCTCCCGCCCGCTCATATTCGGCTTCTGGGCCGAAGATCCACGCGTCTCCGCGGAGGAGACATACCTCAGGATCTTGAAGGTCAAACAGTGCAACGCCGACGCGGTACAGGCCACCTGCTGCCGTCTGTCGTACCCCGTGATAGAGCATGAGCCACCCACCAGTCGTCTCAATCAGAGGCGGCGAAAGACCGACCTTATTGGCGTCCCACCACGCGCCTTTTCGTGCATTGAGGATCAGCTTGTGGCTGCCCCAATTTCGCAGGTCCGGCGAATACGAAATCCAGATGTGGGCGCCGGAATCGGCGATCGGACGATGGAGAAGTGCGAAGAGCCCATTGATGCGACGCGGAAGGAGCGCTGCATCCTTGTCGTCGGGCTGCATGACGATTCCGTACCGCTCAAAGGTGTGGAAGTCCTTGGTCAGTGCGAGCGCAACGCCAGGCCCGGCCTTTCCAAACGCCGTGTACGCAATCGCGTACTGCCCGAGCTCTTCAAGGAGCGTGATGCGCGCATCTTCAATGCCCCAGAGTTCTTCGGGAAAATTCGTCGGATCGGCTTGAAATGTGGGGGTCGGGTCGATAACCCAGCCATCAATTCCATTGGCAGATCGCGCGGCGGATAGGTGAGAGTGCCCGCGACGGTCTTCGACGCGGCAAAGGAGCAGCGTCGTTCCATCTGCGAGCCGAATCGCCCCCGGGTTGAAGACGGTGTGCGCCGGATACGGCCAATCCGCGGCAGTCAAAATCGGGTTGCGCGGGTGGCGATGAAAGAGCGTTGCGTGGTCGTTTGTCATAAAATTCAATTCGCATCCGCCGCGAGTTCGCAAAGAAGGGGAGAGGAGGCTGGCGCGCGCGGAATGGCGGACACCGCGTGTTCCGCGAGGTGGAGATCGGTTCGAGCCATCAGGAAAGAGAGCGTCGCCTCCGCCCCTTGGTTTTCATTCACGCGATCGGCGTGGAGACCGTCGCGGCAGCCACCGGTTGCCGCGTCATACACGGGCAGCTGAAGCTCGTTGTTTCCAAGAAACCAGCCAAATGCCCACCGCGCGCGCCCTCGCCAGTGGCGCTGCCCCGTCTTGGCTTCGGCGGTGAGTGCTGCGGAAACCATGGCGCACGCCTCCACCGATTGTTGGTCGAAGCGCGCCTTCGCGCCGCCGCGCACGTAAAAGCCATCGGAGCCGATCGGGGCGAACGACCCGTCAGCGCCCCGCTGTTCCCCGGTCAGCCACTCGAGCGCCTCCAGGCCGATGTCGCTCATCTCGGGGTTTTCACACCACGATCCGGCGAGGAGGAGGGCTTCAGGGAGCCGCGGATTGCAGTACGTGAGGCGATCTTCAAACCAAGGCCAGCTTGGAGTCGACGAAGCTCGAAATCGAGCGACGAGTTTTTCGGCCAGCGCGGCGCCGATCGCTTGCACGCTGCTGTCCCCCTTGTAGGCCCGGAGGTAGCGGTCGATTCCGAGGATTGTATATGCCCAAGATCTTGGACTTGTGAACGAAAGCGTCGCCGGAAGCGCGGCGATAAACAGGTCAACTGCGAGCGATCGCTGGCCGCGGTCGATGGTCGAGCCGACGACCGTTCCGAGGGCCCAAAGCGTTCTCCCGTGGCTGTCTTCGGAGCCACACTCCTCGAGCCAGACGCGTGAATAGCTCATGAAGTTGCGGAATCGCCCATTACTGCGATTGAATGCGTAATGAACGAACGCGAGGTAGCGACTCGCGAGCGATCGTATCTCCTGCGGGTCCTCGACGCCCGCCTCTTCGACGACGGTCGCAAAAAGGAGCGCTCGCGCGTTGTCGTCGATGCAGTAGCCGTCTTCGTATCGAGGGAGCTGGAAGGCGGCATGTTGCAGCATCCCCGTCCCGTCCGTCATTCGGCGTAGATGCTGGAGATTCAATTCTGGAAGATCGGGGACGCGTTTCGTCAGCGAATGGGCGCGTGCGCCCGCGCGAGCCCATGATCCGAAAGCCTTCTGGGCGTTCGAAAAGGTCGTAAGGTAGCTCGCCGCCACGACGGGCCACGCCATCTTTTGTCCGTAAGCGAGTGCGCTCACCTCGACAGATTTGCGAAGAGAATCATTGCTTAGGAGCGCGATCGCCCCGTCCGCGATGGCGGCCGCATCGGCAACAGGGACGAGGATACCGCGCCCGTCCGCAAGCAGTTCCCGCGCGTACCGGTAGGGCGTAGAAAGGACGGCCTTTCCGGAGCCCACGGCATACGCGAGCGTCCCCGATGTGATCTGTTCAGACTTGAGATATGGTGTAAGATAAATATCAGCCGCGGACAGGAATGCGACCAATTCCTCGTGACTGACGAAGCGGTTGCAGAAGCGGACATGCCCCTCTACGCCGAGTCGAACGGCCCGATTTTCAAGCGCGATTCGGTAGCTCTCTCCGTCGCGTTCTTTGACGTGAGGATGGGTGGCTCCGACAATAAAATAGACCGCCGTCGGGAATTCTCGAAGGATCGCCGGAAGAGCATCGATCACATGCTCAATTCCCTTATCGGGCGACAGAAGTCCGAAGGTGAGGAGAAGCGGTTGGCCGGCGACGCCAAGGGCCTCCTTTTGCCCGCGAGTGGCAGGAAGTGCCGGTATTCCATGAGGAATGACGTCGACACGGCCGCGATCGACGCCATGGACGCGACCGAGAAGCGCCGCGCCATCTTCGCTCATGACGACGAGGCGCTCGGAGAGCGTCACGATCTCGTCCATCACCGCCTTCTGCGCAGCATCGGGGGCCGCGAGGATTGTGTGAAGCGTCGTAACTACAGGCATTCGAAGTTCTCGAAGAGTATCGAGAATGTAGCGACCTGCCTTCCCGCCGAAGATCCCGTACTCGTGCTGGAGCGAGACGACGTCGACGGCGTTCACATTTAAAAAGTCGGCCGCGCGTCGGTAGCACGGGAGGTCGGCTTCGCCGAGTTCAAACCGCACTTGTCGCGGGTAGGCATGGCGGCGACCCGGATCGTTCATCGCGAGGACAATGCATTCAAACTCTTCGCTTTTTTCTGCGGCTTCGCGGATCCCAAGCGCCGAAACAGCGGTGCTCAGGTCGGTCGTGAAGGTAGCGATGCCGCATTGGCGCGGGGCGAAGTTCCCGATCATGGCAACGGTGCGGACCGTTCCAAGGCTTTGAAGAGGGGCGATGGGAGGCTTTCTGCAGAGCGCGCACAGCAAAAGGGGGACGATGCACGCCCGCCACGCTCGGCGGCGACAGCATCGGTCGCGACGCCGGTTGTTGGCGCGCTGGACTTTGCACGGCCTGTGGCCGCTCAAATCACGGGACCCGGGGCGAATTCCGCCGGGCCCGCGTCTCTACCGCTCCGAAAAATCGGCGGCGATCGTGGCCGCAGGCGCGCTCGTGCGGCCTGCGCTCACCCCGGAAGAATGCGCCCATCGTCGGTCGAGTGCAAGCGCTGCGTTACCAACGCGACTCAAGGCGCTTGGGCAGCGAAGAACTCTGTCAATACGTCGATCATTCGCCGTCCCGTGTCGCTCTCAAAGCTATGGGTGCACTTTGCCCCAGACATGCAATGATCGGCGTTCGTGACGCGGACGAGTTGCGTCTTGCCCCCGCAGTCGTTCCACGTTGTTGTTGCGCCTCCGTTGCCGATCGAAGGCGTGGCCACGGTGCCGGCGCAGGTCTTCGTGACGCGGACCGTCTTGTGAAACGTCAGCTCGTTCACGAGATTTGGGTCAACAAATCCGGGCGTGTTCGCGAGGGTCGGGGAGACGGTCCAGACGTCTTGAAGCCAGTTTCCGTCGGTCTGCAGGACGGTATCCTTTCCGCCGATGTAACCGAGATAGGGCTTTTGAGAAGCTGGCGCGCATGCGTGGTCTCCAGATACACCAAGGTGTACGGACGCCGGCCCGGCGAAGGCGATAAACGCGTCAAATGCCTGTGGGGCTTCACACCAAAGGCGATTTGTCATCATGCCTCCGTTGGAATGTCCGCTGACCGCGATGCGCGCGATCGCTGGCAAAGACCCGTCGAGAGTGCCTCCACGAATGGCGCTACTGAGTGCTCCGAGGAAAGCGACGTCATCGACGTCGGAGCTCATGACGTAGTTGCTCCACGTAAATCCTCGGGTACCGCCCTTTGCCTGCCCCTGGGGGAAGACAAAAGCGACGTCGTGGGCCCCGAGCCAGGCGGTGTCGTAGGTGACCGTCACGTTGGGCGCGGTGCCCGTCTCGATGCGGAGCCCGAGCTGGTCGCCACCCCCCTCCTTCGAGCCGCCACCGCCGTGGAGGAAGACGACGACCCGCTTCGGCGCGCGAGGCAAGTAGATGTCAAAAGTGTGAGGAAATCCGGCGAGTTTTCGGTCGGTCAGGACGCGAACGTCCGGTCCCGCATCGGCGGTTCCGGCGTCTGTGGACGGCCCCGCATCGAGGGGCGCTCCGCCGTCCGCCGGGGGCGCCGCATCGACGGTTGCGGCGTCCGGGGCGGGGGCGGCGTCGGCGACCTCGGCGCTCGGCGACGAAGAGCAGGCGACGGAGATCGCGGCGAACGTGAAGGCAAGGATTGCGTGGGGTTTCATTGGACCGAGTCTACCGCGAAGACCTTTCGAACTTCCTGCGAGCGGCCGCTTCGAGAAGCCCTTGCGGATTGCTTGCGACGGGCGGGAAGTCTCTCCATCCTGTCGGTCCGATAGGCATAGTGACGAAATGCCGGAGCGCCGAAAAGTCGTGGTTGTGGAGGACGACCCGTCGATCGCGGCAGCGGTTGTTCGGGCGCTTCTTCAAGCGGGGTTTGACGTCGAACTCGCGACCGATGGGCGCTCGGGTGTGGAAAAAGGGGCTGCTCCGAACGTTGCGTTGATCGTCCTTGATCTGATGCTCCCGGAGATCGACGGCATCGAAGTGCTGCAGCGCCTCCGTGCCCGGACGACGGCGCCGATTCTCGTGGTGACGGCGCGTACCGAAGTGTCCGTAAGAGTTGCGGTCTTTAAGGAAGGGGCCGTCGATTATCTCCCAAAGCCCTTCTTCATCGAAGAACTCCTCGCGCGGGTTCATGCGCGTCTCGGTGGTATAGAGGACGGGGGGGATAGCGTCGCTTTTGGCCCCCTCGCGATCGACAGAGATCGCCGCGAAGTTGCGATTGATGGGAGGCCAATCCCACTTACACCGACCGAGTTTTCCCTCTTTGAAGCGCTCACGCGGCGCCCCGGTCGCGCCGCTTCACGCGGTGAACTCGCCTTCGCATTGACCGACCCGGACGAAGTGTCCCCACGGCATCTTGATGCCCACGTTGCTCGTTTGCGTAAGAAACTCGGTAGCTTAGGCGCAGCGATCGTCACGATCTGGGGCCATGGCTACCGCTTCGACCCGCCCGCCCAATGAAACCGCCGACGACATTTCGCAGGCTCTTCTTCACGACGACCGTCGTTGCCCTCTGCGCAATGGCGGGGGCCCTCTTGGCGGGCCGGGCGCTTGCCCGACGCCTCGCCGCGGAACGCGTCGCCGAAGTCCTCGTCGAGGCGATTCCGACCCAGGGGCTCGCCGCCTGCTCCGCGGGGAATCCGCAACGGACAATAACCTCAGAAAGGCTCGAATTCGCGTACTATTCTGCCTCCGGGGTGCCCCTCTCGCCGGGGGCTCCCGCCGTGCCTGCCCCCCTTTTGGTGCGCATCGGTGAGGGGCGGACGGCGGCGTCAGCGTCGAACGCGGAGGCGAAAATGCTTCTACGGCTCGACGCGACGGCGGGTGATTGCGCGTTCGCTCTCGCGACGTGGCGCTTTCAAGGCCAAAATCGGGCGACGGCTGGCGGCGCGCTCATTGCAGTCTTGTCTGTACTCCTGGCTCTCCTTCTTGGAGCAGGGACGCTCATTGCGATTCGGCCTCTAGCTGCCCAGCTTCGCGAGCTTCAGCGAAGCGCGCGGAGTCTCGCGCGTCGACGAATACCGGGAGCTGAGTCGAGTTTTCTTGCGCCAGAGGTGATTTTCGAAGAGGCCCGGGAGGTGGCGCAGCGGAGGCGGAGGCACGAATCGCCGAAAATTCTGCGTTACTTCGCCAGCGGAGTGAGGATCTTGAAGCTCTTCTCGGGGAGCTTACCCACGACGTCCGTACGCCACTTGCCTCGATTCAGTTCGCGCTGGACGAGGTCGCCGAGTTGGCAGGGGCCGAGGCTCTTCCGGCCCTTCGCCGAGCCCTGAGTGACGTCATCTATATGAAATCACTCACAAGTAACTTGCGCCTTGCCGAACGGCTCCAGGGGGGGAATCCTCTTGCCGAAGCCCCGATCGACGTGGCCGAGCTCCTTGCGCGCACCGTGGAACGCGTCGAACCGTTTGCGCTGCGTCGAGGAATTGAGCTCCACTCCCAAATCGACCCGGTTTTCGTTCGCGGTGACGCAACCGCCCTTGAGCAGATATTTACGAATCTTCTCGACAATGCGGTTGCTTACGGGGAGCCGGGCGTCCACGTGCATGTCCGCCTTGCGGCGGGGAAGTTTCAAATCGAGGATGATGGTCCTGGAGAGTCGTCATCGACTTTCGTGCCGTGGCGCCATCGACGTTGTGAAGGTGAAGATGCCAGAAATTCGCGCATTTTACAGCGATTCCGTGCCAAGGTTCGACTCCAGGATTGGCCCCTCGGAGGATCTCGGCGATGACGGTGATGATCGGGCTTGAAGTCGGGTGGAGTGGCAAGCGCCGCACGTGGGGCCTTGCGATTTCTGGTGCGAAACTCAGTGGTTTGCGCGCGGTTGAGCTTGGCTGGGTATCGGCGGCGGCGCTCTCCTCGGAGGAGGCGGCTCGTGCGCTCAAGGTTCTACTCGGCGAGAGCGACGGGCGCGTCATCCTCGTCGCCAACGGCCCGCTCGGTCGCAGTCGCACACCGACGCAGCGACGCGTTGTCGACGGCGCCACGCGGACCGGCCTTTTTGCGGGGCGCGCGCAGCCGATGACCGCTACCGAAGCCCCGAGTCAGCGCGCCTCCGAAGCGCTCTTCGATCTCCTCGACGAAGCGGCGGGGAAGGGGAACTGGATGCCCTGGTTCGGCGAAGGCCCGATCCCCCAAACGGGCATTATCGTTACGGAAACGAACGTGACGACCTCCCTCGCATTGGCGCTCCCCCCGCTTCCCGTCGAGAAGCTCCCGTCGCGTGCGCGCCCCCTTCGCCGCACAAAGGCTCCACTGCTTCGGAGTAAGGCTGAGCACTACTGGCTGGCCGGCGGCAATCGGATCGCGGCCGAAATTCTCGATGAAAAATCGGTAGTTGGTGAGCGTGATACTACGCGGAGCGCCGCACTTTGGTGCCTTGCACTCGCACAAGCAGTCCTCTGTGGCGACGGGGCACTCCTGGGCGATGCCGAAGGCGTCTGCGCGGTCGGCCCCGTCCACCCGGACTGGGCCGAGGAGGTCGCGCGCGTTGGCGTTCAGGCGGGGAACGCGCATCTTGTGCCGTCCAAGGCGACGTCGGTCAGCGGCACGCCGATCGAACTCCACGTTGTCGAGCCCCACACGAGCGTCAGTCTCGACGCCGACGATGGTGCCGATCGCGGCGATGGCGTTTGGACAATCTTCTCCGAGAACGGAACGATCTCGAGCAGCCTGAATCCGTGGATTGCCGAATTGTCTGGCCGCCAGACGGTGAAACTTTTCGGTTTGACGACCGTGACCGCCACGCTCGATCCGGCCCCGGCCAATCCGGACGCCCCCGATGAGCGCATCTTTTCGATGCAGCCGGCTTCTAGTTATGTCGAAGGAATTTGGAGCGTTGGCAAGCGGGCGCGGCGAAACCTGCTTGCCGTCGCGACCGAACTGGTCTGAACCGCTCTCAGGTCGGTGCGCCGGAATCGAGCCAGCGATTCAAGCAGGCAGTGCGCAGGCCGACGAGGGCCAAGCCCGGGGCAATCAGATCGCGCATCCCCTCGAAAAGTGCCTCTTCAATGCGGGTCTTTCCGAGGAACCCGTGGCGCGCCAACGCGACTGTTTCCGCTGCGTCGGAGAACGGTTTCGTGTCCAAAAGGGTCAGCTTTCGCCATTCGCGAAGGTTGGCGACCGCGAGCGGATGGATCCATGCGGCGAGTTCGTCGCGCAGGGTGGGGGGGAGCGGCCCGAGGGAAGCCCAGCCGATCCGCGCGTGGTCGACCTCATCGCTCAAGAGTTCGCGAAGGGCCGCGCGCGCCATCGGGTGGGTTGCCGCTTCGTAACTCGCTGAAAGGTAAGCACTTGCGAGCGTTTCGTTGAACACGCACTGCCCAATGATGAAGAGCGTGTCGCGGAGCTCGGGCGTCCGTGCCTCGGGATGCGACGGGTGGCTGAACGGCAACTCGAGGGGCGGCGCCAAGGCGTGCCGCCGCGGCCCCGCCTCGGCGTAGCGTCGCGCCATCAGCAGGCACAGTTCCACGTGGCGGTGTTCGTCGTCGACGGCCCGCTCAGCAAGCGCCTTCAATTCTTGGTTTTCCGAGCGTCGTCCGAGCGCCTCGGCGACAACGGCAAACGACTTCGCGACGCGCCCCTCCGTCGCCGCCTGGCTCCACCAGAGCTGGGCGAGTCGGTGCCGAAACTCGACGGGGAGCGCGTGAATCTCCGCATCGGCCTCGGGGATTGGCCGTTGCGTAACGGCGCCTCGCCAACGCCCGTCGTCGAGGATCATGGACGTGCGGCGTCGGCGCCCGCGTCATGGTCGGGTTCCGGTTCAAGGGGCGCGCCACTTCCGAGGCAGCAGCTCCCCTGGCAGCAGATCACGCCGGGCGTGGGGAAGCTGCATCCCTTGGTCGTCGGCCAACCACCTTCGCACGCGAGGAGCGCCGGACCGGAATCTTGAAGGGTTCCGCCATCCTGTGTCGCCGCGTCGTCGGCACTGCCGTCCGCGCTCGTCGCGTCGAGCTCGGCCGCGCCGTCGTTCGCATCGCCAGGATCTTTCGCGCTGGGGTCTACGGTGGCCGTCTCGCCACAGCCGACCAGCAGCCCACTGACGACGATGCTCTGAAACAGCCGATGTCGCATCCGTCACCTTTCGCACGGTTGTCGGGTGGGTGCAGCTCCGTTTTCTCGAAATTCGCCGCGGCGGTTGCGCTCTGCTAGCCGGCTCGCATGGCGATCCAGAAGGCTCCGTGGACGGTACATCCCCACCAACCTCTTGAACAATTGTCAGAAAACGTCTGGCGACTCGAAGGCGAACTCCCAAGAATGCCTTTGCGCCGGGTCATGACGATCGTCCGGCGGGCCGACGGTGCCGTCGTCGTCCACAACGGAATCGCCGTTGAGCCGGCGGTGCTCGCTCGGGTCGAGGCGCTCGGTCCCATCGCTGCGATTATCGTCCCGAATGGCTACCATCGCATCGACGCACCTGCATTTGCTGAGCGATATCCTGACGCAAAGGTCTTCTGTCCGTCGGCTGCACGAACGAAGGTAGAAGAAGTCGTTCGCGTTGATGGGACGTACGCCGACTTTCCGAGTGACCCGCGCGTTCGCTTTGAAGAGCTGGACGGAACCGCTGGTGCGGAAGGGTTTGGGATCGTTCACGAAGCGGAGGGCGCGACGTTGATTTTTAACGACGCCATCTTCAACATGCCCCACGTTCCCGGCATCAAGGGATTCGTTCTCAAATACGTTACTGCGTCGACGGGAGGCCCACGGGCAAGTCGCGTAGCTGCCTTTGCCGTGCTGAAAGACAAACGTGCATTTTCGCGCCACCTAGAGCGCCTCTCGACGACGGAAAACCTTCGACGAATCATCGTTTCACACCACGAAACGAACACGGAAGCGCCGGCGGACGTCCTGCGTGCCGTTGCTGCCACGCTCGCCTGATCCGGTTCGACCGTCCATCGCCCGCGAAGAAGTTCTCGGATCCGCTTCGCCGGGACGAGACGAAGAAGTTCTCGGATCCGGCGCTTCGCCGGGACGAGACGAAGAAGTTCTCGGATCCGGCGCTTCGCCGGGACGA
>DYPH01000141.1:0-2006 GCA_020720045.1 Sorangium cellulosum | reverse complement strand
GACGAAGAGGTTCTCGGATCCTGCGCTTCGCCGGGACGAGACGAAGAAGTTCTCGGATCCTGCGCTTCGCCGGGACGAGACGAAGAAGTTGGCCCGCGCGCGTGGCGGCGCTAGGTCGCGGACATGGCCGTGATCGTGCAAAAGTACGGCGGTTCTTCCGTCGCCGACGTCGAAAAGATTGCGCAGGTGGCGGAGAAAGTCGCCGCCACGAAGCAAGCAGGCCACGACGTCGTCGTCGTCGTGAGCGCGATGGGGAAGACGACCGATGGCCTCCTCGCCCTCGCAAAAAACGTTGCAGAAACGGCCGGTTCTGAGGGGCGTGAGCCAGCGCGCCGTGAACTCGACATGCTCGTTTCGACCGGCGAACGCGTGACGATGGCCCTCCTCAGCATCGCGCTCGGGGCACGCGGCTTCGACGCCATCAGCTTCACCGGCAGTCAGTCGGGAATTCTTACGAATGACCGCCACTTTGATGCGCGGATTCTTGAGGTGCGACCCCACCGCATTGAAGACGAGCTCGCGCGCGGAAAAATCGTCATTGTCGCCGGCTACCAAGGAATGAGCTACCGGCGCGAAATCACGACGCTCGGCCGGGGCGGATCGGACACGACCGCGGTGGCGCTTGCTGCCGCGCTCGGTGCAGAACGCTGCGAAATTTATTCGGATGTCGATGGGGTCTACAGCGCCGACCCGCGCGTCGTCGGCGATGCGCGCCACTTGCCGGAGGTCGGTCTCGACGTCCTTCAGGAACTCGCAGAGGCGGGGGCAAAAGTCCTAAATGCTCAGGCGGTCGAGTGGGCACGTCGCAACAAAGTTCGCATTTTTGCCCGAAAGACGGCTGATTCTTCGGGCGCGCGCGAGACGATTTCTACCGACGGAGCGCTCGAAGCGTCCCACGCAGTTTCGCGTGTTCGTGCCGTCGTCGGCTGCAAGGCGGTCCTCTTCGTCGGCGCCCCGATCGGCGCGCTCCATGCACTTCTCCGCGTCCTGGCGCGTGAGGGGGTCGCGTTCGTCCACCTCGCGACGTCGCCCGCGGCGGTCACGGTGGCGATTCCGCTCGCCAATTGCCCCGATTGGGCGCGAACGGAGCGGGCGCTTCGCACAGAAATCTCTGAACTCTCCTGCCACGCCGGCGACGCGCTCCTCTCGGTGGTGGGGGACGGCATCTCCTCGGGAGGGACGGCCCTTGAAGTCCTTCGAACGCTCGAACTCACGAAAATTGAAGCCCAATTGCTCGACGCGAGCGCCCTTCGCGTGACCGTTCGCGTCGCCGAGCGGGATCTCGACGAGGCGACGCGCGCGCTTCACGGCGCTCTCGTGTAGCAGACACAAAAAAACGGCGCACCCTCGCGAGAAGGTGCGCCGCTCTTGACACTGTTTCAGGGCTGCGGTGGAGCGTCGAAGTCGCTTTCGGCCGAACCGGGACGCGCCGAACGTGCGATCTCCGCATGAACGGTACGCTCGCCGAGGACTTCACCTTCGAGGGCGGCGATGATGCGGTCGGCAGCATCTTTCCGCACGGAAATGAAGGTAATCCGGTCCTTCATCCGGATGTGACGGATGGTGTCTGAACCGTCGAGACCCTTGTCGGACAGGAGCGCTTCGAGATCGACGGGGCGGAGGCTGTCGCGACGGCCGACGTTGACGAAGACGGAGGTTTCGTCCGCCGGGATCTCGCGGGGCGCACGCTCTTCGCGAGCTGGGCGTTCCGCGCGGACGGGTGCCGGGCGTTCCTCACGAGGCGCACGATCTTCGCGGGGCGCACGTTCTTCACGAGCCGGCCGTTCGGCGCGAACCGGCGCCGGGCGCGCTTCGCGCGGTGCACGTTCTTCGCGGACGGAAGGGGCCGATTTCACGGACACTTTCGGCGATGAAGGCGCATCAGAAATCGTGAAGAGGGGAAGGTCGTCGTCCTCCTCGCCGGCCGGCTCCCAGTCGACGAACGTCTTGTGGGCGCGGCTTCCATCCTTGGCGCTAGCGTCGGAACGGGGCGCGGCCGTTGACCC
>DYPH01000140.1 GCA_020720045.1 Sorangium cellulosum | reverse complement strand
CGGCCTACGGAGCAAGAGTTTGGATAGGTGTCGAAGCCTGGAAGGGCTTGCGAGGTGCGCATCGGGCAACGCGGAGCCTCCGACGGCTCGCGAGGCAAGGGGGTGGGCGACCCGGAAGCCTCAGCGGCTTGCAAGGCAAGGGTTTGGGCTCCGCCGGAGCCTCCAGCGGCTCGCGAGGCAAGGGTTGGAATAGGTCTCACTGGGTCAGACGACCCGCGGGGCTGGTCCGACCAAGGCCCCTTCCGCAGCGGGGAATCACGCAACCTCTCGTTTAAGCTGCTCAACAAGCGCAGGCTTCGCGAGTGGGAGCAACGTCCTGCGCGGGTCGCCCTTTAGCGTGTAGGCGATGCGGTCGAAGCGTTCCTGCCCGCGCGGCGTGTGCGGGGTGGCGAGGAGGACGACGCGGTCGTCCGGCGGGATACACGCCTCGACCTTCCCGAAGGCGTTGGTGATGCCCCCCTCGCGCTTGCTGTCGATCTGCATTTCCAAGGTGTGGACCCAGTGGTCTTTTTGCCGCCAGGAGAGCGGGGACTGGTACTCGACGAGGTGGAATACCTTGCGATTCCGGTCGAGACGCCCGGAGAATTGCGAGTGATACTCGTCCCAGATTTCGCTCGAAATCGTGTCGAGCGAGAGCTGTTTCTCCCGAGGCGCCGTGCGCTCGCGCGTTAGCCCGAGATAGCTCATCAGCTGAGAAAAATGCGCATCCTCGTCGGTCGTGAGCGCCGCGGACGCCTCCGACCAGCGGAAGAACGGGGCCAGGTTTGGGAGCGGCGCGGCGGGGAACAGCTCCGTCTGCCCGCGGCGCCGGAGGGAGAGGAGTGCGCGTACCTGCGGGTCAACCCGCTTCAGCGCACCTGCCACGAGCTCGCGGTGGCTCTTCGGCACGAGCTTCAACGACGTCTGAAACCGAAGGAACTTCCCACCACACCCGTGGACGAGCCCGACCGGGACGTCCGTTCCGCGGGCGAAATCGATCGCAAAGTGGAGCACTTGGTAGTGGACGGTCATCATGGGTGGCGGCGCACGGCGGCGATCCAAGTCGGGAGGAACCGGCGAATGTCCGCGAACAGTGTGCCGGGGAAGCTGGGCCACCGGCCCTCAAGTTCGTTGAGTCGATGGGTAACAACCTCGCCAAGCTTGTCGTAGGCCGCATTCGTGACTTCGGTAAGCGACGCCGCCGCTTTCGCGCCTACGTGACGGCGGCCGACATCGTCAACTGCTTCGGAAAGCATGGTTTCGATATCGAAGGTGGAGGCGCCGCTCTGGTCGATCTCGTCGACCTTGTAGAAAGCAAGGTGGTGATCAATCGCCACAAGCTCCTTTTTGGTTGTGGAGAGGCAGTTCGGGTTCTTGTCGCTGCGGTCGAAGTTCGCAATCCCGCGATCAAACGCCCAAAGCTCAGCAAGGTCGCCGTCGTCGGCATCGCCGCTGTAGTCACAAGCGTTCTCGACGAAGCGTGAGCAGAACGCAAGCTGGCCACCGAAGCGGCGAACCACGTGGCCCCACGCGTCGTGCATCGAGGCTGGCCCAAGCGACGGATTGAGTGGGATCTCGACCACCGATGACTCCGGAACCCGAATGCCGACCAGCGAGGCGAGATCGGCGGCGATGAGCTCACGGAGCACGATGGTGCCATGGGCCGGTTTGACCACCCAACTCTCGAGGGCACTCTTGGGGGCTTCACGGAGGAGCCGGCAGAGGATCGGGTTCAGCTCGCCGCGCCCCATCACGCGCACCGGCTCGGAAAGCGTCAACTTCGCAAGTGGCTGCGTTGCATCGTGAAAGCGCCCCATGGCGCCACGTTCGCATCCGGGTCGATCCCACGCAAGCGCGGATTCCGTTTGTTCTTTCCCGTCGGCCGGCGCCGCCGCAGGGGCCGATTGCAGGGCACTGGGCGTCCTGATACGACCGCCCCGCGCCCGCGCGATCCGCTGCGGGCGGTCGCCCCCAATGCCGGGGCGTGTGCGTGACGGAGCAGGGAGCGAGCCATGAATGCGGTTGAGATCGAACAGGCCATCACGGACCTCGCGGAGCAGCCTTTCGACCGTGCGGAGTTCCCCTACGCGTTCCTGGAAGCCTTCGGGAACAAGGAGACGACGCTCAAGCGGCTCCGCGCCGGCGCGTCGAACAAGTCGGACGTCGGTGGCGTCCTCCAGACGAACAACATCCACATCTTGACCTGCGAGCCGGGGCACGTCGCCCAGTCGCTTCAGGCGCTCAAGGAGAGCCCCTCCACGGCGAAAGCGAAGGCGAAGTTCGTCCTCGCGACCGACGGCACCGAGTTCGAGGCCGAAGACCTCGTCGGTGGAGAGACGGTCGCTTGCTCGTTTGCCGATTTTCCCGATCACTTCGGCTTCTTCTTGCCGCTCGCCGGCATCAGCACCGTCCGCCAGATCACGGAGAACGCCTTTGATATTCGCGCCACAAGCCGCCTCAATCGGCTCTATGTGGAGCTGCTGAAGGATAACCCGGCGTGGGGAAAGGAAGACCGCCGCCACGACATGAATCATTTCATGGCCCGGTTGATCTTCTGCTTCTTCGCCGAGGATACGAACATCTTCAAGGGGCGCGGGAAGTTCACGGAGGTCGTCTCGCAGATGAGCGCGAAAGACTCCTCGAACACCCATGAGGTGATCAGCACGATCTTTCGCACGATGAATACCAAACGGGACGAGCGCGCGGCGGCCGGCATTCCGCGCTGGGCCAATGACGCCAACAACGAGCCGTTCCCCTACGTCAACGGTGGGCTCTTCTCGGGGAGCACCGACGTACCGCGCTTCAGCAAGATCGCACGCTCCTACCTCGTTCACGTCGGGAACCTCGACTGGACGAAGATCAATCCGGACATTTTTGGGTCGATGATCCAAGCAGTCGCCGACGACGAGGAGCGCGGCGAACTCGGGATGCACTACACGAGCGTGCCGAACATCCTCAAAGTGCTGAACCCGCTCTTCCTCGATGAACTGCGGGAGAAGCTCGCGGCCGCGGGGGACAATCGGCGCATCCTCGGAAACCTTCGAAAGCGCATCTCGAAGATTCGCGTCTTCGACCCCGCTTGCGGTTCCGGGAACTTCCTCGTGATTGCCTACAAACAGTTGCGAGAGCTTGAAGCCGAGATCAACACGCGCCTCGGCGAGAGCAAGCGCTACTCGGAGATCCGCCTCACGAACTTTCGAGGGATCGAAATCCGCGATTTCCCAGCGGAAGTGGCACGGCTCGCGCTCATTATTGCCGAATACCAGTGCAACGTCGTCTATCGTGGCGAGCTACTCGCCATGGAAGACTTCCTTCCGCTCAAAGACGAGAACTGGATCACCTGCGGAAACGCCCTTCGAATCGATTGGCTGCCTTTCTGCGTACCGACGGCTCATTTTGACGGGAACGGCGCGGCAGGAACCGCTGCGATCGAGTCGGCAGTTCAGGAGGGGCCCCAAGGTGACGGCGAGACCTATATTTGTGGCAATCCGCCATATGTTGGGGACAAGAAGCAGAGCGAGTCGCAGAAAGCCGATTTGCGCGAATTGTTCTCACATCGATGCAGCCAGTGGCGATCACTAGACTATGTCGCTGGTTGGTTCATCAAGGCTACAGACTGCACGCGAATCACACGCGCCCGAACGGCGTTTGTTTCTACCAATAGCATCTGCCAAGGACAACAAGTCGCAATCCTGTGGACTATGATCCTGGGCAGCGAGATGTCGATTACTTTCGCATATCCGAGCTTTCGGTGGTCGAATCTTGCAAGTAATAACGCCGGGGTGACGGTCTCCATCATCGGTCTGAGTTCGGCCCCGCCCGCTCTCCGCAAGTTGTACAACGACGATGGGCTGGGCTCGATGTCGGTGTTGGAATGCGAAAACATTAACGCGTATCTCATCTCGGGCAAGAACGTCGAGGTCAGAAAAATCCCGCGCCCACTAGCGTCACTCCCAGCAATGACCTTAGGCAATGTTCCGTATGACGGCGGAAACCTGCTACTGACGTTCGCCGACTTAGATGGTTTGGAGTTGACGAGCCAGCAGCGCCAAAAGCTTGTTCGGCGATTCTACGGTTCAGCCGAATATATTCGAGGAACGAGCCGATACTGTCTCTGGATTAAAGACGCGGATCTGAAGGAAGCCCTCTCAATCCCTTCGATTGCGGAGCGAATCGCAGGGGTGCGTTCTATGCGACTGTCATCATCAGACAAGGGCACTGCTGCTCTAGCAGAGCGCCCACACCAAATGAGGGAGATGAAGGTCGCTTCGGGGCACTCAATTGTCGTTCCTCGAGTAAGCTCGGAGAATCGCGAATTCTTGCCCGCCGGTCTTCTCGGGTCCGGCGACGTCATTGGCGACAAGAACTATGCGATCTACGACGGTCCTCTCTGGTCCGTCTCTTTGCTGGTCTCGCGGCTTCATCGAGCTTGGATTGGGGCGGTTTGTGTTCGTCTTCGGACCGACTTTTCCTACGGAAGCACCCTCGGGTGGAACACCTTCCCGGTTCCCGAACTCACCGAGAAGAACAAGACAGACCTTACGCGCTGTGCGGAGGACATCTTGCTCGCCCGTGAAGCTCACTTCCCGGCCACGATCGCCGATCTCTACGATCCCGATACGATGCCAGCCGACCTGCGCGCGGCACACGATCGAAACGACGAAGTACTGGAGCGCATTTACATCGGCCGTCGTTTCAAGAACGACACCGAGCGCCTCGAAAAGCTGTTTGACTTGTACACGAAGATGACTGCCACCCCGGCACCGACCGCTGGGAAAGCTCGGAAAGCGAGAGCGACCTCATGAGTGCTTCAAAGACGAATCCTGTCCCCTCCGTGTCTGTCGGCTACGCCCGTAACGGCGCTTCTACAAAGGCGAATGCCCTCGGGATGCGGCCGATGCAGGAGCGCGTCTTTGAGCGGCGCGGGGAACAGTACCTGTTGATCAAGTCGCCGCCGGCATCGGGCAAGAGCCGCGCACTCATGTTCGTTGCGCTCGACAAGCTTGCAAACCAGGGGGTGAAGCAGGCGATCATCGTCGTCCCCGAAAAATCGATCGGCTCCAGCTTTAACGACGAGCCGCTCTCGAAGTACGGCTTCGTCGCCGACTGGCACGTGGAGCCGAAGTGGAACCTTTGCAACGCCGCGGGGGCGGACAACGGCGGCAAAGTGAAGTCACTTGGCGCGTTCTTGGAGAGCAGCGACCAGGTACTTGTCTGTACGCATGCGACGTTCCGTTTCGCCGTCGACGCGTTTGGAATTGAGAGCTTCGACGACCGGCTTATCGCCATCGACGAGTTCCACCACGTCTCGTCGAACGCCGACAACAAGCTCGGGGCCCACCTTAGCCAATTGATCGCACGTGGGAAGACGCACATCGTCGCAATGACCGGGTCCTACTTTCGGGGGGATGCGGAGGCGGTTCTTGCGCCTTCTGACGAAGCGAACTTCGATACCGTTACGTACACCTACTACGAACAGCTCAACGGCTACGAGCACCTGAAGAACCTTGAAATTGGCTACTTCTTCTACAGCGGCTCTTACGTCGACGACATCCTGAACGTCCTCAATCCCGCCGAAAAGACCATCATCCATATCCCGAACGTCAATTCGCGCGAGAGCACGAAAGAGAAGCTCAAGGAGGTGGAGCACATCATGGGGGCGCTCGGGGAGTGGCAGGGGGTCGACCCGAAGACCGGGTTCCAACTGGTGAAGCACCCCGACGGCCGCATCCTTCGCATCGCAGACCTCGTCGACGACGAAGCAGGGAAGCGGGACCGCGTTTCGGCGGCGCTGAAGGACGGTTCCCAGAAGAACAATCGGGACCACGTCGACATCATCATCGCCCTCGGGATGGCAAAAGAGGGCTTTGACTGGATTTGGTGCGAGCACGCGTTGACCGTCGGTTATCGCGCGAGCTTGACGGAAATCGTTCAGATCATTGGCCGCGCGACGCGTGACGCGCCGGGCAAACTCCGGGCGCGCTTCACCAACTTGATCGCGGAGCCGGACGCCTCCGAGGAGGCGGTGACCGAGGCGGTAAACGACACGCTGAAGGCGATCGCGGCGAGCCTCCTCATGGAGCAGGTGCTCGCGCCGCGCTTCGAGTTCCGACCGAAGAACGCCGAGAGCGGCCCGACGCCCGGCTACGACTATGGCGAAGGTGGCTACGACCCCGACCGCCCGAATGTCGGCTTCAACGAAGCGACCGGCCAGATTCAGATCGAAATTAAGGGCCTTGTCGCTCCGAAGAGTGCTGAAGCAGCCCGGATTTGCGCAGAAGACCTGAACGAGGTCATTGCGACGTTCGTTCAGGACAAATCAAACGTGGAACGCGGGCTCTTCGACGAGGAGTTGGTCCCCGAGGAACTTACGCAGGTTCGCATGGGGAAGATCGTAAAGGACCGGTACCCAGAGCTCGATTCCGACGACCAGGAGGCAATCCGGCAGCATGCGATCGCCGCGCTCAACCTGACGCAGAAGGCGAAGCAAGTCGCCCTCGGCAGCGGAGGAAGCGACGAGCCGACAGCCAACACCGCGTTCATCGATGGCGTGCGCCGGTACGCGATGAACGTGACCGAACTAGACATTGACCTGATCGACCGCATTAACCCCTTCGGAGAAGCCTACGCCATCCTCGCGAAGGCGATGAACGAGGAGAGCCTAAAACACGTGGCGGCCGCCATTTCGGCGAAGCACACGAACCTGTCCCCCGACGAAGCGAGAGACCTCGCGGGGCGTGCCGTTCAGTTCAAAAAGGACCGAGGGCGCCTCCCCGCGCTCGACGCGCGCGACGCCTGGGAACGGCGAATGGCCGAGGGGGCCGCCGCCTTCATGCGCTTCAAGAAGGAGGGGCGCTATGAGTGACATCGACCTCGATGAATTGGCCGACGAGCTGTCCGAGTTCGCAGCCCCCGAAAAAGAGACCGGGCGCGCCCCTCGCGACGAACGCGTAATTGCCGGGTTTGAAGATATCCAGCGCTTCTACGAAACCCACAAGCGCCTCCCCCAGCACGGCGACGACGGCGATATCTTCGAGCGGCTTTACGCAGTGCGCCTGGAGCGCATCCGCGCTCAAGAAGACCTCTGCGCGCTCCTGGCGCCGTTTGATCATCAGCGCTTGCTCTCCTCGGAACTGGCCGAACCGGCGACCGAGTACGGCCTCGACCAGCTTGAGTCTGAACTCGTCAGTGGAGCCGACGATGTACGCGTTCTACGCTACGTGCGAACGAGCGCCGAAAAGCGCGCTGCCGAAGAGATCGCCGATCGAAAGCGCTGCGAAGACTTCGAAACCTTCAAACCGCTCTTTGAACGCGCCGAAGCGGAGGTGAAGGCCGGTCTTCGTCAGTCGGCGCCGATCGAGGCCGGCCGACGTGGCGTCGAAGCGGGGGACTTCTTCGTCCTCGGGGGGATCACGCTCTACGTCGCCGAGGTGGGCGAACCGATCAAGACCACCGGCGGCGAACCAGACAGCCGCTTGCGCCTGATCTTCGGCAACGGGACCGAGAGCAACCTCCTCGTGCGCTCCCTCCAACGCGCCTTTTACAACGACCCCGCCGCCCGCCGACTCCTGCCGACCGCCAGCGGCCAGCTCTCGTTTGGCGGGGAAATGGCTACGGACGACATCGAAAGCGGCACCATTTACGTGCTGCGGTCCCAGTCGGACCACCCCTTTGTCGCGCAGCATCGCGAGCTAGTTCACAAGATCGGCGTCACCGGTGGGAGCGTCGAGAGCCGAATCGCGGGAGCCGCGTCAGAGATCACCTTCCTGCGCGCGAAGGTTGACGTCGTCGCCACCTACAAGCTGGCGGGGATCAACCGCTCCAAGCTCGAAAAGCTCTTTCATCGCCTCTTTGGCGCTGCGCGGCTCGACATCACTATTCCGGACCAAACCGGCACCCCGGTTCAGCCCCAAGAGTGGTTCTTAGTGCCGTTCTTCATCATCGACGAAGCGGTGCAGCGCATCAAAGATGGGACGATTGTGAACGTCGTCTACGATCCGAAGGAAGCGAAGTTCGTCGATGCGCCGGTGAAGCGGCGGAAGAAGTAGGCGGGCGGAGCCGATTCCAGCTCCGCCTCGCGGACAACACCGTCTGTCGGAGCCTGAGAAGAAGAACGTCTCAGGCCAGAAAGATCAGTTTGAAGACCGCAGGTTGCACCTGGCGGCAACTGTCAAGGAATCCTTGACAGTTGGAAGGCTACCCAACCACCCCCCGCACAAACCCCTCAATCGCCGGGAAGTAGTCTCGGTCGTAGAAGAGGTCGTTGTGGCCGCGCCCGTGAATCAGGGAAAACTGGCTCTTCGGGTGCCTGGAGGCCTGATTCAGGAGGCGCCCGTCGCGGAAATCAATGACCTCATCGGCGTCGCCGTGGATGCTGAAGACGGGCCCTTCAAAGGCGGCGACTTTGGCGCAGGGGTCGATGGCGCGGCGCTCGTCGTCGTCGAGGGGGGCGAGGACGTGGGGCGAAAACCCGCGGCGAACGACGAAGGCGCCGAGGTCGCCGAACCCGGCGTCAGGGTGCGGGCGTCGGCGAGGAGCGCCGAGAAGCTCGGGACGCCGCCGCTCTTCCCGTAGCCGCGGTACTCGGCGACGACGCGCGTGACGATCGTCGACAAATACCTCGGTGCGAACGGATCGTAGTCGCCGGCGTGCTCGCCGTTCCCCGGGAAGCAGAGAAGCGTGTAGCCTGCATTGGGATCGCCGTTGGGTGTATCATGCACGCGTACGCGGAGCGGTGTCCCGTCGGCGGCGGGGACCGTTTCGTCGCGCGCCGTGCCGGTGCCGGAGGCAGAGCCTGGGACCGACCGGTCGCGGCTCGGGAAAAACAGCGTTCGCGTAAAGCGAGGGTCGTCGAAGAGCATGCGATCTTCTAGCGTGCGCCGGCATGAGCGAACACCGTCGTCCCGGGGAGGCCCCCAAACACGCCATCGTCGATGGGAGCGTCCTCACGAATGCCGAAAAGGCGAAGAGCCTCGTCGCCGGCGCGCCGCTCGCCGCCTTGGGGACGGTCGCCGCCGGGGGATCGCCGTTTGTCAGTCACGTCGTTCCCGCCTTTGAAGCCTCCGGCGATATCCTGTTTCTCTTTTCCGGCCTCGCCGAACACACAAAGGCGCTCCTCGACGACCCGCGCGCCTCGGCCCTCTTCGTCGACACCCTCGAGGAAGGGGGGGAGGCGAGCGCCCTCGCGCGCGTCACGTTGAGCGGGCGCTGCACGCCGGTGACCGACGAAGAACGTGCGGCCTGCACGGAGTTCTACGTCGCCCAGCACCCCGGCTCCGCCGCCGTCGCGACCTTTGCCGACTTCCGCCCCTTCCGGCTCGTTCCCGATTTTACGCAAGGAATTCGATGGATTGGCGGCTTTGGACGCGCCGCGTGGGTCGACCTTGCGAGCTACCGGGCCGCCGCCATCGACCCGATCGCCCGCCACCGCCGGGAGGCGCTCGCCGCCGCCGGCCACCACCGCGCCGAAATCCTCGGCGCCCTGCGGACGAAGCTCCTCGCCGTCGATGGCGTAGCCCCGTCCGTCGAGAGCCTCGCCCATGTGCAGCTCCTCGCCGTCGACTCCCGGGGCGTCGACGTCCTCCTCCGGTCTCCGGCCCTCCCTCCGCGGGCCCTCCGGCTTGCGTTTACGAGCCCCGCCCCCGATTTTGCCGCCCTCCGCCACGCCCTCGAGGCCCTCCAATGACCTTCCCCGGCTTCCCCAAGACGACCGCGTTTTTTGACGAACTCGCCGCGAACAACAGTCGCGAATGGTTTCATGCCAACAAAGCCCATTTCGAGAGCGAGTGGCAGAAGCCGATGGCGGCGCTCCTCGAAGATTTGCGGGTCGCCCTCGATGACGACTACCCGGATCTCGACCTCGCGGAGCCGAAGATCTTCCGTTTGAACCGCGACGTTCGGTTCTCGAAGAACAAGGACCCCTACAAGACGAACATCGGCGGCTTCCTGCCGGTGGCCCGTGGCGGCGCCCCTTCGCCGTCGCGACCGGCGGCCCTCTACATTCAATACGGAGCTGCTGGCGGTGGGGCGAGCGGGGACGGCGAAGATGGCGACGGCGAGCTTGGGCGTAACTTCGTCGCGGCCGGCATTTACGGCCTCGAACCGGCGGGGCTCACCCGGTTTCGGGCGGCGGTCGCCGATGCCCGTGGCGAAGAGCTCGAAGCGCTCGTCCGCCCGCTCCTCGCCGCCGGGTGGACGATCGGCGCCATGGATCGCTTGAAGAAAGTGCCGAAAGACTACCCGGCCGACCACCCGCGCGGCGATTGGCTCAAGCTCAAGGGGTTCGTCCTCGCGCCGCCGGCCGCCCTCGTTGGCGCCGCAGACGCCACCCTCACCGGTCGCCTCACCGCCGTCGGCCGCGCCGTCGCGCCGATCGTCCGCTGGCTGACCTTCGCGACCGCCTAAATGATTCTTTTACCTAAAAAATACGGCGCTCGCACCGCGCGCCTGCTCCCAGCGGTCGCCTTCCTCGGCCTCGCAGGTGGCGCGCTTGGCGCCTGCGGGAAGGCCGAGCCGCGGTATCTCTACGGCGGCGACGACCCGCCGGTGCCGTCCTCGTCCTCGGAGGTGCCGCTCCCACCGACCGGGATCTACGAAGCCGACCCGCCGACCTGCGAAGCGGCGGCGGCGAGCAAGAGCTACGTCGGCTGCGACTACTTCCCGACGGTCACCGCAAATGTCGTCGCAAGCATCTTTGATTACGCGGTCGTCGTCGCCAATCACCAGCCGGTCGCCGTCGAGGTTACCGTTACCGGCGGCGCCGGAAGTCCCGGTGGGGAAATCGCGCCGCGGAAGGTCACCGTCCCCGCCGGCGGCACCGAAAAGATCTTTCTCCCCTGGGTTCGTCCTCTCAAGATCTGGGATGAACCGCCCGAGAAAGTCGCCTGCGCCGAGTACACGCCACGGGCAGAATCGGTCCTCGCGCGCAATGGCGCCTATCGCCTTCAGGCCTCTGCGCCGGTCGTTGTTTACCAATTCAATCCAATTGAATACAGCTCAAAGGGGGGACCTGCCGGGAAAGACTGGTCGACCTGCCCGGGCCTCAAGTCCTGCCAGAGAGATCCGAATAAGCCCTTTCAGATCGGCTGCTTGTCCTTCACGAATGATGCAAGTCTCCTGCTCCCAGCGACGGCGCTGACCGGCACCGTCCGCCTCAATACGCCGCCGATCTGGGAAGAGCTTGGGAACCCGCTCCTCGCGCCGTTTGTTTCGTTGGTCGCCACCACCGATGGGACCGAGGTCGCCGTGGCGACGCCGAGCGCGCCGCTGCCGGTGGCGGGAGCAACGACCGAAAGTCTCAGCGGTTCTGGCCCAAATCGCTTTCTCACCCGAGCGACGCTGAACGCGGGGGACGTCCTCCAGCTCTCCGCGAACCGGACCCTCGGCGAGCGGTTTTCCGGCGGGCTTGTGACGGCGAATCACCCGATCCAGGTCCTCTCCGGAATCCCCTGCAGCAACGTCCCCGTCGGCGTCGCCGCCGGCTATTGCGACCACCTGGAAGAGGCGCTTCCGCCGGCGGAGTCGCTCGGCCAGTCCTACGTCGTCAGTCCTTCGACGGGGCCGGCCGGCACCGCCAACAAGGACGGCGATCTTCTTCAATTCGTCGGCAATCGAGACGGCACCGCACTCACCTACGATCCGGCGCGCCCCGCCGGCTGCCCGGAGAGCCTCAATGCGGGCGAGGTACGAAGCTGCCGGGGAGGTCCCGGCTTCGAAATCCGCGGAACCCACGAATTTTCCGTCGCCACGTTCCTTCTGGGGTCGACGGCCAACGACGTCTCTTCCGCCCTCGGGGATCCTTCCCAAACGGCGCCGGTCCCCGTGGAGCAGTTTCGGAAGAGTTACACCTTCCTCGCCCTCCGCGACTTCCCCGTCAATTACGCCGACGTCGTCTTTCCCCGGGGGGCGACCGTCTATCTCGATGGCGCCATCGTCACCGACCGCGACGCGCTCTCAAAGCCGATTGGTGCGCTCTACGACGTCCGCCGGCTGCGCCTCTCGGCGGCGACCGAGGCCCACACACTGAGCGCCGACCGGCCGATCGGCGTTTCGCTCCTCGGCTACGGCGAGGCGACGAGCTACGCCTACCCGGCCGGCCTCAACCTGACGGCGATCGCGAGCGCCCCCGAGCGCTAGCCAAACAGCTTGGAAAGCCGAGCAAATAGGCCGGTCTCTGGCGCTTCCGTCGGGTGGGGGAGGGCGGCGAGGAGCGCGTCACCAAAGTCTTCGGCGGTCGCGAAGCGATCCTCGGGGCGCTTGGCGAGGGCCCGGTGGACGGTCGCGACGACCGCCTTCGGAAACGAGAGCCCCGGAACGCGCGCATCCAGCGGGATCGGCGCCTGGGTCGCGTGCAGTTCCGGAAAGGCGAGCGGCGAGCGCGCGGAGAAGGGGAGGAGACCGCTGAGCATCTCGTAGGCGACGACGCCAAGGCTGTAGATGTCCGAAGCGGCGGTGACCGGTTTTCCTGAGTCTTGTTCAGGGCTTACGAAGGCGAGCGTCCCTAGGACGGCCCCTGCGTGCGTGTGAAACTCGGACGCGAGGCCGATCTCCCGGGACGACACCCGCGCGCAGCCAAAATCGATCACACGGACGAAGTCGCTCGCACGCGTGGCACCGTCGCTGGGCGCCGACAAACGTGTTTCTGAGGGGCGGTCGCGGTTCTCGACAAAGAGGTTTTCCGGTTTGATGTCTCGGTGGACGATACCGAGCGTGTGCGCCTCGTGGAGCGCGAAACAGGCCTGGGCGACCATCGGGAGCACGCGCCCCACCGGGAGGCGACGGTCCGGCGTTGCCGCTCGAATCCAATGCATATTTTGGCCGCGAAGATACTCAAGCACGATCGCGAAGCGCCCGTCGTCGAGGGTGCCGGAGCCGAATACGCGCACCGTGTTCGGGTGCGTAAGGTGCTCAAGGGCGCGCGCTTCCCGGCGCAAGCGGGCGAGCAAGTCCCCCCTTTGTGCGAAGCGCGGATGGAGGACCTTGATCGCCACCTCTCGCAACTGTTTGTGGTCGAAAGCCCGATAGACGGCCCCAGTCCCCCCGGAACCGAGGTGGGCCTCGATGACGTAGCGTTCGTCGAGGAAGGGGGCGCTGAAGCGGGGGGCCGTTCGGTCCATGTCCGCTTTGGGATGCCCGGCGTCGAAAGGGATCACCGAATTTCGACGAAGGGGCAAAAATAGCTGCGCGCCCGCCCGGAACCGCCGTCGGCCGTAGCTGATTTCGCCGAAAGCGGAATATTTACTGCCCCATGCAGGTCACCTGCGGCTGGTGGGGGATCGCCTCTTTGCACGCCCCGCTCGGGGGGGCCATGCAGCCGCTCGGCAGCGCCGTCTCCACGCAACCACAGGTCCAATCGTTCGCGCATTTCTCCGGGAGCGGCACGCAGGAGTAGCTCGTCGAGCCGCCAGCAACGCCCGACTCGCGGGCGACGCAGTAGTCGGTCCCCGGATTGCAAAATGCCGTCCCGCACGGCTGGGCGCGGCAGGGGCAGCCGAGCTTCAGCTGCTGCCAGGTGCCGCCGCTGCAGTCCCAGGCGTAGCCGCGGCAGCAGGCGTCGACGTCGCCGCAGACGCGCGCGTTTTGTGTGCATGATGCACCGAGTCCCGGTGTCACGCAGCCGCCGTCGCTCGTGGAACCGTCGGCGGTCGTGGAACCGTCGCTGGTCGCGTCGGGGCTTCCGCTGCCGCCGTCGACCTCGAGGCTGGTGGTTGAGCCGCCGCAGGCGACGAGAAGGGCCACGGAAAGTGCGACCGGGAGCGCCGCAACGAGGATCTGCTTCATTGCGCAAGTATGCCTGGTAGCTTGCGTCGCCATGGAAAAAGCCGACCGACTCGCCGCCATTCGTGAGGTGCGCACCATCGGGCGCCTCCACGACGAACGGTGGGAGGCCGAAGCGGAGGTGAACGAAGCGCTCGGCCTCGGGTGGCAGCTCCTCCTCGTGCAACCGGGGGCGGAAAGACCCATCTTTGTCATCGGTTGGCCCAGCGAGGCGCCGCCGGCACGCACCGCCCGCGAGCATGAGCGCCTCTTGGAAGCGGTCGCCGCCGGCGAGCCGGTCGTGCTGGAAGTCGGCGAGCCGCTCCCCGGGCGGCGCGAGCGATGAGTCGGCGAACGTTCGCGGCGCCGTTCGCCGCACTGTTTCTCGTCGCCTGTCAGCAGACCCCGGTGCCGGTCGCCCCGACGAAACCGGCGATAGATCCCGGAAGACCGGCCCAAGAAACACCGAAAGAGTCGCCGGTGGCGGCACCGGCGCGGCGCTTTGAAATCGACGTCGTCGACGTCGGCACCGGTCTCGCCGTACTTGTCCAAGGGCCTGATTTTGCAATGGTCTACGACGGCGGGTCCAACGACGATCTCGCCCTCGGAAACAGCAATCGCTTCCTCGCCTACCTGCGCGCGGTCGCCCCCCAACGACGCACCATCGATCACTTGGTATTGAGCCATCCCCACCGGGATCACGTCGAGCTCTTGCCCGATCTCTTTGCGAATTACGCGGTTGGCGACGTCTGGGACAGTGGCGCCGTCAATGACATTTGCGGCTACCGGCGCTTCCTCACCGCCATCGCGAGCGCCCCACGCACCCGCTACCACGCCGCCCACGGGAGCGCCTTTCAGCAGCCCGATGCGCGGCGGCGCCTCCAATTTCCGCCGGCACCCGCGAAACCGGGGGCCCGTCCGTTCGCGACCGCCAGCGAAATTGCTGGGAGCGGCGTCGCGAGAGACGGCGGGCCCACTTCCACAGGGGCCCGTCC
>DYPH01000139.1 GCA_020720045.1 Sorangium cellulosum | reverse complement strand
CGTTTCGCGAGGACGTGTCGCACTCCGAAAAGGAGATTCCGAGCAGCTACCTAGTGCCCGAAAACCGAAAACCCCACTCACCATAAGGTGAGCAGGGTCTTTGATTTTCTGTTGCGCGGGCGGGATTTGAACCTGCGACCTTCGGGTTATGAGCCCGACGAGCTACCTGGCTGCTCCACCGCGCGGTGTGAGACGCCTTGTACTCGGTTCCGCGGGGCCGTCAATGGTTCTTTTGCCGGGAAGGCGAAAGTCCTCCGCTTCGCTCACGACGGCCTGAATGGACCTCTTCAAGCGTTTTGCTTGCTTCTGACAGAAAGATGACATTCAACGGCGCCGATTGACGGGGCGATCTTTCGTCGCCGGTCCGCGCTTGCGGGCTTCTCGCGTCAGCGGAAATGCGGAACTTTGCGAAACGCTTTCATTTCAGGCACCGGCTCTTACACGCCCCCCGACGTCGTGACGAACGACGACCTTCGAACCCGCTTCGGGATCGACACCTCCCACGAGTGGATCCTCCAGCGGACGGGCATTGAGGCGCGTCGCTTCTCGGCAGCAGGCGTCGCGACGAGCGACCTCGGCCTTGAAGCGGCGAAACGTGCCCTTGAGAACGCAAATCTTGCGCCCCAAGACCTCGATTTAATTCTCTTTGCTACGCTGTCGCCCGACCATGCGTTCCCCGGTTGTGGCGTCTACCTCCAGGAGAAGCTCGGTCTGTGCGACGGGCCAAACGCCAAGTTTGTGCCGGCGATGGATGTCCGCAATCAATGCTCGGGCTTCCTGTACTCGCTGGCGACCGCTCACGCGTTTGTTCGCTCGGGGGCGGCGAAGCATGTCCTGGTCGTTGGCGCGGAGACCCATTCTCCGATGCTCGATCTTTCGACGCGCGGTCGCGGCGTTGCCACGCTGTTTGGGGACGGTGCCGGGGCGGTGATCGTAAGCAGAACGGAGGAAAATCGAGGGATTGGCGAGATCTCCCTCGGCGCCGATGGCCGCTACGCCGACGTGCTTTCTCAGAAGGTGTGGGACATCAAGAAGCGCCCGTTCATCGACGTCGACGCCGATGGGAATGGTCGTATCGAGCCGGAACAGCTCTGGCCTCAAATGCAGGGGCCGCTCGTCTTCAAACACGCGGTGGAGCGGATGAAGCAGGTGATGAACGACGTCCTCGCCGCCCAAAAATGGGAGTCTACGGAGGTCGACCTCTTCTTTTTCCACCAGGCAAACCTGCGCATCAACCAGTATGTGCAGGAGGTGTTCGCGATCCCGAACGAGAAGGTCATTAGCAATATTCAGCGTTTCGGGAACACGTCGGCGGCGACGCTTCCGTTGCTCCTCGACGAAGCGAATCGCTCGGGGCGGCTGAAGCCGGGAATGAAGCTCGCATTTGCCGCCTTTGGGTCGGGCTTTACCTGGGGCGGGGCGACGATGACCTGGTGATCGCCGCGCGGCGGCGCGCCCACGGACGGATAGAGTTGCACCCGGGGGCGGATCGGCCGAAAGTGGATGCCCTTATGACGGAATCTACGCGCCAGCCGCCGCCGCCCCCGGTCCCCAGTGAAGACGGGCGCCTCTCCACGCAGGCGAAGATGTCGCTCGCGTCGCTCGCGATGGCGCTCCGCGACGAGCAGCTCGAAGCGCGAATTGTTCACTACAAAGAAGAGCTGCAGACGAACGCCGAGCTCGATGCGATCACTGCCGCCGTCGTTGCCGAGCTCCAGGCAATGCAGCGCGCGGCCGTCGAGCAGCGTCGCTCGGAAGAGGCGAACGTCGATCGCGGGCAAGTGGAGATTGAGTTGATCGGGAATCTCAAGGAGATGTTCGGTCGGCTGTTCCGAAAGGATCGCCTCGCCGTCGTCTTCCAGAGGAAGCTCGCCGAGGTGTCGAAGCGGTTTGCCCGTGTCTTCTTCAAGAGCGAGCTTCACGAGAAAATTCACGGAAATAGCGACGAAGCGAAGGTCATGCGCTTCGGCGAGCAGGCCCTCTACCGGGCGCTCACCGCCCATGAGGCGATCCTCCAGGTGCAGCTCAAAGGGTTCCAGTACGACAAGAAGGAGACGCTCGCAAAAGCGCAGACGCTTCTTGCCGACGCCCTCAAGGAACTCAAAAACGACTACCTGTCGCGGACAACGCCGGAACTCAACGATCTCGTCACGATGCTCAATGAGATCTTGCGCGATTTCTTGCAGAACGAATTGCCGCCTCAGGTCGGCGAGCTCGCCTGGGAAGTCGTGAAGGAGGCGCGCCTCGCCGATGCGACCGGCGTCCATGCGTACAAAGTCCCCGAGAAGCACTTCGCGAAGTTTCGCCAGGCCTTTGAGCGCCGGTTCCTCCAGCGGCTTGTGCCGTTTACCGCCGATGCGATGCTCGCGAAAGTCCGCGCAAAAGAAGGGAAATTCCGCGCCGAGACGATTCGCTTCGTCGCCGAGCCGCGCATCTACTCGGACGTATGCGAGGTGATCGCTGACGCCGTCTACGACCAGCTCTACAACGACGGCTTCCTCGACCTCCCCGGCGATTGGAAGGCGGCGATCGCGGGCGGCCTCTGAGCGCCTAGACGTTGGCGATGAAAGCGTCGGAACAACGAGCGCTTACGCAGATTCGTGAAGACGCCGCAGCCCTCGTTGCGGCGCTCGGATCGCGCGCGGGGGCGCAGACTCTGTACCTCGCCGAACTCGCCGCCGGCGGGCAAGCGGTGGAAGACGCCGGCGCGAACCGTGTGCTTGGCCGCGGTTGTTTTCCGGAGCAGGCGCCGCGTTTCGCGCGGAGACCGATGGTCCATGTGCTCACCCTCGACCTCGCGCAGGTCCCCGGCGCGGCGCATGCTGTGTCGGTGTATGTGCACAATCTTGAGGAATATTCGGGTCTTGAACTCGGCGAGAAGGAGACGCGCGTCGTCCCGAGCCTCGAGGAGCCGGCGGCCGATGCCGACGGGATCCCGTTCGTGCTCCACCCAGTGCTCGTCCCGGCGGTCGCGACCCTCGGCGGCGACGACGACGCGGCGTTGCGCGGACTCCTGTCAAAGACGGGCCCGACGACGAGCCGAAAGCAGCTCCAGCGGCTTCGGAAGCTCCTCCACGCGTGGACGCCTGGCTACGTTGGGGGCCACGGCCCGATCGGCGCCGACCGCCCCGACTACGGGCACTTCCTCCTCCAATGGCGCGATATTCCAGGCTTAAACCTCGGCGACGGGCGACGGCTCGTCGTCTACGAGGAGGGCGGCTTCTGCGGCGGGTGACGGAGGTTGCCGACCAAGACGGCGATGCCGTGGGCGAGGACGACCGGATAGAGGGAAAGGTTTCGCGCGAGCGCAGCGAGGGCCGACCATCGAAAGGTGCTTTTCTTCCGAGGGGTTACCGCGAGCGCTTCGCCGAGGGCGCGGAGGTGGCTCGGACTCGCAAAGGCGACTCCATCGAAGAGGGCATCGACGGGGAACGCCCCGGCGAACGCGTTTGCCAAGAACTCCGCGCCCCAAGGGACGCGCCAAGCCAGGCCCCGACGATGGCGGCGTTCGTGTCGCTGTCCCCTCCGCCGAAGGCGGCCGCGGCTAGGTCTCGATGCAGCAGGCAGTGAACGGCGAAAGGTACAGATTCATTCACAAAACCGCTGCGTTCCGTCGGCGGGTTTTCCCCTTCTGCCGCCTCGACGGCGGCAGCGAAGGTGGGGCTCCGTGGGGTCTTTAGGCAGGCGCGGAGCGTTCCGAAGCCGATGCCCCAAGGCAGGCGAAGGAACCAGCCAGCCAGCCAGCCTCCCCTGGAAGGCGCGGGCCGCCTCCGCCGGTGTGGCGCCGGCAAGGAGCGCCTCGGCAACGAGGGCTGTCTGCTCGGTGTCGTCGGACACGAAGCCCCACCGGCCAAGAAGGTGAAAGCGATCGACGGCGCGGTTTTGCGCGGCGCTCGCGGTGCGCTCCCCCTCAAAGGGGAGGCCGAGCGCATCCCCAACGGCAGTCCCGAGGAGCGTACCGATGAGTCGATCGCGCCGAAGGTGATGTTTATTTAGTGAGTTGGCTGCCATGGGTGGTCGAAGAAAGAGTTTCACAGGCTCTTTATTCCCGGAGGTAAAAGAGTGTCAAGTACTCTATGTGAACCTAAAAGAGTGTGGTGTGCTCTATTAAAAAGTTTAAGATACTTTTTGTGTGCCACGGCGACGGCAATTGCGTGCAGGATCTCCGCGGGGTAAGCCACCGGCTCTAGCCGTGTCCTCCTCCTGGATTTTGCCGCGGTCGCTCCGCGAGACGATGATCACCGAGCTTCGGCGGGTCGTCGTCGGCGCGGCAGGGCACCCCGACGTCGCCTCGACCATTGTGGCGACGATTGCGCGCGTCGCCGATGGCGGGCGCTCTTCGGTGCTGCGTGCCCACGTGGCCGAGCCGGAATTTGCTGGAAGAGTAAAGGCTTGGCTTGCGCTTATGCCGAAGACGCGCCGGGCTGACTGGCTCGCCGACCGCCTTGCGGAGGACGCGGGGGCGGTTTGGGGAGGGGTGGCGACCGACCCCCCGGGGCCGATCGCGCTTCCGGGGGCGGTGCGTCGGCAGCTCCTTGCGCGTTTGGAGGCGCTGACCGAGGAGGTCCGCAACGCCGACGACGACGAGCCGCGACCGGACGCCTACGCGGAGGCGCTCTTGGACGAGCTTGCCGCCATCGGCGCACGCCATGAGCCGCTTGCGCTTCGCCTGGCAACGCGGAAGATCCCTGACGGCGACGGGACGGGCGTTGCCCGGCTGTTCCCGGCGGCGCTGGAGCACCGTCGGATTGCCGCCCCCGAGCGCCTCGTGAAGTTCGTGGAGCGGGCCCTCGATCTTCGCTGGGACGTCTAAACCCAGCCGAACGCAGGATTTATTTGGGGTGGCCCGCGGTGGTCGCGTCCCGTCAGGGGTGCTTCACTTTCGGGCGGAGGAGCCCCTCTTGGGCGGTCGAGGCGACGAGGTTCCCCGCTTCGTCGAAGATCTGCCCGCGGACGAGGCCGCGGCCTCCGTGGGCATTTGGGCTCTCCATCGCGTGAAGAAGCCATTGATCGATGCGGAAAGGGCGGTGGTACCAGATGGCATGGTCGATACTGGCCATCTGCATCCCCGGAGTGAGCCATGTGCGACCATGGGGAATGAGTGCTGTCGTAAGGAAGGCGTGATCGGTCGCGTAGGCGAGGAGGTAACGGTGGAGTGCAGGGTCGTCCGGTAGCGGGGCCGCCGTCTTGAGCCAAACCTTCCGGAGCGCTTCGCGGGGGGCCGGATGGAAGGGGTCGTCGACGGGATCGGCGCTCCGGAGCTCAAAGGAGAGTTGGGCGAGGAGGCGGTCGAGGGCCGGCGAGTGGAGAGCGGGGCGGCCGGTCGTCGGTGCGATGGTGGTCATTGGGTCATTCCGGGAGGGGAATAAAGGCGATTTCGTCGCCGGGGACTTTGGGAAATTCGCCATGTTTCCAAGCGCGCTTCGCCTCTTCAATGCGTGCTTCTGAGGAAGGGACAAAGTTCCATTCGAGGAACCGCTCCCCGAGGGGATCTCCGCCCAGGAGCAGGAAATTGCAGGCGGTTTTTGCATGGACGGCTACGCACTCGTCCTTTTTGAGCCCGATGAGGGAGCCGGGCTCGAAGTCGATTCCGGCGACTTCGACGGTCCCTTCGGCGACGTAGATGGCGCGCTCGACGTGCCCTTCCGGGATGAGGAGCGAGGAGCGTTCCGGAGCGGCGCCGTGCACATACAGCGTGCGGGAGGCGACCGGGACCGGCGACTCGAGGCCGAAGGCGTCGCCGGCGATCACGGTGAGGGCGATGCCTTCGACGTTTCGACGCGGGAGGTCGGCGTTCGGGACGTGAAAAAACGAGGGGTCGCACTCTTCCTGGCTCGTCGGGAGGGCGATCCAGGCTTGGATGCCGTGGAGGCGCTGGCCGCTGGCACGGACTTCGTCGCGGAGGCGCTCCGAGTGGGTAATGCCGCGTCCGGCGACCATCCAGTTCACGTCGCCGGGGCGGATCGGAAGTGCGCTGCCGAGGCTATCGCGATGAAAGATTTCGCCATCAAAGAGATAGGTGATCGTGGCGAGGCCGATGTGGGGGTGCGGGCGCACATCCATGCCGTGCCCCGGCGGAAAGACGGCGGGCCCGATATGGTCCCAAAACACAAACGGGCCGACCGACCGTCGCTTCTCCCCGGACTCCGTCGTGTGTGGGCGCGGGAGGGCGCGGCGGACGGTCATCCCGTCGCCGAGATCGCGGGGGCGGGCGTCGAGGACGAAGGCGATCGCAGGGGAGGGGCTCATCGTGGACCCCGTACCTAGCGCACCGATCGCCCCGCAAACCGTTCCGTTTTGTGGGAGCCGGCGTTTCGCCGGGCCCGACCGTTCGCGACCGCCAGCCCATTTGCTAGGAGCGGCGTCGCGAGAGACGGCGGGCCTTCGCCAGAGGGCGCGGATTAGGCGCGGCCCCGGTAAATCGAGTCGATGTGGAGCACGCGACGGTCGTGCTTGAGGAAGCGGCGCTCTTGGGCGCTCCGCGAAAATCCGTGGGCGATTCCCTGCACCGACGCTCCGCTGGTCGGCAAATCGCCACCTCCGACGAGGGCCGCGACGAGTTCCTGTCCAGCTTCTTCGGTCAATCCGCAAATAGAAAGATCGAGGAGTTCGAGGCTCGGCTTGGCAAGCAGGCGCTTGAGCGCGGGGACATCGGCGCCGAGATCATTGGGCGTTTCACCCAGATCGCGGGTCGACCGGTACGTCCCGAGATCGAGGGAGCGCAGGCGCGGACAATAGGTAAGCAGTGCATCAACGAGCGGATCGAGGCAGGGGGCGGCAAAGCCGACGGCGCCGAGATCGAGCCGTTCGAGGTGGGCAAGTGCCCCGCTTGCAAGTAGTTGAACCAGTTCAGGAATTGCCTCGTTTCCGAGGCGATTGAGGGAGAGATACAGGGAAACCAGGCCATCGGGCTGGGCGCGGAGCACTTCGCCAAGCGGGGCGAGGCATCGCTCGGTCAGCCCATTCCCCGAGAGGTACAAATGTTTCAACGCCAACGGTTTCTTGGCAGCGAGGAAGCCGTCGCGAAGCGCTTCGATCCCCTCGTCGAAGAGCGCCGTATTGTGAAGGTCGAGGAGCTCCAAGGTCTTATTTTCGCCCAGCAACCGACCGATCGCCGCTGCGCCACCGACGCCTAGCGGGTTTCGCTTGAGCCAAAGCGCCTTCGCGTGGCGGTTCTCGCGGAGCGCGTGTGCGAGAATGGCCATGTCGTCGGGGCCGATGCAGTTGCCCGCCAGGTACCAGGTTTCAATGGCGACATCCGGGTTCGCCATCAATCGCCCAAGCGCTTCGGCACCGGCCGTCGATGGCCCGTCACAGGCGATGTTGTTTCCAAGGAGGAAATGGCGTACCCGGTGCCTTGCGTCCCCTCGAGCATCGTCGCTCGTTGCGCGCGCTTCAACGGCATCGCAAAGGCGACCAATGTGCGTGGGGCCGACGACCTGCTTGCAGAGATCCATCCGCTCATCGGGGAAATAGGTGCCGCGAACAAACGTGAGAGGCTGCTCTGCGGCCTCACGGGTGTGCGATTGCGCGACGGCGTCGCACAGGGCGCCGATCGACGCCGGGCCGACGACCTGCTTGCAGAGATCCATGCGGTCGTCGGGGAAGTAGGTGCCGCGGGGGAAGGTCATCGGCGCCGTCGGGTCGTCGCCCATAAACGTCTGAGGATCCTCCAGAAACTGAAAGAAGGGCTCTAGTTCCGCCGCCGGAGCGACCTCTACCGGCATCGCCCGTGGGTACTGAATGGCGTCCGAAATGGGGTGACCTTTTACGATTCGCGGGGCGTCGCCGCGGGCCGGATGATCGGCGGGGAGCTGGCACTGTTTGGGCACCGCCAGTTTCTCGGCGATGCTGCGGCTCCGCAGGGTCCGAAGAAGGCCGCGGTAGCGGTCGTAGCTCGATTGAGGCGACTTGGTTTCGGCGAGGGGGAACAGGCACAAAGCGATCCGATTCGCCGTCGGATCGGTCAGGATCTGCCGGGCGGTTTGCGTCGGAAGAGCGAGAGCCGTCTGCGAGATGGGAGCTCCGGTGACAAGCGCCGCTTTGTCGTCCTGGAGACGGCGAACAATTTCGGCGATGTACGCTTCGGAATCGGTCAATTGATCGAGCCTGGCTTCCGAGGCCGGCGGCGGCGGATCCATGAAGAAGCGGTGCCGAAGGGTGCAATGAAAGCCGCTGATCTCCGCAAGATCGCGCTCCGTCAGCGCAAGACCATCCGTAGAGGTATCGCCAAAGGCGGCGATGATTTCGTCCAGATGGGACGTTTGGGAGGTGTGAACGAGGAGTTCGACGCCAAGCGCGCGCGCCCATGCGAGCATGACGAGCGCTGGGGAGACGCCGTAGGAGCGTGCCACGCGCACAAGCGGCGGAAACGTTAGATAGTTTCCGCGGGCGAGCATCGTGTGCCCCTGGACGGCGATACCCTCGGCCCGGCAGTAGGAGAGCAGCGGATGCACGGCGCCGACAAACGGATGAAACTCCGTTTGAAGAATGGCCGGTCTCCGGCAAAGGGGAGCGCCAGAAAGTCCGTCGGTCGACGCCAACGGCCGACAAATGGAAAGAAGGCTCGCGAGGCGTTCCACCGGATAGTTCGAGACGCCGATTTCGCCGACGAGACCGCGCTCGACGCACGCATCGAGAGCGCGCCATTGGATGTTCGGGAGCGGGCGATGGAGCAGCACGCGATCGAGGGGGCGCCCAAGGCGGCGCACCGAGTCCTCGACGGCCTGAACGGTCTCTTCAAAGGGGGCATTCGTGAAGATCTTGGAGGTGACAAAAATCTTCGAAGTTCCCGGGTTTTCCGCCTCAAAGGCCCGAATTTCTCCGTAAACCTCGTCTTCGTTCTTGTAGAGGCGTGCCGTATCGATGTGTCGAATTCCGCGCTCCAGCGCCCCCCGAACCTCTGCCGCCGCCCGTGCGCCCCGCACCCGGTAGGTACCAAACGCGAGCCGCCCCTTCAGGGACGGCGAATCAGGGGCAGACACCTTCGGCGGAAACTCTTTGTTCAACATCTCGGAAACGCTAGCGCAAGCGCTCGCGTTGCGAGAACAAGTCTCGGTGACCGTTCGAACTCGGCCGAAGCACGCGTCGGAGCTGCGAATGCCCGGTCCGCATTCGCGGAGCTACACCATGGATGTCCATCAAATCGATTGGGAAATGGGCCAAGTCACGTACTGGCCGTTATGTCGTCTCTAAAGGCAGCCATCCAAGTAGCCAGGGGCGCCTAAGGCTCGCGATTCAATTGCACCTACCATGAATGCATATCCCTACGAATGTGTCGTTCCGCCCGTCCACGGTCCGCTTGCGACCTTGCCTCTCAAAGTCGTTAGGGGATACGCAGCATGGTTTCATGCGGCGATGCCTGAACGGCTCACCGTCCTCACCCACCTCGTACGCTCCAACTACGCGTTTCTGGAGTGGCCCGCTGATCACTCGGTGGAGTCGTTGCGAGAACTGTGGGACTGGTTCCCTTCGGAGGTTTCCGCAAAAGAAGAACCCTCTCGCCTTCAGATTCGGTCCGTCGAGATCGTTTCACCGACTCCGACAGCGCGGACCCTCTCGCTGTGTATCGACGTCGGAATGTACTTCGGTGCTACTTTCGTAAAAAATGTCCCGGATACCGCGTGGGTTCAGCCCGTGAAAAACAGGCGATATGTCGACTTCGGGAGCCCGTGTATTTGCCGTGGCGGTGTTGAGCGTTACGGACTTTTGAACCCCGTTGGGATCGCCCTCACCCTCGCAAATGGCATCATCTGCGGGGCTCCGCGTCCAGGTGGCTTCGAGCGGCTCTTTCGTTACTGGGAGCGTGCTCTCGGGAAGTCCGCGGCAGAGCTAGGTGAGGGCTAGATCCGCGGAGCAGATCGAGGGGAAGTGCACCGGTCGTCACGCGATGCACGCACGTTCGAAGAATCCGAATTCGACGCTACGGATTGCTTCGCCGCCGGTAGACCGGCATGCGCTTCACTAAAATCTACGCGGTCCCGGCCCTTGCTCTCTTTACTGCCGTCGCTTGCGGCACCTCCCCAGGCGGCGACGCTCCCCTGGATGCGGGGGCGGGCACGATGGACGCCGGGGCCCTCGGGGACGCAGGCGACGGGAACCCGGACGGCGGCGCTTTCGATGGCGCCAGCGATGCCGGATTCGACGGCGGGGCGCCGGACGCGGTGGCGGATAGCGGGGTTGCGGCAGATGCCGCAGCCGACGGCGGGACGGCGCAAGATGCCGGCAATGACGCGAGCAACGACGCGGGATCCCAAGCATTTCTCCCGGTAGGCCTCGCCGCGGTCACCGTAGGTACGTGCGCTCTCAGTGTGCAGGGGGCGGTGAAGTGTTGGGGCTCCGAGTCCTTCGGCCTGGAAGGGCCCGGCTTTCGAGGGGATGCGCCCGGCGAGATGGCAACGCTGCTGCCGATCTCCCTCGGCGTCGGCGTCACCCGCGGGCGTTCGTGTCCCCCACGCCGAGTTGCCCGTAGTCGTTGGCTCCCCAACACTTCAGCGAACCGCCCGAAAGAACGGCGCAAAAGTTGTGATACCCGCCCGCAATCGCCTCGGCGGCAGACGCTCGGCACGATGGGCGACGCGCTCCCCGTCGTCCCGGTCGGTGCCGTGAGGCAGGTCGCGACGAACCGACACACCTGCGCCGTGCTCGCAGACGGCACCGTGAAGTGCTGGGGAAAGAACGAATTTGGGGAACTCGGGTACGGCGACAAGCGCGCACGCGGCGGACTCGCCGGCGAAGTTCTTGGACTTTCCGCCGTCGACCTCGGCGCCGGGCGGAAGGCCCAACAGGTCGGCGTCGGGGCCCATCACTCCTGTGCGCTCCTCGACAACGGGAGCGTGAAGTGTTGGGGGAACAACACCTGGGGGCAACTCGGCTACGGCAACACCACAAACCTCGGTGACGCGCCGAACGAAATGGGGGCGAACCTCCCCGCCGTCGACCTCGGCCTGGGGCGAACTGCGACCGCCATCGCCATCGGTGGAGGCCATTCGTGCGCGCTCCTCGACAACAAGACGATCAAATGTTGGGGGCTCAACGACCGCGGCGCTGTGGGGGACGGCTCCACCACAAACCGCGGCGACGGCCCCAACGAGATGGGGGCAAACCTCCCCGCCGTGACGCTTCCCCCCGGGCGAACGGCGCTGGCGGTCGCCGCATCGACGGACGACCAGTCGGCGAGCCACACCTGCGCGCTCCTCGACGATGGAAACGTCACCTGTTGGGGGGACAACCGCGATGGGGAGCTCGGGCTCGGGTCGACGGCGACCGCGCTCTCGGGAAACCACGCCACGGTGGCGCTCGGCACCGGACGGCGTGCGTCGAAGATCGCCTGCGGCCAATGGACCACGTGCGCCCTGCTCGATGACAACACGATGAAATGCTGGGGCCACAACGCCTCCGGCCAGCTCGGTCAGGGCTCCAAGACGACCCTCGGGGACGGACCGAACGAGCTCGGAGACGCCCTCCCCGCCATCAAGTTGTGAGTTCGGCCCGCTGTCTCTCGCGACGCCGCTCCTCTTGAAGGGCCCGTGTGCTCGCGCAACCCTTTCCTTGGTGCAATTCTATGATTTTGCGACGTTTTCGTTCGTTCTCTCTCGTGGCACTTTTCCTCGTCCCCGCGCTGGCTTCGGCGTGCGGCAGTTCGGCTGATCCCGCCGCAACCGACCCGGGCACCGATGCTGCCGTCGACGCCCCCATCGAGGACCCCACCGACGCTAGCTCCCCCGATGCAACTCCCGACGGCGGTCCCCAGGACGCGGGGACGGACGCCCCGCCGTCCGCTTTTTCGGTGGCCAGTACGGCGGTCGGCGACCACACCTCGTGTGCGATCAGCCCCGAAGGAGCTTTGAAATGCTGGGGCCTCTTTGGTTTGTCCAAAATCGGGGATGCGCCCGGTGAAATGGCGACGCTCCTGCCGTTCCCCCTCGGAGCAGGAACCGGCGTGGCGTCGCTCGCAGCCGGCGAACTGGCCTGGTGCGCGGTGCTCGTGGGCGGTTCTCTCAAGTGCTGGGGGTTCAACGACCACGGGCAGCTCGGCCTCGGAAACACGAGCTACCAGGCAGGACCGTCGCCCTTCGCGGCGATTCCCACGGTTCCGGTCGGGGGCGTCAAACAGGTTTCGATGAGCACCCACACGTGCGCCATCCTTCTGAATGGGGCGCTAAAGTGTTGGGGAAATAACGAATTTTGGCAACTTGGCTATGGCGACAACGTCGACCGGGGGACGATGCCCGGGCAGGTCGCCGCCCTTGCCGCCATCGACCTTGGCGTGGGACGAACCGCCCTCCAGGTGGGGGTGGGCAAGGAGCACACCTGCGCGCTCCTCGACGACGGCACGGTGAAGTGTTGGGGGGGAAACCAAGCGGGGCAGCTCGGGTACGGTTCCACGACGAGCCTCGGCGACAATCGGAACGAAATGGGGGCGAACCTCCCGGCCATCGAGCTCGGTCCCGGGCGGACAGCAACCGCTCTCTCGGTCGGGGGAGAGCACACCTGCGTGCTCCTCGACGACCGGTCGATCAAATGTTGGGGGCGCAACACCTGCGGCGCCGTCGGGGACGGATCGAGCTTGCCGCGTGGGGATCTCCCGAACGAAATGGGGGCAAACCTCCCCGCGGTGGCGCTACCGGCGGGCCGAAGTGCCCTCGCTGTCCGTGCAGCCCCGGCGGGCCTCGGTCATACCTGCGCGCTCTTGGACGACGGATCGGTGACCTGTTGGGGATGCAACATGCAAGGGCAGCTCGGCATCGGGTCGACGACGACGATGAGCAACGTCGCTTCGGAGGCTTGCGCCGCTTCCGGGCCCGCCGCGACGCCCGGCGCCGGATCGGCGGCCGCCGGCGCGCCAACGACGAACATCGCGACGACGGCGACACTGGCAACGATGGCTGGCAGTCGCCTCACGGTGCGTCCTTCGCGACGATCGTTCGGGCGAGCGCCGCGTGGGGGCCGTCTGGGAAAGCGGCCAGATATTTCGCGGCATTACGCTTGGCTGCGACGATGTCCCCCTGCTGGTTGGCGACCTCGACGAGGCGGCCGAGCGCCTCTCGGTAGAAGGGGGCCGACGGGTCGGCGGTGGCGTCGGTGAGCCAGCGGGAGGCAGCGGCGCGATCGCCGGCGGCGGCCGCTTTGCGCCCGAGGTGGAAGGCGGCGGTGCGGGCGAGCGGCGATCCCGGGAAACGGCGCTGGGCGGCGGTCCAGATCGCCGTCTCCTCGGGGGCGCCGAGGCGGCGGGCGGCGTCGCCGAGGGGGGCGAGCTCTTTCCCATCGGCGCGGGCGAGGATGCCGTCGAAATCGGCGCGGGCGGCGGCGAGGATCGCTGCGTCGTCGCCGCTGGCGAGCGCCTTTCGGAAGCGCTCATCGGCGGTCGGCGCGCTGTTGACCGGGACGTCGGCGTGCGACGGGGCCGGCGACGGCGCAGGCGCAGGAACGCCGAGCTCGGGCACCGATGGCGGCGCCGCTGGCACCGCCGACGGCACCGGGGACAGCGCGCCGGGCACCGGAGAAACCTCGCAACGCCAGGAAATTTCTTCGGTCCCGGCGACGTCCTGCTCTTTGCCGCAGCCGCGGACATGGACGCGCCCTTCGCGCATATGGAGGTCGAGGCGCTGCTCGCTCGGCGCCCACGCGAGGCGGAACTGGGTGCCGATCACGGTGACGGAAAAGGGGCCGCTCTCAAGCGTGTAACGGGTGTCTTCATGGTGGACGACCGCTACGTCGATCTCTCCGTTTTCCAAGCGCATTCGGGCGCCGTGACGGGTCACCTCGGTGACGGAAATCGCGCTGCCGGCGGTGAGCGTCGCCTGGGAGCGATCGTCAAAGGCGACCGTCCGCGTGCGGCCGGCGGTGGCGACGACCGGCGCACCGACGACGCCGCGCGCGCCATCGACGCGGAACCCGGGCCGACCGACGAGCAGGGCGACGGCAGCCGCAGCCACAAGCACCGCCGGAACGATAAGCCGGATCGGCAGCCGGACGACACGGCCGCCGGAGGGCTCGGTTTTTTGCCCGGTTTTTTGCCCGGTTTTTTGCCCGGTTTCTTGCGTGGCGTCCTTCGCCGCCTGGCGATCCTGGGCACGGCGCGCGCGGAGCCGTTCGGCGAGCGGTGCGAGCGCCGCGGCGGTGCGGATCGGTTCGGCGTCGGCGAGGAGCTTGCCGAGCGCTTCGTTGGTCTTTTGGCGTTCGGTCACGTCGCCTCCTCGGGCATACCCGCGAGATCGCCGGCGAGGGGGCGCGGCACGTAGTGTTTCAGGAGTTCGTCGCGGCGGGCCCGCTCGTGGACGCGCTCTTCGACCTTCGCGAGCTTCCGCTTCACGGTCGCGAGCGAGAGGTCGGTTGCGGCGGCGACGGCGGTGAGTTCCTCCCCTTCGACAAATCGCAATACAAACAAGAGTTTCGACTCGGGATCGAGGTCGTCCAGGATCGCGTTTAGGCGGGCGAGGGCGGCGCGCCCCTCGGAGGGATCGGGGCGGTCGTCGCCGATGCGTTCGTAGCCGTCTTCGGGGAGCTCGGCCCGTCGCTGCCCCTCGCGCTTGCGGCGGCGGAGCGCCTCGTGGGCGACGAACACGGCGATCCGGCGCAGCCAGGCGAGGCAGCCGGCGGGGGCGGTGAGGTCGGCGATGCGGTCGAGGGCCCGGTGGAAGGTCTCGACGACCGCCTCTTCGCAGTCGGCGCCGGCGCCAAGCATCCGCCGGAGGAGGCGCTCGATGGCCGGCGAAAAGCGGGTGAAAAAGAGCATTTCTGCCGCCTCGTCGCCGGCGAGGAGGGCGCGATGGTGCGCGTCGTCCAGGCG
>DYPH01000138.1 GCA_020720045.1 Sorangium cellulosum | reverse complement strand
CGCGAGGACGTGTCGCACTCCGAAAAGGAGATTCCGAGCAGCTACCTAGGCGACGTTCAAGGGCGGCAAGGCTCGCCGCTGGGCTCGGCTGGAAGCGGCCCGTGGAAGGGCACCGCGGCGCCGGCGCCGGGGACTGGGAAGGGGGCATCGGGGACCCACCGCGAAGGGGAACCGGCCGGTGATCGCCACCGTGCACTTTTCTTCGCGTGGGTCTTTATATAGACGTCTGTATACTCGTCGCGCAAGCGAAATTAACTAGACGTCTGTTTTTTCTAAGGCGTCGATTCCCTGCAAGAAAAGGTCGGCGATTGCAACCTTCCGGGTCTCGGCCGCGAGCAGGATGCGCTCCTTCTCGCCAGGGGTCACACGAACGTTCACGAAAACGTCGCGCTTTTCCCCTTCCGGCTTCGGCGGCCGTCCTCGCTTCGCTGCCATGGCGCCGTCATCGGCGAGATCGGGCATGGAGTCCAGAGGATCGGGCGAGCGGCGCGGCATCCTCGGAACCCTGCCACCGACCGCGAGAGGCCGCGAGGGGAAGACCACCGGCGAAAAAGGGGACGGTGGTTTTGTTGCGCCGGAAAAAAAGTGGCGGCGAGCGATATCATCACCCGCATTACCCGCATCCTTCGGCAAAGCGAAGTGGTTCCGAGGGTTTAGCCTGCGGGTGATGGGGTCGGCATCACCCGCAACGAGATCGCCCCTTTCGGTGGGGAATTCCGACAAGCGCTCGTGATTCTTGGTGATGTCGGCTCGCCGCTTCCGTAGCGTTAGCCCGGCCGTTCTTCCAACGGCCGGGAGGTTTTGACGATGGGTGAGTACGCGAGGAAAGCGAAAGACTGGGCAGCATCAGGGTTGTGCACCCCGTTCGATCCGGGCGATACCGCGCCAAACGACGACGCGGACCGGGACGCAGAACCCCATATCTGGGAATGCGATCGGATTCTGAAGGAGACCGAGGAAGTGGCTGAGCGTTCCAAAGGCAAGAGCGCCAACCCGGCGCTTGCTGACCTGGCGAAGCGGCTTAACGCTGCGCGTCAAAAAATCTAAGGTATACTCAGCGGTCTACCTGTTTTCGCATTGCTCGCGAAATGCCGCAAAAGAAGCGGGATCGTGGAACGGTTCGAATCCCTTCCTCTCCGCAGCGTGTGAAGGTCTTCCTTCGTGGAATGCCAAAAAAAACAGGGGCTTGAGTCGATGACTCAGCCCCTCTTTCTTTGGCTTGCGTGCGCTTCTACCGGGCGGCGTGGAAGGCGAGCACCTTCGCAACGCAGGCAGTGAGCTTCTTCGCGTAGCCGATGTGGAGGAATTCGTTCGGACCGTGCGCATTTGATTGCGGGCCGAGAACGCCGGTGATCAAGAACTGAGCCTCGGGGAATGCGCGACCAAGCATCCCCATAAACGGAATGCTCCCACCTTCTCCGAGGTAGCAGGATTCCTTGCCGTAAAAGCTATTTGAAGCGTCGAGAAGCACCGTCTCCAGCCAGGGGGCGACCGGGGGCGCGTTCCAGCCATCGGCCCCTTTTTCCCCTTCGAAAGTGACCGTCGTACCGTAGGGCGGGTTCGCTTCGAGGGTCTCTTTGAGCACCTTCGCCGCCGCCTTCGCATCGACGGTTGGTGGAAGGCGGAGAGAGAGCTTCACCGCCGTCTCGGGACGGAGGACGTTCCCCGCGCTCTCAAGGGCCGGCATCCCGCCGATTCCCGTGTACGCAAGGAAGGGGCGCCAGGTGCGGTTGAGGACTAGTTCAGTGGTATCTACATCCATCGGCTTCGTCGCGCCCGCCCAGGGAAAACGCTCAAAAAGGGAGCTGTTGAGGACGGCGCCGGAGGTCTTCGCTTGGGCGACACGCTGTTCGGGGATCGGTGCGTGAAGGCTCTCAAGGAGGACCTTCCCAGTCGTTGCATCTTCCACGCGATCGAGGACCTCGCGAAGGACGCGGAAACTCGACGGAACAATCCCGCTCGCGTCGCCGGAGTGGACCCCTTGCTCAAGGACCTTCACGCGAAGGTTCCCGCCGACCATTCCTCGGAGGCTCGTCGTGATCCACAGTTGCTCGTAGTTGCCGCAGCCCGAATCGAGGCAGACCACCAAGCTTGGCGTACCGATGCGGGTACGAAGGTGTTCTACATAATGGGGCAAATCAAAGCTTCCACTCTCTTCGCAGCCTTCGATCAGGAGTACACAGCGTGCGTGGGATACCCCTTCGCGGCGCAGGGCTTCAATCGCGGTGAGCGACGCAAAAAGGGAGTAGCCGTCGTCGGCACCGCCGCGCCCGTAGAGCTTTTCCCCCTCGCGAACCGGGATCCACGGGCCTTTTCCTTCGTCCCAACCGACCATTTCCGGCTGCTTGTCGTAGTGGCCGTACAGGAGGACGGTGTCGTCGGCCTTTGCCTCTCCAAAGTGCGGAATTTCTGCGAAAATTACCGGCGTTCGCCCAGGAAGCTCCACAATCTCGAGCGCCATCCCAGCGACGCCATTTTCGCGTGCCCAGCCCTCCAAGAGCCGCGCAGCGGCGTGGATGTGGCCGTTCTTGGCCCAGTCGCTGTCAAACGAGGGGCTCTTGCAGGGGATCGCGATGTAGTGCTCCAGGGTCGGAACGATGGTCCGGTCCCAAGTCTCCGCGATAAACGATTCGGCGGCGGCCCCCACGGCATTCGGTCCTGCGCTCTTCATGGGCGCACTCTTATCGCATGCGGCGTCTTTCGTCCTTCGATTGGCGGTGGCCGGCACCACTAGACACGCGTTCCGCACCGTTGGCTGTGCGGGGCCTGGCTGAGAAAGATCCAGGAATCGTACGTTGAGAGATTCCCAGAACACGCGCGATGGATGTACCCTTCTTGAGTGACTGGTCGATCCGTGAACGGCAGATACCAACTCTCGCGCCTTTTGGGCCGCGGCGGGATGGGTGAGGTGCACGAAGCGATCGACCAGCAATCGGGGGCGCGCGTCGCGATCAAGCTGTTGATCATGAACGCGGAAAGTCCCGAAAAAGAAGACGAAGTCGTTGCTCGTTTCGAGCGTGAAGCCCGATCCGCGGCCCAGGTTCTCTCGCCGCACGTCGTTCGCGTGTTCGATGCTGGGCGCGACCCGGAAAGCAAGCAGCCGTACATGGTCATGGAGTACCTCGTCGGCGAGGACGTCCAGCGAGCCAGCCGGCGCGCACCGCAGATGCCTGTGCATCTTGCACTTAAAATCGCCGCGCAAGCGTGCCTCGGACTTGAAGCTGCCCACGCGGCCGGCGTCGTCCACCGTGACATCAAGCCGGCCAACCTTTTCCTCAGCCAAGACCCGACCGACGCCGACAAGCTCACCGTAAAGGTCGTCGACTTCGGCATCGCGCGAATGAGCGGCGGCGGCGTCGATCTCACCCAAGACCTGACACGAACCGGCTCGATGCTCGGCTCCCCCGCGTATATGTCGCCCGAGCAGGTCCGCGGTGTGAAGACCGTCGACGGCCGCGCCGATGTCTGGTCGCTCGGAGTTGTGCTCTACAAGCTTCTTTGCGGAGCGACGCCGCACGCGGCCAAAGAGGCAGGCCTCGGCGAAATGCTCATCGCCATTTGCTGCGCGAATGCGCCGCCGATTCAGCGACGTGCGCCTTGGGTACCGCCGGAGGTGGCGCACATCGTCCACAAGGCGCTCAAGATCGACATCAACAAGCGTTACCGTTCGGCGCGCGAAATGTACGACGCGCTTGCCGTAATCCTTAACGGAAACACAGCGATTCGCGGCTACCAGATCACGCCGCTGACCGAGCTCGAGAAGCAGATCGTCGCTCCGACGGCAGAGATTTCTGGCGGGATGACCAATCCCGACATGCTCGACGACGTCGACGTGAAGACGATGCTCAATGACGAGCTCGCGACCCGTGCGACGGCCGGGCTTTCGATCACCGCCCACGGCGCGCCGCCGAGGTCGAGTTCGAAGGGGCCCATGCTCGTGGCGAGCCTCGGCGTCCTTGCACTCGCCGGCGTCGGCGGAATCCTTTACGCAAAGCGCCCGCCCGCGGTAGCACCAGCTGCCGCTATTGTCGTCCAAGCTTCAGCAGAACCCGTGAAAATGCAGGGAGTTGCCGTTCAGGTGCCTGCCGGCTGCGAAGTGAAGCTCGACGGAAAAGTTGTGGCGGTGTCGCCGGACGGGAAGCTCCCCTTCGAGGCGCCGCCCAACTCGGCCCACTCGATCGCGCTTACGCGCGACGGTGAGACGAAGTACTTCCAAATCACCGTCACCCCAAGCGGCGCCGAGCCTCCGACCCTCGACTGGCCCAAGGCGGTTGCCCCCACGACGCCGAAGCCGACGAGCCGCCCGACGGCCGGCGGTGGCCCCGCAACTGCAGCGCCGGTCAAACCGAAGCCGACCGGCGGCATCGTGACCGACTTCGACAAATAACCCTGTGCATGCGCGCCGAGCGACGGAGAACGGCGCGCCGCGTCTCCGTTATGCGCGCCAACGAGCGTATGACCCTGAAGATTGCCCGTCGTCTCGCACCTTTTGCAATGCTGCTTGTCACGTCGACGGCTTTCGCACAAGCATCGGCAAAAGACGAAGCACGTAAGCACTTTGAAAGAGGAATTACCCTCTATCAGAATGGGACTTTCGATGCGGCATTGCTCGAATTTCGAGAGTCTTTTCAGACATTTCCGACGCGCGCCGCGGGACAAAACTTTGGTATTGTTCTAAAGAAGCTCGGGCGCTTCCTCGAAGCGGAAGAGGTCCTGAAGAAGGTTCTCGTCGATTTCAAGGATATGAAGGCCGAGGATCGCGCCTTTATTGAAAAGGAACTCGCTGAGACAACGTCGCTCATTGGTACGCTGGAGGTTCGCCCTTCGGAAGCGGACGCCAGCGTCGTGGTAGACGGAAAAGAGCAGCCGAAGGGGCCTGTCCGAATTCGGGTGAACTCGGGAAGTCACCGGATCTCGGTATTCAAAGAAGGGTACGCCTCTCTGGAGCTCCCGACAGATGTCGAAGGGGGAAAGAGTGTCGTCGTTGATGCCAAGCTCAAGGCGCTGATCCGCGGTGGGCGCCTCTCGGTGAGCGAGGATGGTGGAGCGAAGCTCGACGTCATTGTTGACGATCGCCTCGCTGGAAAGACCCCGTGGGAGGGGACCGTCGAAGAGGGGCGACATGTCGTCTACCTCCGTGGCGAGGGGGACCTCGGCTCGATGCCCGTCGCGGTAGAAGTGAAATTGAACCAGCGGACGAAGGTTCAATTGGTCTCCGAGCCTTTGGAGTGCGCGCTTCGCGTTGAACCGTCCCCGGCATCAGCCAGTGTTGTCGTCGACGGTATCGAGGTTGGACGAGGAAATTGGCAAGGAAAGGTCCGCTGTGGCGGCCACCAGGTAGAGATCGGCGAAGAGGCATTTATCCCCTTCAAGAAAGATGTCGGTCTCACCAAAGGGAAGCCACCGACGGTGCTCGTTCAGTCCCTGGAACGTGACCTCACCAATCCAAAATGGATGACCGGGCGCCCTTCCCACTTCGCAATTTCGATCTCCGCCACCGGCCTCGTCGGCCTCGGCCTCGGCGGCCCGAGCTGTACCGGTAACTGCTCTGCCGGGCTCCCCCTCGGCGGCGTTGCGGTCCTCCGCCCCTCTTACGAACTTTCCGGCGGCCTCGGCGTCGGTTTAGACGTAGGGTACGTCTACTTTTCTCAGAAAACCGAGGGTCGCGCGGCGACGCTTGCCCCCCGCGGTCAATCAGGCCATCTCGACCTCGGTACCGCCGACGACGACCGCTCGGTGAAGGGGCCGCTCATTGGCGTTTCCGTCGGCTACGAGCGTGGAGAGAACTTCCTCCTCCGCGGTCGACTCGGCGCCGGGCTCACGCTTGGTCGCTTCCGCGACGCCCGAACCGGTGCCTTTCAGACCTACCCAGCCGCCGAAGGGGGAGTCGCCTACCAGGCACCCCAGCGCGTCGAGAGCGGGTCAACAATCGCGCCGACGGTGAGTGCTGAGGTCGCCGCCGGCTACCGGATCGGAAAATCCCTCGTCCTCGACGGCGGCCTCCGCGGTTTCGCATTCTTCGGACTCGGTAGCGCTACCTGGAGCGATAAAACACCCGTAATTTCGGGCAATTGCTCCGATCCACTCGCCCATGATGATCCGAAAAAATGCGGCGGCGAGGCGACTTACGGAAAAGAAGCCCTCTTTGGAAACGCTCTTTTGTTGCTCGGGCCCTTTGTTGGCGCACGCTACGAGTTCTGAGGCCCCATGAACGCACGCGTTTTCGCCACTTTCGTCGCATCCTTGGCCCTTTTTGCGTGTCGCACTCAGGACTCCGCCGACGGCCCCAACGCTGTGCTCGCCCCTTCGACGGTCGGGCAGGCCCGCGCCTTGGCCAAGGTGCTCCCCGCGACCGCGGGTCGCCTCGCCTACCATGACGCCTTCGCCGAAACGGCCGACGGGCTCCAAACGCGCGCCGATTTCGGGGCCACCGAGCCCCACCTTGTCCTGCCCCGTCGCGCCGCCGATTCGTGGACGGTCGCCGTCGGCAGCGGCGCACCGCTCGCAACGCTTCGACTGAAGGGGGTTCGCACCGGCGAGGTACCGGGCGGTGTCGAGGACGGCGTCATCCGCTACGAGGCGGCGATGGAGGGGGTCGACTGGCTATTTACGCAGGCGAAAGGGGGCGCGGAGACGCTCTTCCTCGTCCACGATAATTTTCCAGGTACCCACTTCGAAGCGCGTTTTTCCGTCGTCCTTCCGAAGGGCGTGAAAGCGCACCTTGAAAGCGACGGTCTCGTCGTGGAGCGGGGAAGCCAGGAGTTCTTTCTAATCGCGCCGCCGACCGTCGTCGACGCGCGCGGGGAAAAACGCGCTGGGGTCATCGATTTCATCACCGCAGAAAACGGTGAGAATGAACTCTCCTTCTCCGTCGATCTTCAGGGGTTGACCGCGCCATTTCTTGTCGATCCTGCGGTCACGACGTTCCGTTTTCTGGCGATAGGTGCGACAGGACTACGGGTCGGACATGCCGCGAGTCTTGATCGCGACCGCGGCAAGATCGTCTTCGTCGGTGGCACGAGAGGCGGTTCCGATTACGCAAGAGATACCGTTGAATACGACGGACGTCTCTTTCGAAATATCCTTGCTGTTCCCGGCGAGCCGGTCGCAGCGGCCTCTTCCGCTTACGATCCGATTCGCAAGCGAACCATGGTTTTTGGCGGCCTACGGACCGACAGAACCACAAATGAATTGTACCTCTGGAACGGGGTTTCCTGGGCCAATGTTCCTCCTCACGGTACCTGGCCTCGCGATCGCGGAGGGCCGTCACTCGGGTGGTCAGACGCCCAGAAGGGCATCATCGTTCATGGCGGGATTACCGCTATAAGTGGCACCATCGGTGCCGCCCAAGACACGTTTGTGTGGGACGGCGTCGACTTTCGGACCCTAGGCACATTTCAACCGGAATTGCCGTACGCAGGCTCGGCAATCGCTGTCGACCCATCGCGTGATGAAGTCGTGCTTTTCGGTGGATACACGGGCTCGACCATCGATTCTGGAAAGCGAAGCGACGTCGTGTTCCACCTCGTGGGAACTCGCTGGGAACCTCTCCCGATTACGGCAGGAAGTCCGGCACCCATTGGTCGAGCAAACCACGTCTTTGTCTACGATGAGGCGGGAAAACGCTACTTGATGCTCGGCGGTGTTGCGGATGCAAAGACCCTACTTCTTGCGATTGCGGGCGTTGGAACGGCGCCGCCATTTCTTGATGACGCTTGGGAGCTCAATGGCCCCAACGCGGCCGGAGCATATACTTGGAGAAAACTCCCCTTTTCCGCACCAGGGCTCGTCTCGGGTGCGGCTGCTTATGACCCGCACCAAGGCGGAATCGTGCTTTCTGGTGGGTTCCGAAGCAACAACACAGCTTCCGCAGAAACCTATCTTGTTAAAGGGGATACCCTCAGGCCGCTCCCGCCGAGCGACACGCCAACTTCTTCGGTAGGAATGGCCGGGACCTATTCTCCAAAGGCGGGTGGTGTCCTTCTTTTTGGCGGTCGGAGCAGCCTCGGAAGTGGCTCGACCTACTCCGACAAGCTGTTCCTCTGGGATGGCCAGCGCCTTGGGGAGCTCCCTGTAGTCGGGGCGAAACCTGCGAATCGTCTCGAGCCGGGGTTCGTCACCATGGATGACGGAAGCGTGCTCTTGCATGGCGGCTTCAATGAGCAATTCCAGGCGATCGCTGATACGTGGAAATTCGATCCCGGAACGAAAACGTGGACAAAGCTCGCCGACGGTCCCATACGCTCGCGCCAGGGCTTCGCGTGGGACCCCATTCGGAAGGTTGCACTGCTTTTCGGCGGGGAGTCGACGGGGAGTACCTACGAAGGGGATACCTGGGAGTTCGATCCTGCAAAAAACGCCTGGACGAAGCTCACAACCGCGGTTGCCCCGAGCCCGCGACGCCAGGTTTCGATGATTTTCGAGCCGAAGCGCGGCAAGGTCTTTCTCTACGGGGGCCAGCTCGCGGCCGCCGATGCCAATGCCGATACCTGGGAGTATGACCCGGCGGCCAAGTCATGGAAGATGATTGAAACTGGCACCGGTCCGGGGGGCTTGAATGAGTCTCCGATGACCTACAACAACCTTCTAGGCCTGCCGATTCTCTTCGGGGGCCAAGCGGTCATCGTCTCCGACAAGGGGTACGCGTTCGACGGGAAGGCATGGCAAGTCCTCGAACTTGGACCGGCCATCAATCGGCCGACTCAGCGTCGAGCACACGTCTTTGTGCACGACCCTCTTCACGGCGAAACCTACTTGTACGGGGGGGCGGGCAAAGAGGGGGCTGGCGACGTCCCGCTCAAGGATCAATGGGTGCTTCGCGTTGCGGGCTACGGCTGTGCCGCCGATACAGACTGTGCATCGGGATCGTTCTGTACCGACGGGGTATGTTGCGAGTCTAAAGCTTGCGCCGGCTGCGAATCCTGTGCGGGCGCTGAGCCCGGGCGCTGTACTCCGATTGCCAAAAATAACGTAGATCCCAGAAGTTGTACGGGGGCAAATGCCTGCGACGGGACTGGCCGATGCGCAGGAGCGCTCGGCGGCACTTGCAAAGTCGCCACCGACTGCGCGAGCGGCTTCTGCGTCGCTGGGGTCTGCTGTGACAGCGTTTGCGATGCGTCGAAGGATTGTGTGACCTGCGTCGCCACCGACCAGGCTACCCCGAACGGTGTTGGGGTTTGCGGCCGCAAGAAATCGGGATTGTGTACCGATGGCGCCTGCACCCGCGCCCAAGACTGTGCCGTGGGCTACGTGTGCGGGGCGAACGCGCGCTGTGTTCCTATTGCCCCGAGTCTTGCCGCCGACGAAGCAAGCGGCTGCGCAATGAACGGACCTTCGGCGACCTCTTCTGCAGGTTTCGCAGGAGCTGCGTTCGCGCTTGTCGCTATTGCGCGTCGCCGCCGTGAAAAGCGAGGTCGAAAGTGAAGCAGTTGTATAGGGTTATCGCGCTTGCAGGGCTCAGCGCCAACGCTCTTGCCTGCGGGACTGAACCGGGGGCGGCGACGGCGACGCCACCGGAGGATGCGCGCGCAGTGATCGCGAGCGTCGCAAAGGGGGACCCCGCATTTGCCGCTTTTGGTGCGAGCGAGCGCTCCACGCTCGCCCTCGAGGCGCGTGCCGACGGCGACCATCGCGTCTCTCGTGGGCGCCTCGTCGCCGATGTCGCCGCGACCGCGGATGGCGCTCAGCGCTTCTCGCTCGGGGACGGAGCCCGATATCGTATCTCGCTTCGGCTCGAAGATGCAGCACCGGTTGCCGCAGCCGATGATCCGAAAATCGCTGTATTTCCTCAGGTTCTTGCGTCGACCGATCTGGTCGTGAGTGCCAACGCCGGCGCTGCCGAGCTGCTCCTCGTCCTTCATGACCCTAGCGCTCCGAACCGTTTCTCCTTCGCGGTAGAAATCGGGGACGGTCTTGGCGAGCCAAGCTTTGATCCGCAGGGTAATCTCATCTTTTCTTCAAAAGAGGCGAGTTCAACTCCGCGCGAACTTGTCATTCCTGCGCCGGTAGCGCTCGATGGAAATGGCATTCGTCATCCTGGGAAAATGACCTATGCGCCTGCAGAGAATGGTCTCTCTGGGCGTTTGATTGTCTCGATTGACCACCGGGAACTTCCGCACCCCGTGCTCCTCGATCCCGGTGTGACTGTCTGGCGCTTCCGTCAGGTGGAGGCGCCGTCCGAGCGCTGGGGCCATGCTTCAGTCTTTGACGAGAGGCGCCGTCGCGTCGTGACCGTAGGTGGTGGGAGTGCTCAAAGCAGCTATTTCACAAGTACTATCGAGTGGGACGGTGCGACGCTTGAGAGTTTTCCCGGGCGTTCCCCGATCAACGATGGTGGCACGTTAGGTAGAGGTGGCTTCGGGCTCACCTATGACCGCAAGCGTGGTCGAACCGTGTTGTTTGGTGGTCTTCGCGACGGCGCTCATTTCGACGACCTATGGCAATACGATGGGAATGCGTGGTCATCGATTCCCACAAGCGGAACGCGACCTTCGAAGCGCTCGCTTTGCAATCTCGTCTATGACGACTCCGACGGCAGCTATCTCCTGTACGGCGGAGCAGACCTCGCAAAGATCCAACAGAACGATCCGCTCTCCGTCCTCGCTGCTCTCAAAGTCGATACGTGGCGGTTTGCCGACGGTGTCTGGACCGAAAAGAACTCCGCTTCGACGGTTGCGGCGTTTGGTGCAGGCGCTGCGTATGACGAAGTTCGTAAGAAAATTCTCGCCTTTGGTGGAGCGAAAATCTATGGATTTTCGTTTGATACTACCAATGACCTTGCGGAGTGGACTGGCTCCTCTTGGAAGATTGTTCCAACGACCGGCACCAAGCCGTCGAAACGAACGTTTGCAACGTTCGTTTGGGATTCTACGAATAAGCGCTTCCTAGTTGCCGGTGGTGCAGACAATGTTTCCGGTCTCTTTACCGTCGGAAATAGTGGCTCTTCTACATTTTTCTCGGACCTGTATTCGCTGGCTGATCCCGAGAATGACGGAACCTACGCCTGGTCTCGCCTTCCTGACATGGATGGTCCGATTGCGGCGGCGGGCGGCGCCTACGATGGCGTTCGGAAGCAGCTTTTCCTCTACGGCGGCCTTTCTGCGCCGCAGCAGTATTCACCGGCACTCCGCCTTTTCGACGGCACCGCTTGGTCTCGCGTAACGGGCAATTCTCCTGCTGCGCGTGGAGACGCCGCGATGGCGTGGGACCCAACCAGCAAGAGCGTGATCCTCGTAGGGGGCGAAGGCAGCGGGGCCAATCTTGCCGATACTTGGCGTTGGGACGGACGTTCTTGGGAGATCGTCCCCGGCGCTGGCGGGCCCGCTCGCAAGCAGGCCGCCGTTGCTACGACGAAGGACTCCGTGGTCGTGTTTGGTGGTCGTACAGACGCCACGTTTGCCGACAATGAAACGTGGATATTTCGTAATAATAGATGGACGAAATCAACGGTAGGTGCGCCTCCTCCCGGCTCAAATCAGCCGGCAATGGCCTACGACCCAACACGCAACGTGGTGGTCCGGTTTGGTGGCAATGACATCACCGGGGAACCGACCGATGAGACGTGGGAATTTTCTGAGGCGGTCGGCTGGAAGAAGATTGCCACAATCGCAGCTCCCCCCGCGGAAGCGGGGGGCGCTGTCTTCTACGAACCAACCATCGGGATCGTCACCGTCGGCGGCGTGAACAAGGTGGGGCTGCTGACCACTTCCAACACCTGGCTCTATGAGCCCGGGGCCGCCGGCGGTCCCCGTTGGACGCAACTGCCGGGGGCGGGGCTCCCTTCCCGCCGGCAGACGGTCGCGTTGGCCTACGACCAGGCTCGCAAGACCACCGTCATGGTTGCTGGGCGGGCGGATAACGTGACCGACGACTTTTATACGTTTGACGGCAAATCCTGGTCGGGTCTTGCGGGGGCCGTCGCTCCGCGCCCGTCGGCCCGCGATGCGCATTCAGTCGCCTACGACCCTATCCGCGAGCAGACAATCCTCTTTGGCGGGCGTCTCAGCAATAGCTCGGCACCCTATAATGATACGTGGATTCTCCAGGCATCGGGTTACGGCTGTTCGAGCGATTCGGAGTGCGGAGACCAGTTTTGCACCGACGGCGTCTGCTGTGGATCTCGCGAATGTGGGGCCTGCGGAACGTGCGCTGGGCCGGGGTCGCTTTCTGGGTCCTGCTCGGCGGTTAGCGTAAACCTGACCGACGGAAAAACCTGCGTTGGTGACAGAGCTTGCGACGGCTCAGGCTCCTGCAAATCGGGCCTCGGTGGCGTCTGCAAGATCGACACGGAGTGCTCCAGCGGGATCTGCGTTGACGGGCTTTGTTGCGACAGCCGTTGCCAGGATGGCTGCCGCACCTGCGATGCCAAGAAGATGGCGAAACAGGGCAAAAGTGGAGTTTGTTCGGACGCAAAAAACTGGGTTTGTAAGAAGACCTGCTCGAACGCCCAAGATTGCATCGCACCCGACCTCTGCAACGCCGCAGGTCAGTGCGTACCTCCGGTGAGCGTCCCCAGCGAGGACGGCTGCGTCGTCGCCCCCCGTTCCATTGGAACAAGCGTACTTGCTGTGTTTTCCGCGTTCGCGTTCCTTGTCGCGTCGGTTGCCCGTCGTCGTCGTCGTCGGGTCTCTGCAATTCCCCCAACGTGATTTTTGGCATCGTGCATACTCGGCCGCCATGGCCGCCAAGAAAGCTGCGACGAAAGCTGCGACGAAAGCGAAAGCGCCCCCTGCTGAGGAGGTTGTCGCCAGCGACTCCGCCGACGCCGAGGTCCGCCCTGCGAAGCGCGTAAAGATCGGTGCCGCGAAGACGCCGGCCCGGGAAAAGACCGCGTGCGCACTCACCATCGCCGGCCTCGACCCGGGGGGCGGTGCCGGGATCGCCGCCGACCTCCGCGCCTTCCACCGCGCCGGCGTGTTCGGCTGTGCGGCGCTCGCCGTCACGACGGTTCAATCGACCAACGGGATCATTTCCGTGCGGGCGCTCCCCTCAAAGGAGGTCATTGCCCAGATCGACGAAGTCGTCGGTGCCCAAAACATTTGTGCGGTAAAGACCGGCGCACTCGGCTCTGCTGCCAACGTGAAAGCCGTAGCCGCCTTCCTCCACGCCCAGGATCTCCCTTGGGTTGTCGATCCGGTGATGGTCGCGAGCCGTGGCGATGCCGCACTCCTCGATAAGAGTGCACTTTCGGCGATGCGTGATGCACTCATTCCCGGCGCCGCGCTGGTCACAGCGAACGTCCCCGAGGCCGAAGCGCTCACCGGAATCACCATTAAGGGGCTTGAGGATGCCCTTGAGGCTGCCGGAATGATCGTCGCGCTTGGCGCGCGCGCCGCGATGGTCAAAGGTGGCCACATGACGACCAAAGAGTGCGTCGATCTCATCGTGACCGACGACGGATCGGTGATTGAACTCGCCACCCCCCGTCTCCCGATCTCGAAGCTTCTCCATGGGGGCGGTTGCACGCTTTCGGCGCTCATCACGGCCCGTCTCGCCCGCGGCGATTCGCTGAAGGCGGCGATCACCTGGTCGAAGCGGACGCTCCTTCCGGCCCTCGAAGACCTGGTCGACGTCGGCGGGAAATTGCGTGTCATCGTCCTGTGACGCACGTGTTCTCCGAGCCGGCGTCTCGCCGGGCGGAGACAAACGTGTTTTGCGCTTCCCCTGAAGTGCACTCCATCCTGCAGAATCGGCGCCTATGAGTCGACGCTATGCCGTTCTCCCCCTCCCGTGGGCCCTCGTTGTGGCGCTTGCCGCCTGCGGCGGGGCCGCCTCCGAAGAGACCTCCTCCGGCGTCGAATGCACCGACGAGGCCCAGTGCGGATCGGTCGATGAGTGGACGAAGGCGATTCCGCCATTCCCGCTTCTTCTGTCGCCCAAAGCGTCCAAGTATCCCATCGTCCTTCACCATGGCTTCAATGCCTCGAGTTCCAACAGCTGGAGCTACTACCAGGTGAAGGAAACTCTTGAAAAAGATGGGAATTTTGTCGTTCTCTCAGAGGTGGAGCCCTTCCAAGGGGGCCCCGCGCGGGCCGCTTCGCTTGCAAAGATTGTCGAGCAAGCGCGTGTAGCCTTCTGCGCGAAAAAGGCGCCGAATGACGCCACGTGCCCGCAAACGACCAAGGTAAATCTTGTCGCCCATTCGATGGGGGGCCTCGATGCGCCCTACCTCGTTTCGGCGCTCGGTTACGGCGATCGCGTCGCCTCCGTCACCACGATCTCGTCCCCCCACCGGGGGTCCGCCGTCGCCGATGCCGTTCTTGGGCTCGTGAAATACGATGCCGTCAATAAGCTCTTCTCCGAGCTAGCCGGCTTCTACGGAAAGACGTTCACGGCGGATGATCTGGCAAAGAATAGCGATATTCGCGCCGCATTTGTGTCCCTCTCGGAGGAGAACTCGGCGAAGTTCAATGCGACGGTCGTCAACGATGCGCGCGTCTACTACCAGTCCTGGGCAGGGGTGAGTCGTGCCGTCGGCGGCCCACGCACCTCCTCCGGTCAAGCGGAAGTCAAGGCTGCATGTGGCGGAACTTACTACGGAGAGGTCGGCCGAGCCGACTTTATGGCGGCCAGTCTCGTCATCGGCTCGACGGTGGTTGGACATTTCTCTTCGGTCCCGCAAGACGGGATGGTGACCGTTGAAAATGCCAAGTGGGGCAATTTTCGCGGCTGTTTTCCGAGCGATCATCTCGACGAAGTCGGCCAAGTGAAAAAGACGGGGCCTGACGCGTACACGCTCTGGGATCATCGTGTGTTTTATCAGAATCTCGCGACCGATCTCGCCGCGCGCGGCTTTTGACGGGTAGACGGAATTCGTGCGCATCGGCGAGCTTGCGGTTCGGGTAGGCATCACCGTCGACGCCATCCGCTTTTACGAGCGAACGGACGTTATCCCGAAGCCGAGTCGGAATCGCTCCCCCCTGTGCCAACGTCGCGTGAGACAGCGCTGCTCTCGAAACCTCTGTACCGATGGCGGTGACCGGACGTGATCCATGCCGAAATCCCCTCTCCAAATCATTCCCTTGA
>DYPH01000137.1 GCA_020720045.1 Sorangium cellulosum | reverse complement strand
AATTTGCTGGCAGCGGCGTCGCGAGAGACGGCGGGCCCAATGTGACTGGGGCCCGCCCGTTCGCGAACGCCAGCGAACTTGCTGGCAGCGGCGTCGCGAGAGACGGCGGGCCCAATGTGACAGGGGCCCGCCCCCTTAGCGGAAAAATCCGCCGCGCTTTGCCTGGCGGACGAGGTCGACGTCCTGCTCTTTCTTGAGGAGCACCCCCAAGAAGGGCAATTCACGCACGAGGCGCTCGCCACCGATGCCGGCGCCACGCAGCACAGAAATCCAGTCGACGAGCTCGCTGGTGGACGGCTTCTTTCGCAGCTTCGGGGTCGTCCTCAATTCGTAAAAGGCGACGACCGCTTGATCGATCAATGCGCGATCGACGTCCGGATGATGGACCTTCACGATGCGCGTCATGAGTTCGACGTCGGGGAAGTCGATGAAGTGGAAGACGCACCGGCGGAGGAAGGCGTCGGGGAGCTCCTTTTCGTTGTTCGAGGTGAGCACCACGATCGGGCGCACCTCGGCGACCACTTCGTCGCCGGTTTCGGCGACGGAGAAGCGCATACGATCGAGCTCGTGGAGGAGGTCGTTGGGGAACTCAAGATCGGCTTTGTCGATCTCGTCGACGAGGAGAACCACCTGTTTTTCCCCCGCTTTTCGGGAAAAAGCGCGCCCCATCGGACCGAGCCGGATGTACTTCCGGATGTCTTTCACGTCGCCATCGCCAAACCGTGCATCATACAGGCGTTGCACGGTGTCGTAGACGTAGAGGCCGTCCTGGGCGCGCGTCGTCGATTTGACCGGCCAGTGGATCAGCTCGGCGTCGAAAGCCTTCGCGATGGCCTCCGCGAGGAGCGTCTTCCCGGTCCCCGGCTCCCCTTTCACGAGGAGGGGGCGTTCGAGGGCCAGCGCACAGTCGACGGCCTGGGAGAGGGCGTCCGAAACGAGGTAGTGGGGGGTCCCGGAGAAGCGGAAGAAATCGCCCTGCATCGCGCGCATCCAAGGACATTCGCCGCGCCGCGACAAGGAGTGCGCTAGGAAATCGGCCCGTGACCGACGCGCAGCAGGCCCCTCCCGCAACGTCCGCCCCGTCTGCCACGCGCGCGGCGCTCCGCGCGCTCACGGCGGCGCTTGGACCGTCGAAGGTGGCGACCGGCGACGCGATGCTCCCCTGGTCCCGCGACGACAGCCCCTACCCGTCGCCACTCCCCGACGCGGTCGTCCATGCGGCGAGCGAAGACGACGTTCAAACGACGATTCGCATCGCCAATGAATACAACATTCCCGTCGTCCCCCGCGCCGGTGGTACCGGAAGAACAGGGGCCGCGCTCCCTTTGCACGGCGGGATCATCCTCGCGACCGACTCCCTTTCGGGCATTGAAGAGATCAGCAAAGAGGATTTGACGGCGGTGGTTCGCCCGGGCGTTGTGCTCGGTGACTTGCATGCAGCATGCACAGAGATGGGGCTCTTCTACCCGCCCGATCCGAGCAGCCTGGGGACGTGCATGCTCGGCGGAAACGTCGCCACGAATGCCGGCGGACCGCGGGCCTTTCTCTACGGATCGACGCGCTCGTGGCTCCTCGGCGTCGATGTGATCACCGGCGGCGGCGAGCGCCTCGTGCTCGGCGGGAAGACGCGAAAACGGAGCTCCGGCTACGAGCTTTCCCAGCTTTTTGCCGGCTCCGAGGGGACGCTCGGCGTCGCGACGCGCATCACGCTCAAGCTCCTCCCGAAGCCGCCCGAGACGCTGACCGTCGCCATTTGGTGCCGGAGCGATCCCGGGGCGGCCGCCGTCGCCGCCACGATCCTTGCCGCGCGGTTTTCGCCGGCCTGCCTCGAGTTTCTCGACGAGCGGACCGTCGACGTCGTCCGTGGCGAGCTGGTCGTGCCGGAGGGCGGGCGTGCGCTCTTGATCGCCGAATTTGATGGCGAAGGGGTCGAGGTGATCGCGGAACGGCTGGGCAATTTGCTGAGCGGCCTCCCCGATGTATGCGTGGTACACGCAGCGGTCGACCCTTCCCGGCGGGAAGCGCTGTGGGGCGTCCGCCGTGCCCTCTCCCTCGCCACGCGCCGGGTGACCCGCCACAAAATCTCGGAAGATGTCGTCGTCCCCCGCGGGAGCGCCGGCGCCCTCCTCGACGACGTCGCCCGCATCGGCGAGCTCCACCGCGTCCGCCATTTGACCTACGGCCACGCCGGTGATGGGAACCTACACGTAAATTTCTTGTGGAACGACGAGGATGAGAAGCCGCGCGTCGACGCAGCCCTCGACGCCCTCTTCCGTGCGACCCTCGCCCGTGGCGGGAGCCTCTCCGGGGAGCACGGCATCGGCATCGCGAAGGTCCCCTGGTTCGCCGCGGAGCACTCGGCGACCTCGCGCGCGCTCCAGGCGGCCCACAAAGCCGCCTGGGATCCGAAGGGGATCCTCAATCCCGGCAAATGGGCGGGCGGAGACCGCAACCATCGCGAGTGCTAACCGGCTCGCCGGGGAGTGCGAAGGCTCGTACGCGGCTTTTTCCGGCATTCTCGACGAAAAAAGGGATTTACGCACTGCGTGTCGTCGACTCTTCTTCGCCGGATGAGCGACGCAAAATTTTCCGCCGTGGACGATACGCGACCGACGGGAACCGAGCGCCCTCGCCGGACGAACGCCATCGACAGCGCCGCGCCGTTCCTCGAACAGATCGACGAACGCCTCGGCTTCCTTGAGCGGAAGCAGATTCGCTTCGTGCGGAAGACCTTCGACTCGCCGGTGATCGACCGCGGCGTCCGTGCGATGCAGCGCCGCTTTGGCGCCATCTGGATCGAGCACGCCCTCGGGAACATCCGCCACGTCCACGGGCTCGAGCGCGTGGGTACCTTTGATCCGAAGAAGAGCTACGTTTGTGTAGCCAATCATCGCAGCTTCTTCGACCTTTACGTCATCACGTCCTACCTCGTCTATCGGGACTTGCTCCCCCAGCGGATCCTCTTCCCGGTACGTTCGAATTTCTTTTACGACAACCCGCTCGGCCTCGCCGTCAACGGATTGATGAGCTTCTTCGCGATGTATCCGCCGATCTTCCGTGACAAGAAGAAAGCCGATCTGAACATCGCCGGTCTCCAGGAGGTTATCGGCCTACTTAAGCGGGGCGGATTCTTCCTGGGAATGCACCCAGAAGGGCAGCGAAATCAAGACGGTAACCCCTACGAGCTGCTCCCCCCGAAGCCGGGCGTGGGCCGGATCATTCACATGGCGCAACCGGAAGTTATTCCGGTGTTCGTAAACGGCCTTGGGAACGATTTCGTGGCGCAAATCAAAGGAAACTTCAACCGTTCGGCGTCGCCGGTTCACGTCGTCTTCGGCAAGCCGCTCGATATGAAGTCCTTCTACGAGCGCCCGGCAACCATGGGCACGTTCCGCGACATCGCTTCCCACTGCATGGAAGCGGTCGCCGAACTTGGTCAGGAAGAGAAAGCGATCCGCGCACGCGGGTGACGAGTTCGCTGGCCGATCGGCGCGGTTCCCGTGTAGCGTGCCGACTATGACGCGTGAAGAACTCGTGGCCGAGGCCAAGCGCCTCGCTCTTTTGATCAAGCAGGGCCGAGTCGACGAAGCCTACGAAGGCTTTTCGGCCGTCTACGCAAACCCGGCATTTGGCTCGTTCAATGCCGATGATCAACGGCAAATCCTGCGATTCATGGTCCTCGGGAAGCGGCCCGAACTGCACCGAAGCGTGCTCCCCGCCTCGATCGTCGAAGCGCACCGCGGCGCACTGGCGACGCTGAACGAACTCGTGTCGACGCTCAACGACCCGGCCGACTACGAACTCCTCGGGCTCGCGTTTCAGCGCATTGGAAACGACGCCGCTGCCGCCAATATTTTCCGAGAAGGGCTCCGGATGGAGCGCGAACGGAACCCGCAGAGCGACCTTTGTGGTGCGCTCATGTCGCGTCTCTCCGCGGTCTAATTCTAATTGCAGAAGCGACGGAGCGCGCGGACGTCGAGGGCACATTCGGCTTCCGCGCGCCGAAGCCCGTCTTCCGTGCGCATGCGGAGCGGCAGCGTTTCGACGATCCGGTTCCAGGCGACGGCAGCGCGCCCGTTGCAGGGCGTCGGCAGCGCCGCAGCCGGCTTGCAGACGGCGGCGCCCGGTGGGCAGGTGAGAGGCCCCTGATACTGGTAGATCATCGCGCAGGTCGGCGCGCGCGACTCCCAATCGAGGGGCAGCTTTACCGGCTTTGCCGGCGGCTCGGGAGCGGCCGAGGCCGTTGCGGCGAGCACGGCGATGAAGCTGCCCGACTGCGTGCACACTGCACCTGAATCGGTGCGGCTCCGGGTCGTCCCGCCGGGGCATTCGTCGGGGAGCACCGGCGGCGCCACCGTCGCTGCCGGGAGTTCACCGGTGCCTGCACGCGGGCCTGCGCTGCACGCGCCGAGCAGGCATAGGAGCGGGCCGGCCACCGCGTAGCGCATCAAGCGCGGACGTGGAGGGCGTTGGGGACGACTTCGATGGTGAGCGGGAGGCGCCCGAGCGGCTCGCCATCGACGTCGAGGAGGAAGGTCCCCTTCGCGCGATCGTCGATCAGCTCCAGGTGAAACTTCCGCCCGCGCAGATGGAGAGTCCCCGCCTGCCCGATGTGACTTCCGTCGTAAATTCGCTGGGATCGAACGGTAAAGCCGACCTTGGAGCCGGCCGGAAGGGCGACGAGCTCGAAGAGGCCATCGGCGGGGTCGGCCATCGGCGCGACGTGCATCCCCGAGCCGAAGTAGCGCCCATTGCAGATCGCGACCATGTAGCTCGCGATCTCGTGGACCGTCTCGGTGCCGTCGGCGCCGGTGACCGTGCAGCGGAGCCGGCCCGCCTCGATGGTCATCAGCGCACGGAGCGAGGCGAACCAGTAGGCGGCGGCGTTTCCGAGGGCGCGACCGCTCTCCTGGACGTACTGGTCGACGAGGCCGCCCATGCCGGCCGAGAGGACGTTCACAAACCACCGCGTCGTCGGCTTGCCGTTTCGGTCGAGAAACGTTGCCTTTCCGAGGTCGAGGGGGCGGCTTCGGCCGCCGGCGAGGGCGTCCAAGTAACGGTCGAGGCGGTGCTCCAGGCCGAGCGTCCGGCGGAAGTCGCCGCCGGTCCCCTGGGCGAGAATGCCGACGTCGGTCGCCCGTTTCGTGCCGGTCGAGGCGGGCCCTTCGGCGACGCCGTTGACGATCTCGTGGAAGGTTCCATCGCCGCCCACCGCAACGACGAGCGGGCGCCCGGCCTCTGCGGCGTCACGGGCGAGGGTGATTCCGTGGCCAGGGGCGTTGGTGAAGGATACATCGATCGGACCGAGCTTCGCCTCGATCGTCGCCTTCATCTGCGGCCAGGTGCGGCCGGTCTTGCCACGACCGGCAGCCGGATTCACAATAAAAAGCGGACGGTTATCCGCCGACGAGGACGAGGACGCGATGGGGGTACTCATCAGGCGTCCGGCCAGACGACGCCGCGCTCATAGAGGTCGTTGACGGTGGCGCGGAGCGTCTCCATCGGATCGCGGGGGCTCCAGCCGAGCTCGTTTTCCGCGCGGCTCGCGTCGAGGTACCAGGTGTACTGGCCGAGCTCGAGGCTCCCCGGATCGACGGGGAACTTGATGCCCCAACGATCGAGGGTCTTTTCGAGCTTTTCGGCCTCGGTGAACAGCGTCGAAGGGAGCCGCGGGAGCGGGAGGAGCGGCGCCGTGCGGTCAGAAATGCGGCCGAGGCGCTCAAAGAAGGCGGCGAAGGTGATGTTCTGGGCGCCGAGCAGGTAACGGGCGCCGCCACGACCACGCTCAAGGGCCAAGACAATCCCCTCGGCGGCATCGCGGGCGTCGACGAAGGAGAGGCCTCCCCAGGGGGCGAAGGGGATTTTGCGTTCGAGGAACAAACGCACATCTTCCGTAGAAGAGCCGTGGACGTCGCCAGGACCGAGGAGGAGCGTCGGGTTCACGGAGACGACGGAAAATCCGTCACGGTTCCGGCCCAAAGCCCTTGTTTCTGCGAAGTATTTCGAGCGGTAGTAAGGGAAGCACGCGAGGATCGCCATCGGCGTCGCGTCGTCCTCGACGGCGACCGCGTCCGGGTCTTCGCTTACGGCGACGACGCCGCTCGTCGACGCAACAACGACCTTTGAGACGCCGGCCGCTTCGCAGGCATCGAGGACGCGGGCGGTCCCGTCTACGTGGAGGCGCTGGAGCTCTTCGGCGTCGCTCTTCTTTCGCGAAACCTTCCCCGCGCAGTGCACGGCAAAGGTGGCGCCGACGGCCGCCTCGGCAAGGGCATCGCCGCTAAGCAGATCGCCGACGAACTGGCGGACGCCGAGGGCGGCAAGGTCGGGGTCTTCCCGGCGGACGATCGCGTGCACATGAAGGCCGCGGTCGATCAACGTGGCAGCGACGTGGCGACCGAGGAAGCCGGTACCGCCGGTGAGGAGAACGATGCTCATGGTCACTGCCCCAACTGAAAGATCTGCTGGAACTCCAAAAGAAGCCCCACATCATTCGATTTGACGGCGCCGGAGAGGAACTCGGCGGCCCCCGGCGTCCATGCGTCGCGGACGATCTTGGAGAAGAGCTCCGGTGACGTCTTCAATACGCAATCGGCGGTGCCGCTATCCGGCTTTCCGCAGCGCACGGCGCAGCCATCATTGCCGACAATGACCGTCCATTTCGCGAAGTTGTCATTGCCGAGGGTGAAGTAGAAGGAGAGCGGCTTCTTGACCGCCTTCGCGTCGAACTTCTTCTCGAGGTCGGCAAAGAGGCGGACGAGCGGGTGCTCCTCCACCACGGCCGGCTTCGTGCGGTCGGCCGGTTCGAGGGCGGCGAAGTCGAGGACGCGCCCCGCCTCAAGCTCCGTGATCGCCTTGCGGGCGAGCCGAGCGACCTCGCGGGAGGCGTCGGCGGAGGTGAGTCCTACGGTCAGTCTCCGCATTTGAGCGACGGTAAACGGGAGGCCGATCCGCGCTTTGATGGCGCGCCCCTTGGGGAGCGACGAGCCCTTCGGCATCGCGCTGTGGGTCCCGCCGAGCCAGACGGGGAGGATGTCCTTTTCGTAGGTCAACGCGAGGTGCCCGACGAGCGCCTTGAACTCCTGGACGGTCCCGTCGGTGCTTCGCGTACCTTCGGGGAAAATCAGGACGTTAGAACCCCGCGAAAGGACCTCGGCCGCCTTCCGCTCGGAGGCACGGAGCCCCGACTTGCGGTCGATCGGTTCGAGGTTGGTGAAGTTCTCGAAGAAGGCCTTCTTGACGCCGTTCCCTTCGAAGAAATAGTCGCTCGCGGCGAGCGACACGAGGTCCTCGCCGTAGCTCCCGAGGGCGTGACGAACAAAGCCCATATCGAGGTGGCTGGCGTGGTTCGCGACGACGAGGACGTTGTGGTTCTTCGGGAGGAAGGCGCGCCCGGTAACGTCGCTCTTCATCATCTTCCCGTAGAAGAGATCCTGGAGCTTCCCGATCGCCTTACGGCCGGCGTCCTGAAGGACCGGCGGAAGTTCCAGCGTTTCTGAAGGCTTCGAGTCGTTCGATTCGCTGGTGGTGGCGTCGCGGCCGATGATCGCCCAACGCCCTTTGCCCCGGTGGACGGCGGCGGGACGCATCGAGAGCGGCGCGGCGACGTCGACGAGCGCTTCTACGTCGGCGACGGTGGCGCAGGCCTGGAGCTTCTCGGGGTCGACGTTGCCGACACGCGCTTCGAGGGCGACGAGCAGCTCGGAGAGGGCGAGCGAGTCGAGGCCGAGGTCGCCCTGGAGGGTGGAGGTGCCGTGGATCGTTTCGGGGGCGAGCCCCTTCACAGTCGCGATCGCATGGCGGACGAAGGTGGTGCGCGTCGCGCCGTCGGCGGGGCGCTGGGCGGCGACGATTCGTTCAAGGATCGCGCGGGCTTCGCTCCGCTTGACCTTGCGGGTCGCCGTCCGCAGGAGGGGGGCGTCGTAGAGCTGGACGACCGACGGCTGCTTCCCCCAGGGGAGCTTCCCGACGGCGGCGTGGATCTCTTTTTCGGCGCGGGCGCGGCGTGCTTCCCGGGAGAGGTTTTCGTCCTCTTCCGCGACGGCGAGGAGGGCGATCCGCTCGCCGCCGCTCGGCGACGTGATGCCAAGAACGCTGTATTCTGCAACGAAGGGGATCGTGCCGAGGAGGTTCTCGACGTCGTCCGGGTAGACGTTCTCGCCGTTCGCAGCGACGACGACCTCTTTGGAGCGGCCGGCGAGGATGAGGTTCCCCTTCCGGTCGATGGAGCCGCGGTCGCCGGTCTTGAGCCAGCCGTCGGCGGTGAGCACCTCGCGGGTCGCCGCTTCGTCGGTGTAGCCCTTCATGACGCTCGGGCTCTTGACCTCAACGTCACCGATGCCGGAAGTATCTGGATTTGCAATGCGAATTTCGGCGCCGGGGATCGGCTTGCCGACCTGCCCCGCCTTGCTCCCCGCCTTCGCGACGGCGACGACCGGTGCCGCTTCGGTGAGGCCGTAGCCCTCCGTGAGCTTGAAGCCGAGCCCCTGGAAGAGGGCGTGGGTCTCCTTCGGGAGCGCGGCGCCGCCAGAGATCAGGAACCGCATGCGGCCGCCGAGGGCGTCGTGGACCGGCGAGAAGAGGACCTTCCCGAGATCGATGCCGACTTCGCGGCTGAGGCGCCGATTGAAGAAGGTGGCGCCGTCAAAGACGGCCGAGGCGATCGGCCCGCGCGCTTCGATTTCGCCGAGGATTTTCCGTTCGAGGAGCTGCCAGACCGCCGGCACGCCGACCATCGCCGTCGCGTGGGCTTCGCGGAGGCCCCGGTTGACCGTTTCACTCGTGAGTTCGCCAAGATAGACGGTCTCCGCGCCCCGGCAGAACGGGAGGAGGAAGCCGCAGGAGAACTCAAACGTGTGGTGGAGCGGGAGGACCGAAAGGACGCGATCCCGCGGCGTGAGCGGGAAGAGCACCGCGAGGCTCGCGACGAGGGCGGTGAAGTTCCGGTGGGTGAGCTGAACGCCCTTCGGAATGCCGGTCGTTCCGCTCGTAAAGATGAGGCTGGCGACGTCGTCTTCGTGGACCGTCGGCGGCACAAAGTCGAAGGGGACGGCGACCTCGTTGTTGGTCACGTCGGCCAAATAGAGGAAGGTTTTCGATGCCTTCCACGCCTCGTACCCGTCGTAGCCGTCTTCGACGCGCGTCTCGACGTGCTCGTCCCAGAGCACCATCTTCGCTTCGCTGCGACCGACGACGTTGACGAAGCTGGCCGGCTCCAGGTTGGCGTCGAGGGGGACGGCGACCGCCCCCGCCAGCATGATCCCGAAGAAGGCGATCGGCCAGGCGGGGTCGTTCCGCCCCGTCAAAACGACGCGGTCCCCCTTCGCGACGCCCGCCTGGGCGAGGCGCGCGGCGGCGGCGTGGGCCCGTTCAAGGACCTCCGCGTAACCGACCTTGGCAAGTCCGGTCTCCTCAAGTTTGGAGAAAGCGGCTTTGTACCCATGGCGCTCGGCCATTTGAGTAACGAGCGTCACGAGCGTTTCGTGGGCCTCTTGCGGCTTCGGTTCCCGGCGCCAGCGCTCATCAAGCCACGGAATGACCCGGTGCTCCATCGCCGGCATATGCTGGTTGATCCAGTAGTCGTGCCAGTCGATGGTTTCGGGGTCCCACGGGAGGATCTTCTTATCGTCCGGGCTCAAGCGCTCGAAGGCGGCCCGCGTGTTCGCGCAGGAGAACGGCCCCTTTTGTTGGGTCGTAAACGGCGTGAAGAGGCGCACGATCATGTCGATACGCTCTTCCTGGGCGGCGAGCTTCTCGAGCCCCTTCGCCGCCGAGCGGGCGGGAGCCGCGGCGGGGCCGGGGGCGGCCTTGAGTACTTTTGCAGCACTTTTCGCGACTTTGGCGAAGAAGGCGGGGCCGACGGTGTCGAAGCGCTCCATGGAGACGGCGACCGGCTCCATGTACTGCTGGAAGAGAGAGACGACCGGCCCCCCCTTGTTCGTGCGCTGGTAGTACTTGCGCTTGTAGAGGCCGTGGAGCTCGTTGATGCGCTCGCTCGTGACCGGATTTACGTCGGCGGCGCCAAACTGGTAAACGGGCTTCTGGGTCCCTTCCAGGAGCTCCGCGAGCGCGAGGACCATCCCGACACAAACGATGTCCGACGGAATAAAGTCGAGAATCGTGTCGCCACCCGGGATCTGGTGCTGCCCCTTCATACAAAGGTAAATGATCGGTGCAGACGTGCCGAGACCTTCGTTCCAGGCGGGGAACGGAAATGCGCGGGTGCTTTCGCAGCAGGCGGGGCGCGCGAGCGTGAAGCGGAGGCCGCTCTTCTCGATGATCTGCTCGCCGATGCTCTTTGTGTAGGTGTAGATGTTCGGCCAGCCCCAGTGGGTCGCCCGCTCTTTGCCGGCGTCGACGAGGAGCGTCTCGACGAACTTCCGCTTCACCTTGGCAAACTCGCGGTCGAGCGCACGGCCGCCCGGCGGCTCACCACGCTTGTCGAGATTCTTCTTCGCCGCTTCGAGGAATTCGCTCTGCCGGAACCCGTCTTCGGCGCGGGCGCGTGCCGAGGCGATGATCGAGAGGCAATCGGCGATCTCGCGCTCGGGATCCCAGAGCTCGCGGCCCAGTTCTTGGGCGCGCGGGAACGGGAAGCTCGACGGGAGCACCTCCTCGACGAGGCCGGACCGGTTGCCGACGACGTAGCAGGTACTTGTATGATACAAGGGAACGTCGCCGAGGGCCCGACAGAACTCGATGAGGTTCGTCGTGCCGAAGGCGTTGGTGTCGAGCGCTTCGTCGAGCGGCGGGTTGAAGTCGACGACGCCAGCGACGTTGACAACGGCGCTCGCCCCATGAAACTTCGAAATATTTTCGGGAGATACGCCACAGAGCGGTCGACCGACGTCGCCGTCGAAGGGGACGATCTTGCTGCGGAGGAAGGCCTCGAAGCCGTCGCCGTGCTGCTTGCGGAGCGGCTCCAGCGCTTCGCTCGTGGCGACTTCCGCCCAGAAGCGCTGCTCGGAGGTCTTCCCCTTGCCGCTACGCACGAGGAGATCGATCTGCGCGATCTCCGGGAAGCGCTCGAGGAGCATGATCCAGAACAATTTTCCGAGGAAGCCGGTACCTCCGAGGATGATCAGACGGGCGCCACGAAAGACCGCGTGAGGATCGAGGCGCGAGGCCGGGGCGTTCTCCGATCCGGCGTCGGGTTCCGAGAGGGAGTGGGGGGCGGTCTCGTGCTCTTTCATGTTCCGTCCAGGTTCCGTCCAGGGCTACCGCGGGTCGTTCTTCGGGGGCGCGCCCCACGCTGCGGGGCCCCGTCCGCTCGCGACCACCAGCGAATTTGCTGGAAGTGGCATCGCGGCAGACGGCGGGCCCACCTTTCCAGCGGACCCGACAGGTGCGGACGGTCGCCGACTACACCAGGGCATGACGTGCCGCAACCGTCGACGGACGATCACCGCCGCGTTCCGGCGAGCAAATTTCCCTGCAACGGCCGCTTCGCACCGCGTCCTCGGCTACGCGCCAGAGCGCTAGCGGAGGCCCCGGAGAATCCGGAAGACGGCCCAGAAGTGGGTCGCAGCGCCGACGAGCGTGAGGGCGTGAAAGACCTCGTGGTAGCCGAAAAACGCCGGCTTCAAGGCGGGGCGCTTGGTGGCGTAGGCGACAGCGCCGAGGCTGTAGGCGAGGCCGCCGATGCCGAGCAGCGCGAAGGTCGTCGTGCCGCAGGTGCTACGGATTTCGCCGATGTAGGGGAGGAGCGTCCAGCCGACGACGACGGCGAGGATCGCGGTGACCGGTTTCGGCGACTTCGGCCAGAAGAGCGATTTGAGGATCCCGAGGAGGGCGCCGATCCAGATGGCGACCAGCAGCTTGAGGCCGGCGGCTCCGCCGAGCCCGACGGCGGCGATCGGCGTGTAGGTACCTGCAATCAGGACAAAAATCGCAGCATGATCGGCGCGGCGCATCCAGAGGCGCGGGCCCGGCGTGAGGTGAATCCGGTGGTAGCTCGCGCTGATGGAGAAGAGCGTCACGAGGCTCAACGCGAAGACGGCGGCGGCGTAGGTCGCTCGGCCCGGCGGCGCGATGGCGGTGAGGACCGCCCCGGCACCGGCGGCAGCGGGGGCCGCATACTGGTGAAAAACGCCGCGAAATTGAGGTTTCAGCGGCGCGGCCTCAAGGGCAACATCAAGCTCCATGGCCGCCAGACGCTAGCGAACACCGGTGACGCTGCGTGTCACGAGCTTGCCAGCTCGCTCGGTTCGGGTTCATGGCGAGTTCGCGACCGCCGGTGAATTTGCGGGGGACGGCGTCGCGGCGACGAAGCGCTTCTTTCCACTTTTTTTGCTCGCGGCGCGGGCGAGGAGTCGCTCCTCTTCGGTGGCGTAGTGGGCGTCCCAGGCGAGGACCTTCGGCGTCATCCAGTGGTGCCAGAGCGGCGGGATCATGGCGACAACGAGGGTCGTCAAGTAGCCACCAATCATTTGCGGCGCTTCGGGGAATGGACGGAGCTCGTGGTAGGGTACCTCCCCCTGAGCATGATGGTGGGAGTGGCGCGTGAGGTTGAAGAGCGTCCACGAACTCAGTCGCCGATTCGTGTTCCACGAGTGGCGCGGCGCGACCGGCGTCTCCGGGTTCCGCACCATGCCGTAGTGTTCCATATAGTTCACGATTTCGAGGAGCGCCTTCCCCCAGAGCCCGCAGGCGATGAAGAAGCCGGCGCCACGGAGACCGCCCATCGCGAAGGCGAGGCCGACGAAAAGCAGGCTCATCGCGTGCCCGCGGAGGAAGGCATTCTTCCAAGAGAAGGGGCTCATTTTCCGCTTCTGCAGGCGTTCATTCTCGATGTGCCATGCGCTGATGTTCCCTTTGATCGTCGACGCGATTACATGAACATAGACGTTTCTTCCGCGGGGGGCGGTCGCCGGATCGTGGGTCGTCGAGACGTAGCGGTGATGGCCATAGACGTGCTCGATGGCGAAGCTGGTGTCGAAGCTAAACGCGAGGAGCCAGCGCCCGACCGTGAGCGAGATTTTGTCCCAGGTGCGGTGGGTGAGTTCGTGCGCGGGGATCGTGCCGACCATCCCGATCATGAGCCCCGTCAGCACGAACGCTGCGAAGATGCTCCCCGAACCGGACGCGGCACGGGCGGCGAGGAAATCGTAGCCGAAGAGGTGGGTGAGCGCCTGCCCGAAGCCGAGGGGATCGCCGGGGGAAACGCGCCAAACTGCAGAAAAAACGGCCGTTGCGAGGAGCGGTAGCGCGAGCCAAAGCTGCACGGTGAGGATCCCCGGGCGCGTGTAGCGGGGGGTTCCGGTGTCGTCGCCGGAGACGGCGTCACCGACGATGTAGAAGGCGAGGATCGCGGCAAGGCCCAGGGCGGTCGCCGGCCCCCCGGCGAGGAGGGCGGCGATGGCGACAAGACCGACGGCATGAAACAGAAAGAACTTCGCGTAGTCGACGAAGCCGGCAACCGGTGAAGCGGTCTCGGAAGCGCCCGCCCCGGCGGTGACGAAGCGATCGGCGAAGATGCTCCCACGCGGAAGTCCCCGCTGTTCCAAGAGTTCTTGGGCGCGATCGACCATCGCCGGCGGCCCGCAGAGGTAGGCTTCGGTGCCGGCGGCGAACGTTTCCGGGAGCGCGTCGGTGACCGGTCGGCCGACGACGACCTCCACGCGGAAGGGCGCGCGTGTCCAGGCGGCGGCGACCGCCGAGAGTTCTTCGTCGACGAAGCGATCGGCCTCGGTGCGCGTGCCGAAAAGGACGGTCACGGGGCGATCGGCGTGCTCGCCTCCTGCAACCGCCGCTTCGAGCATCGCGACGATCGGCGCGAGCCCGCTGCCTCCGGCGACAAACACCAGCGGCGTCGCCTCCCCCCCGGCCGGGCGGAACCGGAAGTCGCCGCGCGGGGCACCGACGGAGACGGAAGCGCCGACGATCCCAGCCGCGACCGCCGACGAGAAGCGCCCGCCGGCGACGTGACGAATCAGGAAGCGGAGCTTCTGCCGCCCCTCGATCGGGGCTGAAGGGCGACTGGCAAACGAGTAATTCCGGGTAGCTACCCCTTCCAAGGTCAGCGGCGCGTACTGGCCGGCGACGTAGTCGATGCCGTCACCGGCGACTTCGAGGGTGATCTCGGTGATGTCCTCCGTGCGCGGGCGGCTGGCGACGACGGTCGCCGGCCGAGGGCGCGCGAGAGGGACCGGCAGCACCACGGTGACGTCGCCGCGCGGTCGGCTCTGGCAGGCGAGGATGGTGCCGGCGGCGAGCTCGTCGGCGGTGAGCAAATAGCCGCTTTCGGTGAGCTCTTCGACCTGCCCCGAAGCGAGCCGGCATTTGCAGGCGCCGCAGCCACCGACCCGGCAGCTATGCGGGAAGTCGATACCGCTACGCAGCGCCGCTTGGAGAATGGTCTCCCCGGCGGCGACAGCGATCGCGTCTTCCCCCGCATTGCGGACGGAAGCGTTTGTGGAGAACTCCGCGCCTTCCCCCGTCCGTTCGGGTCCGCTCGGCGAGGTGAGACGAAGCATCGGGAGCTTGGTGGCCATGGCCCGAAGGTACCGCCCCGATCGTCCGCCGAAGAGGTCCCGCCGGGACAAGGAGGGGTCATTTATGGACAATCGCTCAACGGTCGCACGGCCGCTTCCTCGCAGAGCGGTTCGACGGCGGGGCGCCCCCCCCGGCTGCAGGCGAGCGCCAGCAACGGGAGAGCGCGAACGACGCGATTCAATGCGCGTCGGCCCCTGCATCGACGCCAGATTCTTTCGGAAGACTCCGCGCAACACGGAAGCCGAGTCCTTCGCCGCGGCTACGCGTGGAGATCGGTCCATTTGCAGAAGCAACACGGTAGATGAGCGGCAAGCCCGTATAATTGTCCCCCTTATCGCGAAAGGCCTTCGAAAAATCGAGCTTGCTCAGGTGGTCGACCAGCGGCCCTTTCGGGCTCACGTCGTACTCCGGGTTGCTTCCAATAAGTTCGGCAGCATTGCCGAATACATCGTAGAGCCCGAAGTGATTCGGCTGGAGCTGTTTGACGGGGTGGGTCGTCTTGTTTGCGTTGGCGCAGCCCCAGGCGATCGCCCGAAAGC
>DYPH01000136.1 GCA_020720045.1 Sorangium cellulosum | reverse complement strand
CCTAGCACGAATTTCGGCCAGGCCGCCTGTGGCAAGAAGCGACACATCTCAAAGCGCCTGAATTCACTCCGATTTCTGGCGCACATTTTTCTTAAAGATTCTTGGTGACGCCTCCACCACCACCGATATCTTCCGCCCATGCCCAAGAAGCCTTCCTCTCTGTCTCGTCCCGGCGATGCGCCGGATCCGAGAACCCCCTCTCGTCCCGGCGAAGCGCCCGCTTCGACAACCGCGCTCGCTGCCGCGCTCGCGGCGCTTGCTCCGGAGGCGGTCGATGACCGCGTGATTGCAGAGCCTTTGGTGCTTGCCGAGGTGACGAGCATCCTCGTGAAGCTCCTCGCCGAACCGGTGATCGCCGCCGCCTTCGGCCAGCTCGGCCCCGCCTACCCGCCGGCGACGGTGGAGATCCTCCGCGAGGCGGTCGGCGAGCTCCGGCGCATCAGCGACGCGCGCAAAAATGAACGCGCCCTTGAGTCCGCCGCCACGCTCCCGGCGTCGCTCGTCGATGAGGCGATCGCCGTCCGCGCCGACGTGCGCCGGCTCCTCGAGTACCACTTCGAAGACGATCCGGTCCTCGGCCCGATCCTCGTCGAGATCCGGAAGGGGCGCGGCTACGTCGACCTCGGCTCCGACCTCGCCCGCTACGCGACGATCCTGGAGGCCCAGAAGGCGCTCCTGGTGGCCGATCGCCGCTACCAGGCAGACGCCGCGACGCGCGCCCAAGCGCTCTCGGACACCATCTTCGACGCCCTCGGCCGCCCGAGTGACGCCGCCCGCGACGCCGAACTCCGCCGCCTGCAGACGGTCGTCACGCGCGCCTACGACCGCACCATCGCTGGCGCCAGCCTCGCCCTCTTCGACCAGCCCGACCAGGCCGCCCGCTTCCGCCCCCTCGGCACCGCCCTCCGCGCCGCCACGCCGACGAAAGCGAAGCCGAAGAAGGCCACCCCGGCCGAGGGGTGAGTCGCAGGACTTCTTCGGAACTTCCAACGCGAAACGCCAGCTCTCACGGGCTGGCGTTTTCGTTTTGGCGGCCCCCGGAGCGCAGATCAGAACCCCGTTTGACCCTCGCGACCACCTGAGCGTCGCGTCTTCGCGCGACGACCCCTCATCGTTCCACAAACGTGAACGAACCTAGGTTCGCGACCCTTTACCGTTGCACAGAAGTGGACGAAGTCGGCCTCGCGATCCTCTTTTGTTGCACAGAAGTGAACGAAGTAGGGTTGATGACCCTTCATCGTTGCACAGAAGTGAACGAAAGAGGGGTCGCGACCCTCAAACCGCGTTGCGGAGCGAGGTCAACTCGGAGAGGGCGTGGGTGTTCCCGGTGCGCTGGGCGGCGGCGATGCCGGCGTCGAGCCAGGTGGCGGCGAGCTCGTTCTTGCCGGCCTCGTGGAGCATCTGGCCGGCCATGAGGTACTGGGGCACGTAATCGGCGTGGGCGGCGCGGAGCTTTTCGAAGGCGGCGAGCGCGTCGTCGAAGCGACCACGGCCGCGATATTCCTGCGCAAGACCGTAGAGGGCGAGCGGATCGGTGCTGCCGGCGGCGACCGTCTGTTCCAAGAAGGCGAGGCGTTTGTCGCTCATGACGGGACCGATACCGCGCGGCGGCCGGTTTGTCTCCCCCGATGCCCTGCAACATCCCCGTGACAGTCGGCGCGGTGCTTTACAGTCCCGCCTTGCAGAGCGATACCGACGCGATGAGCGAGCGCATCGTCCCTCTGATTTCCGCGGAAGCGATTCAAACCCGGGTCGACGCGCTGGGCGCGCAGATCAGTGCCGATTACGCGGGGCGTGCCTCCGAAACGCAAGGCCTCGTGGTCGTGGCGGTACTCAAGGGGAGCTTCCTCTTTTGCGCCGATCTTGTTCGCAAAATCGACCTCCCGCTCCGCATCGATTTCCTGGCGGTCCGCTCCTACGGGGAGGCGACGAAATCGTCGGGGATCGTCCAGATCGTCCACGATCTCTCGCGCCCCATCGAAGGGGAAGACGTCCTCCTCGTGGAAGACATCGTCGACACCGGGCTCACCCTCGCCCACGTGATCGAGCTGCTCAAAACGCGGCGGCCGCGGAGCCTCAAGCTGTGCTCGTTGCTCCACAAACCGGCGCGGACGAAGGTCGAGGTCCCCATCGACTATTTGGGCTTCACCATCGAAGACAAGTTCGTCATCGGCTACGGCCTCGACGGGCCCCGCGAGCACTACCGAAACCTCCCCTACGTCGGCGTACTCGCTGGCGAATAAGATCGGGAGAACCCGATCAGGGCGTGCAGTTCCCCTTCCCTTCGAAGGCGCCAGCGGTCGGCTTGTTCGGCGGGCGCGGAACGTCGAGGGCGTCGGTCGCCGGGCCGGCCGCCGTCGTCTGGAGCTTGCAGGGGTTCGTCGCGCCGGGGCCAGCGCCGGGGACGAGCTTCCGCTCGGAGATCGCCCTCGCGATTTGGGTGGCGTTCCAAGCGCCGAAGGTCTGCTTCCGCGCTGTATCGGGGAGGGAGGTGTTGTCCCCGCCGCCGTCGCCGTTCTTGAAGATCCCGTTAAAACTGTAGTCTCCGACCTTGACCGTCGTGGTGCACGTAGTCGTCGGCGGGCCGAGGATGACGTCGTACGGGGCGGCGCCGATGGCCCGGTTGCCGTCAAAGACGGCGAACGGCTTGTCGCCGCAGGGGCGGAAGTCGAAGGCGCGCACGTTGCTGCCCGTCCCGCTTTGCGGCTCGCGAATGACAAGGTTTCCGTACACTTCGGCGCCGGCCGCCATCGAGACGAGGCCGTAGCGGATGATGTTGCTCCGGACCGGCGCCCCCAGCACGAGGGTGTTGAAGCGGACCACCGGCTTGGCGCCCTCGGGGCCGAGCTCGATGGCGCCACCGTCGGACGGTGATCCGACGATCGGCGGGGTGGTTTCGCTGAGGCCGCCGGCGCTGATGAGGTTGTTCTCAACGACGATGGAGCCGTTGCTGTAGACGCCGCGATGGCGGCGGAAACCTGTGGCTTCATTTGCGAAATTGCCCGGCTCGACGCTGTTTCCGCGGACGACGACCTCGGCGCCGCGGCTCCCGGCGATGCCGTACACAGTGCAGAGCGAGCTTGCGCAGGAGGCGCCGTCGACGCCGAGGACGATGCTCGTGAGGACCTCCACCTTGCCGGTGAGGATCTGGATGCCGATAAACGGGTTGTTCTCGCCGGTAGGCCGCGCCCCGTGGACGATGAGACGGGAGAGGGCGTTCGCGCCGGTGTAGTTGCCGCCGTTGATGAGGACACCGGTCGCGCCGACGAGCCCCTTGCCGTCCCCCGCTTCGAGGCGGGAGTCGTGGAGGTTGGCGGCGCCGCCGCTCAACTGCACGGCGACGCTGCCGTAGTCGCTGCCGACGCCCTTGCCGCCATCGACGCGGACGTGCCCCAAGTCGGGCGCGCCGCCGACGACCTGAATGCCGAGGCTCGCCGCCCCCGAGCCGCCGCCGGTCGCTGCGCCGCCAAACGCTTCCAATTCCGCGATGCTCGCCGCGCCCGCGACGACCTTGATCGCCGGCTGACCGGCGCTGTTCGCCGCGCGGATTTGGAAACCGTCGATGACGGTCGCTTGGGTCGCCGTCGGCGCATCGACGGTGAGCGTCGGCGCGTTGGCGACGCCCTCGACGATGGTGCTGTTGACGTCGGGGAAGTTGGCGTCGAAGCCGAACCGCTCCGCCCGCCCCCACGTGTCGCAGGAGTAGCCACCGCGGAGGGAGGTCGCCGTCGTGAGCGTCAGGTTCTCCGCGTAGGTGCCGGCACAGACGCGGATTTCGGTGATCGGCACCGGCGACGAGGCGGCCCTTGATCGTCTTGCGCGGTTTGTTTTGCGAGTAGCCGGAGTTGGCGTCGTTGCCAGCGACGGCGCTGACGTACACGACGGCCCCCGGGGTGTCGGGTCCACCATCGGTCGTCCCGGCGTCGGTGTTGGCAACCACCGGGTCGTCACCGACGCAGGCAAACGGGCCGAGCGCCGCGAGGAGGCAAGAACGGAGCGTGAGCGCACGGAAGGGGCGCGGTGAAGAAGAGCAAGAAGACATAGGTGCCGGAAGCTAACCGAACTTTGGGCCTCGCGCCGCCGCGCGTTTGTTTCTGGCGAAACGCCCGGAGTGCTAACGACCGCGCCGTCATGGAGTTCGCGAGCGATTTCAGCGGCGAGGGTGCCGTCTTTGTCGCCCTCGGGGCGAACCTCCCGAGCGACGGAATTTCGCCAGAAATCATGGTGCGTCGTGCCGCGGAGGCGCTGATCGCGAGCCATGGCGGCGGGCGCCTCTCGCCGATCTTTCGCACGGCGCCCGTCGACTGCCCGCCCGGCTCGCCCGATTTCGTCAACGCGGTCGTCGCCCTCCCGGCGCGCCCGGGAAGCAGCCCGGAAGCGCTCCACCAGGAGCTTTTGGCGCTCGAGTCTGCCGCCGGTCGCCCCACCGTCGACGCCCGCGCGAAGAACGCGCCGCGCCCCCTCGATCTCGATCTCCTCGCCTACGGAACCGAGCGCCGCGGCGACGCCACGCTCACGATCCCCCACCCGCGCTGCCACGAGCGCCGCTTCGTCCTCGAACCCTGGGCCGCCCTCGCCCCCGAGTTTGAGATCCCCGGTCGCGGTAAGGTCGGCGACCTCTTACGGGCGCTCGGAACCGGCGAAATCCTTCGAGAACCGACGTGAGTTTCGACTACGCCGAACGCACGGGAACCGCCCGGGAGATATTCAAATCGTTACAAAATCGCGCGCAGCGCCGCAAGCGACGAGCTATGCTGGCGATGTGAATGATTTCGAAATCGTCCCCCCGGAGGCGAAGGCGCTCTTCACGCACAGCACCGTGACACTGGGGTTCACCGACCCGGTGCCCGACTTCGCGGTGGTGCGCGAAAAGATCGCAGCAACCCAACAAGATGACTTTTTTCTACGTCGCGGAGCGGCGGCGGACGAGATCGTTCTGGATTCGCTGACGGGTCATTCGCGCCTCACGCTCGGACGCGGTCGAGCAGTCCTCGCAACCCGATACTCAGGTTCGTACCAAGAAGTCGGCGAAGGCTACTCATCTGAGCGCCGCGACTACGCCATCAAGAAGATTCGAACGGTATGCAGGCTGCTTGATGCAGCGAAAGTCTCGACGGACCTCTTTGGAGTGACGATCAGTGGCAGAGTTGGTGGCCCGCTGGGCTTGGCTCCGCAGCTGCGCGGCGCGGTGCTGAGAGCATACCCTCTCGGGATGTTCTTGCCTGACTCTAAACAAGTCTACGATTTTCAAGTTCGAGCGAGTTACGTCGCGTCGGATACTTGTTTTGCCAATACGATACTCAGTTGGTTTCAAGAGCGAACGTTGCAAGTCGAGCTTACGCCTGAGACTCGCGAAGCGGTGCTCAAGGAGTGGGATAGCGTACTTTCTGGCGAAGGCGTCGCGGTGGACTTCGACCTTAACAACAAGCGCGCGCTGTTTGAAAAGCCTGCACAAAAGTGGGGATGCGATGACTACGCGCCAATTGTCGACCTCGCATTTGAAGATGCTGACGCGGAACTCTTACGAACGTTCAACAGAATTCGTGCGCAATGGAGCCAGAAATGAATCCGAGCCTTCGTTCGTTTTTGACGGTTGCGAGCTTGCTTTCCGAGTCACATTTGGACGACAAAAAGGTTCTGGCTTCTGCCGCATCACGTGTGGAGGTTGGGCTTCCCGCGGCGATGGATGCTTCCGAACAGCGTTGGCAGCAATTTCTTACCAACCTCCGAGATTCCCAGACCGTTACTGCGGCGCAAGTGACGTCGGCGCGGAGGGTTTGGTGCGCAATACGACAAGAGGTTGATGGCGCTTCTCCGCCGCAGACAACGGTTGCTCCAAGTGGGAGCCTGTACTTGGTGTGGCAAACCGAATCCCATCTCGCTGAAATCGAAATCATGGAGTCGGGGAAGCTCGAATGGTTCATGCGAAATCGAAAGACTGGAGTTTTTTCCGGTAGCGATGACCACGAACTAAGTGATCTGCCTCCGGAATTCCTCTCGGCCGCCCCTGAACTATTCGTGAGTTGAACGTGGGGGAACTTCCTGACGAAAAGGTGGTTCGGCGCCTCGCGGGGCCGTCCGAGCGTTTCGTTTCAGACTGTCCGAAGGCCCTGCCGAGCGACTTCGAACCTTCAAGCAAGGACAAAGCGCACACCCCTGTCCTGGTGTCAGTGTGGGATGTCGCGCTCACGACGCTGCAGCAAGCAGAGTCTTTATCGCCACCCGCCAAACGACTCTCGTTCCTTGTGAATGTCACCGAGGTCCGTGCACTCAAGGGCCCAAATGTCTACTACGACACGTATGTGCCGCCAACTGGCGCACCAGCCGTTTCGCCGCGGACGGGAGGTCACGCCGGGATATCCGGCCTGGAACGCGGCGCAAGGACGCGGCCGGAGTGGCGAGACCTGCTGGCTCGCATGTCCGAGCTTGCGAAGTTTGAGCCTGAGTCTCGGACGTTGTTTTGTCCGAGCGCGTAAGGGTAAGCCCCTCACACCAAGCCGTCCCCCCAGGTAGTGATGGCGGCGGCGACCTGTTTGAAGCCGTGGCCGGTCTCCGTCAGCGTGTAATCGACGCGGACCGGCGGGCCGGCATGGACGCGCCGCGACACAAGTCCACGCGCTTCCAGCTCTTTCAGGCGGGCGGAGAGCATGCGATCGCCGATGCTCTCCAGGCGCTCGGCGAGCTCGGAAAAGCGGAGCGGCCCCTCTTCGAGGGTCGCGATGATGAGGCCGTTCCAGGGCTTCGCGAGGATGTCCATCGCGACCTGAAACTTCGGGCAGAGCGTCCCGCAGTAACGCTTCATCGGAGCCCTCCTCCCGTCGTTTTCGTGGTCGTCCATGGTCGTCCTCGTCGTCGCTAGCATGTTGCGCCGCTTCCAAAAAGGAAGGGGCTTATTTCGCCGGAGCCAGCGGGCCCGGTCCAGCAAGCGCCCGCATCCGCGTCGCGAGGGCGTCGAGGTAGCCTTCGGCGTATTTCTCGGGGCCGGTCGCGTAGTGGAGGAAAAAGCGCCCGGGAATCGACTCGACGTGGCCGCGCTCGATGAGCGTGACCCGAGTCCCGGCGCCGTCGTCGGCGATCTCGAAGCGCCAGGATCCGGTGAAGGGGCCGTGGTCATCGGTGATGGTGCGTTCGAGGACCGTGGGCGACTTTTTCTCTACGGTTTCAAGCACAAACGAGTTCTTCCCGAGGTGCTCGCGCCAGCGTTCGCGGGCGGGGGCGTCGTCGAGCTTCTCGACGGCGGTCACTCCGGGGAACCACTCTTTTTGCGAGGGGACGTCATCAAGGGCGGCGAACACGGCGGCCGGCGTGCCGGGGACCGTCTTCGACACGCGAACTTCATGGTCCTTCGGCAGGCGCGCGCCGAGCACGAAGACGCTCGAGACGGCGAGGATCACCGCGCTCGAGAAGACGGCGACGATGGTGAGGACGAGTTTCTGGCTGCGGGCCGAGGCCATGGGCGAGCGCTTTACTCAAATCTCTGCAAGGTCCACGGGAAATGCTCGCCGGTCCCCTCTCCGAGGGGGCCGCGGCCGTGCTAAGCGGTGGGCGATGCTTCGCGGACGTATCCCGGTCGTCGGTGCCTTGGCGCTTCTCGTAGGGCTCGGCGCCTGCGGAGGCTCAAAAGCTCGCGGGGTGGCAACGCCCGCAAGCAGTGGGACTTCTTCAAGTTCTGCGGCACCGCCGTCGGCGCCACCGGTGCTGATCACCCTCGTCGGCACCAACGATTTCCACGGCCACGTCGAGGCGGCCCCCCTCTTTGCCGGCTACCTGGCGCGGCTCCGGGCGGTCCATCCGGTCGTCCTCGTCGACGGCGGCGACATGTTCCAGGGGACCCTCGAATCGAACCTCCTCGAAGGGGCCCCCGTCCGAAAGATCTACGACGCCCTCGGCTACGACGCCGCCACCATCGGAAACCACGAGTTCGACTACGGCCCCGTCGGCCCCGCATCATCGCCAACAAGCCCGACCGACGACCCCTTCGGCGCCCTGAAAGCGCTTGCAAGCCCTTCAAATTCGGTAAGTTCCGCCGGGTCGGCCAACGGCGCCAGTTCGATGCCGTTTCCGTTCCTCTCCGTCAACCTCGTCGAAGCCGGGCAGACGCTCGCCTGGCCGAACGTGCGACGGTCGACGATCGTCACGCGGGGCGGGCTGCGGATCGGCATCGTCGGCGGGACGACCCAGCAGACGCTCACGACGACGCTCACCGCGAACGTGAAGACGCTCAAACTCCTCCCGCTCGCGGAGGCGGCCGCCGCCGAGATCGCCCATCTCCGCCGGGACGAGCACGTCGATCTCGTGATCCTCGCCGCCCACGCCGGCGGAAAATGCTCGGAATTTCACGGCGATTTCGCAAAAGATGCCTGCGAGACCGACCAAGAGATCCTCCCGGTCGCCGAGTTCCTCGCGCGCTCCCCGGAGACGCGCCCGGACGCCATCGTCGCCGGCCACACCCACGCGCCGATGGCGACCCGCTACGCGGGGATCCCGATCGTGGAGGCGTATTCCTACGGAACCGCCTTTGATCGCGTCGACTTTACCGTCGATCCGGCGACCAAAAAAGTCGTCGACACGCGTATCTTTCCGCCGCAATCGCTCTGCAAAGCAGAGCCCAACAAGGGGCGCCCCGATCCGACGACCTGCGCGACGGCCCCCTATGAAGGGGCTGAAATCACTCGCGATCAAGGGGCGGTCGGCGCACTGACCAAGGAAGCACTCGGGCGCGCGGTGGCCCGCAAGACCGAGCTCCTCGGTGTTTCCCTCAAAGGGGTATTTGAGAACACCCACGACGCCGAATCGTCCCTCGGGAACCTCGTCACCGACTTGATGCGTGAAGCCTACCCAAAGGCCGACGTCGCCATTGTCAACGGCGGGGGCCTCCGGGCGCCGCTCCCGGCGGGGAACCTCAGCTACGGATCGCTCTTTGAAGCGTTCCCCTTCGACAATCGAGCCTCGTTTGTGACGATCCCTGCGAAGCGCCTCCGCGGTGTGATTGAAGACCACCTCCGAAACAGCGGAAGCATCTTCTCCTTCTCCGGCGTGAGCATCCGTGCGACCTGCAAAAACGTCCGCAAGGAGCCAGGCCCCGCCATCTACGCCCTCCACGTCGATCTCTTCGATGGCCGTGGAAAGGCGATTTCTGACGAAAAATCGCTGCGTGTCGTCGCTTCCGACTTCCTCTTCGGCGGCGGGGACGACTTCTGGGGCCGCGGCGACGTCCCCAAGATCGAAGAGACGAGTGAGGGCCTCCGCGACGCCCTTGAAACGCGACTACGCGCGAAAAAGATGCTCGACCCGAAAGCTTTTCTCACGGCGAAACCGCGGTTCGTTCATTCCGGAAAACCGATGAACTGCGCGCGCGGTATCATGGCAATGGAGCCCTGACGCGCGGCCAAGCAAGTGACTACCTACGCGGCAGGTCAATTCTCTTCCGGAAGTCGCTATAGGGGCTTGCTTCGGGGTCGAAAGAACGCTCCCCTGCAACGGGTGGTTGCCCCGAACGAAACGGTAGATCTTGCACTCGCCTCCACGCTGCTCCGCGTCCTCGAAGGGAAGAGCCTTTCCGCAGCGGCGAGGCAACTTGGCGTCCCAAAGTCGACGGTAAGCCGGCGCCTTTCGACCCTCGAAGCTCAGCTCGGCGTGCAGCTTTTGCGCAGGAGCCCCCGGAGCGTCGTGGCGACCGACGCAGGAATTGCGTTTGCCGATCGCGCCCGCGAGGCGCTGCAGACCCTCGATGCGGCCGTCGCCGCCGCGCGGGACAGCGAGGGGCCGCCGCGGGGGACCGTCCGGATCACCGCCGCCGTCGACGTCGGCCAGGAACTCCTCGCCGAGCCGCTCGCCGCCCTTACCGCCGAATATCCGGAAATCGTGATTGAGCTCGGGCTCTTTTCGCGAAGAGTCGACCTCGTCGCCGAGCGATGGGACCTCGCCATCCGTGCCGGAGACCCGGGGGCAGGTTCGCTTATCGCGAAAAAACTCGCGAGCTTAGGCTGGGGCGTCTACGCGGCGGCGAGCTACCTGGAGACCGCGGCACCGATCGAAGCGCCGAGCGATCTGACCGGCCACCGGATGGTGGTGTTTGCGCCGGCGATCCAGCTCGGAATGCCGACTCTTGAAGGGCCTCTCGGCCGCTTCCCGATCGCCCCCGCCGGGAATTTGCGGGCCGACGACCTCTCCTTCTGCCTGCGAGCCGCCGAGAGCGGCGCCGGCATCGTGATGCTGCCGATCAAGCTCGCCCAACGGGCGGAAGCGCGCGGCGCCCTCGTGCGCGTGCTCCCCGAGTACGCGGCACCCGGCGCCCATTTGAACCTGGTTTACGTGAAAGATCGGTATCTTTCGCGCGCCGTCGCCGTCGTCCGGGACCGCCTCGTCGCTGTGCTTTCCGACAGCGCGCCGAAGAAGGCGAAAGCGAAACTCTGACGGCGACACCGCCGAGGGCGACGCAACGGCGCCAGCGTGCGGCGCATCGAAACCGCTCGATGGAACGTAAAAAAGCGGTGATTGTCGGCGCCGGTATCGGCGGCCTCGCCCTCGGAATTCGCCTGCAAGCCAAAGGGTTTGACACGACGATCGTCGAGACGCTCGACGGCGCCGGCGGTCGGGCCAACGTCCGCATCCAGGACGGCCACACCTTTGATCTCGGGCCGACGGTCATCACCGTACCCCACTTCATCGAAGAACTCTTCGCCCTGGAGCGCGACGGCGGCGATGAACACACGGCCGATTTTCCCGCCGAGATGCTCCGCCCGGAAGCGCGCATCACGCAGGGCTCCAGCGCGGGAAAGGCGACGAAAAAATACGTCGATCTCGTCCCGATCCTGCCATTCTATCGTATCTATTTCGACGACGGAACCTTCTTTGATTACGACGGCGACCCGACCTCGACCCGTCGCCAGATCGCCCAGCTCGCCCCTGAAGACCTCGATGGTTATGAGCGGTTCCACGCCGACGCGAAGGCGATCTTTGAGCGCGGTTTCATCGAGCTCGGCTATCGCTACTTCGACGACATTTCGTCGATGGTGACGATCCTGCCCGACCTGCTCCGGCTCGGCGCGGTACGGACGCTCTTCTCCTTCGTGAGCAAGTACTTTCAAAGCGACAAGATGCGCCAGGTCTTCTCCTTTGAGACGCTCCTCGTCGGTGGGAGCCCGCTCCGCGTGCCTGCGATCTACGCGATGATTCATTTCGTCGAGAAGACCTGGGGCATCCACTACGCGATGGGGGGCACCGGCGCCCTCGTGCGCGGGTTCGTTCAGAAGTTCAAGGACTTGGGCGGCGTGCTGCGCCTCTCCTCCCCCGTGGAAAAGATCCTGGTGACCGACGGCGACGGCGACGCCCCAAGCGGCCTCTTCTCCCGCCGCATTGCGCGTGGCGTCCGCCTCGTCGGCGGCGAAGAGCTGACGGCCGACCTCGTCGTCTCCAACGCCGACTACGCGAACACCTACATGAAGCTCATTGAGAAGAACGCGCGCGTTCTCCAGAGCGACCTTCGCGTCAAGTTGACAGCACAATCGATGAGCCTCTTCGTGATCTACTTTGGTTTCAAAGACGATCCGGCGCGCCCTCTCGACCTCCGTCATCACAACATCATCCTCGGCCCGTGCTACGAAGGGTTGCTCCAGGAGATCTTCGTCGACAAGACGCTCGCGAAGGATTTCAGCCAGTACCTCCACATCCCGACGCTGACCGACCCGACCCTCGCCCCGCCCGGCTGCCACAGCGCCTACACGCTGATCCCGGTCCCCAACAAAGCCAAAGGGGACCTCAACTGGCAGGAGATCGGCGAGGGTTTCAAAGAGAAGATCTACGCCTTCCTCGAAGAGCGCGGGTACATCCCTGATCTGCGAAAAAGGATCACGACCGAGTTCTTCTTGACGCCGGATTACTTCGAGAAAACCCTCCAGAGCCACCTCGGGAACGCCTTCGGCCCCGAGCCGACGCTCCCCCAGAGTGCCTGGTTCCGCCCGCACAACAAAAGCGAAGACGTCGAGCGTTTGTACCTCGTCGGCGCCGGCACCCAACCCGGCGCAGGAACGCCAGCCGTCATGATGTCGGCCAAGATGACCGCGCGTACGATTGCGAGCGATTATTCGGCGTTTGTTCGGGGGTGACCCCCACCCTTCCCTTCGACACACGCACGGGCCCTCCTCAACGGAGGTGCCGTCTCGGCGGAGAAGCTTGGTCTGTTGGATGCGCGTAGCGGGTGGGCGGAAATATCGCCGGCTCTTGGGCGAGATATAGCGTAGTCGTCCGCTCGGTAATGCGGCGACTTGCAAGGCACCGCGACAACAAGCGAACAAACAAGTCATCGACGCCGCGAGGCATCAGCCGCCCAGCTCCGACTTCGTCGAAGCTCGCTACGTTCCCCGCTTGTTGGGTCCGACTACTCGGATTGAGACTCGAGCACCTGGCGGGAGGTGCCTTAGAAGAATCGAAACAGACGAGGGAATCGGCTACCACGCGTGGCATGGCCGGATTTCGGTGGAACGTGGAGACGCGGCTCGCCGCGTTTGTTGCAGGCTGCTTCGCGTGGCGCGTCGCGCTTGGTTTGTGGGAGACCGGCGTCGCACCGTTCCATGCCGGTCTGCAGCTGGAGAGCGCACTTGCGTCGCTGCTTGGCTTCGCGATGTTCTTTCTTGCCGCCTCGGAACGGCGAGAAAATGCCTGGCAGAAACACCTATTTGTCGCCGGGGGCTTGGCTTTTCTCTTCGCGCTAACGGTGCAGGCGAGTTTCCTCCGGGATCGTCGCTTTGAGTATGGCACTACCAACGACGCGCTCGCGTACGTGGATGAGGCGGCTCGCGTCTTTCGTTCCGGACGCAACCCCTATGAAGCACCGCTCAGCCAAGGTTTGGCCGCTCAGCGCCTTCCGTTGGAAACGCAGACGCCGCTGACCAACGGAGCACTGACGAGTCGCCTCGCCTATCCGCCGGGCTCCTTCCTCCTCGTTCTCCCATTCACGTTCGGCCCACGACCGGAACTGCCCTATTTGGTGGCATTCTTTGGTCTCGCAATTCTTGCATTCAAACGCAACAAAGCGAGAGCGCTTACAATGCTGGCGGCGACCGGGCTATTCACGCCCGTTAGCTACCATGCGACGCACGGAGTCACTGATTTTCTCTGGATATTCTTTGCTGCACTTGCCCTCAGTACCGAGAATCTCTTGTTGGCGGGGGCTACATTCGGCGTTGCTTGTTTGGTCAAACAGCAGGCATGGCTCCTCGCACCCTACCTGATTTTTCGTATCCATCACGCCTATGGACGAACAGGAATGATTCGATTTTCGGGCGCTGCAGTTGGCATATTTCTCGCGGGCGTCGTGCCATTTTTGTACTGGAATCCGGCGGCCTTTGTCGCCGGAATTCTTGAACCCTTTCGAGCACCGATGGTCCCCTTCGGGGAAGGGCTCGCCGGCCTGCGCGCGTCGGGAGCGGCTGTCCTCGAAAAGCAGACCTTCGTAGCCCTTTTTGCTCTCGTACATTTCCTCAGCTTTTCATTTCTGCTTCTCGAACCGAGACGTGCCGGAAAGTGGGTCGTCCTCTTTCCCGCCCTAGCCTCCTTTTTTGGCCCGCGCGCCCTCTCCTCTTACTGGATTTTTCACACGCTCCTTCTCGCCGCCGAACCGACGCTCTTTTCCGTGGGGGAGGCGCCACGTTTCGGCCCGGTCCTCGTCGGTCGTCTCCGCCGGGGACTCGAACTCGCCTTGGGTGCCGCCGTCCTCGCGACGGCGGTCATCGTCCTCCGGGATCTCCGGCGGACCGCCGCGGCAATTGTGGAGGTGCTGCCGAAACGGATGGCGAAGGGGAGCCGGGTTTCCGGCATTGAGGTTTTCGTAACCAATCGCTCCGCAGCGCCGCTCCGACCGAAATTCTGGGTCTATGGTACCCAACAGGCATTTCTTTGGGCCAGCGACGGTCCGGAAGTAGTCGCCCCCGGGACGCGGGCGTTTTTCCGATTGAGCACCCAGCGACCGGGCCGCGAGTTTGATTTGGCGTTCGGGGCGGGAATCGTCGTCCGCAATGGGGAGGGAATCGACTGGGGCGGCGCTCAGATTGCAGGCCAATCTCCCAAATTTGGAGACCTTGCGAACAGTAATTTTGCAATTTGGGAGCCAGAAGCAAAGCTACCTGTCGGATTTTACCCTATTGAATCCCACAACGAAGCCTCTGTTTCCCTTCGTCTTGATGGCCCCGGTCTTCGCATCCACCGGCGACTCCCGGAGGGATCCTTCGGGTTCTCCGCAACGACGATCTACGCGGAACAAATTCTCGCCGTATCGCTCCCTGAGCCTGCTTGCCCCGACTTCACACTCCGCATCGAAGCGGGCGGGGTGGCCCGGGAGTGGAGCCACGCCGACCTCGCCACTGGTGCGCTCGACGGTTGGAAAACTCTCGATCTTGGTGAGGAATTTCGCGGCCTCGACACCGAACACTTCCTCCGCCGCGCCGATGCGGTGGTCGATGTGCCGTTCCGCCAGCTGCGCCTAGAAGTCCGCGGACGCGCCGCCCGCGAAGACTGCTTTGTCGGGAGTTTTTCAAACGTTTATCGATCGGATAAATCGACGGAGCAAAAGTTTCGAAATGCCGTCGATTCTCATCCAGGACTCATGGATGCGTGGGAGGCTGTTTACGCGAACGAGGAAGGGGCCCAGGAGCGAGCGAAGGTTCTCCTGAGCCAGGTTTCAAACAAAGCCCGCGATGCCGTCCCGTTCGATTTTCTCGTCAGCGCGGTTCGCCCGGAACAGAGCGAGTTTCTTCGCGCAATTCTTGCTCTTGCCCCAACAAATACCCTCACGATTTCCCAGGCGCGCGCCTGGGACGCCTACCGATCCGGGGGCAAAGGGGTCGCGCAAAAGCTCTTTCAGGCGCGGGTCGATGCGCCCGGCGTCGGCCTCATCGATCGCCGCCTCCGCCACGACGCGCTCTTCGGTCTCGCGCTGATCCTCCGCGATAGCGGCGACTGTGAAGGCACAAAGCGGCTCCTCGACCAGAGAGCCGCCGACGGCGGTGGACGCCCGCCGGTCAGCTGCCCCTAAGCTAGGTAGCTGCTCGGAATTGCAATTTACACGGGATGTGATCAAAGCAATGTC
>DYPH01000024.1:1751-53925 GCA_020720045.1 Sorangium cellulosum | reverse complement strand
TCTGGAAGGCCCCTTTGAGGCAACAAGAAACCCGGTCTCCTCGAAAGAGGGAACCGGGTTTCTTTTTCCTCGAAAGGAGGGATCAGACCTCGAAGTCGGCCTTCTCGAGGATCTCGGTGACCCGCCAGAGGAAGGAGTTCGCTGCGACGCCGTCGACAATGCGATGGTCGTAGGAAAGTGCAAGGTACATGACCGGATGGATCGCCATCTGGTCTTCCCCGTCCGGCCCCTCGACGACGACAACGCGCTTCTGGATCTCGCCCATACGCAGGATGCCGACGTTCGGCTGGCTGATCACGGCGCCGCCGAAAAGGTTCCCCTTCAAACCGGGGTTCGTCACGCTGAACGTCGCTCCGGAGAGGTCGTCAATCGTGATTTTTCCGGTCTTCGCGCGCTTGGCGACGTCGTCGATGCCGCGGACGATGCCGCGGATGCCGAGTTCGTCGGCGCGGCGGACGACCGGGACGACGAGGCCGTCGGGGCTGTCGACGGCGACACCGATGTTGATGTCCTTGAACTCGACGTAGGCGTCGTCGAGGACGCGGGCGTTCATCGTCGGGTTCTCACGGAGGGCGCGGGCGGACGCCTGCACGACGAACGCGAGCATCGTGAGGGAAAGACCCTCTTTCTTGTAACGGTCCTTGTTCGCCTCACGGACCTTCGAGACCTTGTGGAGGTCGACCTCGGCCACCGTCACCACGTGGGGCGAGGTGAACTTCGAGTAGGTCATGTGGTCGGCGGTGATGCGCCGGCGACGGGTAAACGGGACGACCTTGTCGCCGGGCTGCTCCCGGTAGGCCGGCACCTTGAAGGCGCCGTAGCCGACGCCGGGGACGGGGAAACCGCCGCCAGTGTTGATCGTCGCCGCGAGCTGCTGGGCGCGCGCCTGGGGCATCGCCGGAGCGGCGACGGGAGCCGGAGCGGCAACGGGGGCCGGAGCCGGGGCGCTAGCGGCGCGGAGGACGTCGTCCTGACCGATGCGACCGTGATCGCCGGAGCCAGAAACCGCAGCAAGATTCACATCATGCTCGCGAGCAGCCTGACGTGCGCTCGGGGTGGCGAGCGGAGCGGCGGCGGCCGGCGCAGCGACGGGGGCGGCGACGGGAGCAGCGGCGGTGGCGGGAAAGTCCCCCGCTTCCATGCGGACGAGAACCGTATTGACCGGGAGGACCTGATCGACCTGGGCGAGGATCTCGAGGACACGACCGGCGACCGGCGACGGGAGCTCGCTGTCGGCCTTGTCGGTCGCGACTTCCAGGAGGGCCTGGTCCTTCTTCACCACATCCCCGACTTTGACGAGGATCTTAGTGATCGTCCCCTCGAACACGCTCTCGCCGAGCTGGGGCAACGTGACGTCGATGGCCATCTCGCTCTCATCCTTCAGGGCGCGCTTCGCCCCACACCAAATCTCGGGAAGTGCCGCGTACCGACGCGGCCGAACCGGCGCGAACCTAGTCTCAAGATTTGTGCGTTGCAATATCCACGCGCCTTCGATGCGAGACGCGAAAATATTGCGCTTCAGCGACGGCGGAGCGAAGCGACGAAATAGCCGTCGGTCCCATGGACGGTCGGGAGCAACCGGAGCGTGGGGGCCCCGGCGGCGAGGGCGTCGATCGTTGGATCGGCGAAGGGGGTTTGCATGTAACCTGCACCCACTTCCGAGGCGAGGAAGTCTTCAAGGACCGCCTCGGCTTCGTCCCGCAGAACCGAACAAACGGCAAAGATCAAGCGGCCTCCGGAACGGACGCGGGTCGCTGACGTCGCCAGGATTTTCCGCTGCAGGGCAGCCAGTTCGTCGAGGCGGGCGGCATCACGGCGGAGGAGGAGATCGGGGCGCCGGCGAAGCGTGCCGACCCCGGAGCAGGGGGCGTCGACGAGGACGGCGTCGAGGTCGCCGGGGATCGTCGCCGGGCCGATCGCGAGGTCGACGGCGAAGGTGCCGGCGACAGGAATCTTGCATTCTGCAAGGACCGTCCGCGCAAGCCGCTCGAGCTTTTTCGGATGAACATCCGAGGCATAGACGGCGCCGGAGGGGCCGACCGCATCGAGGAGGACTGCGGTCTTGTGACCACGCCCCGCACAGGCGTCGAGGATCTTTTCGCCCGGCTTGGCACCAACGGCGAGCGCCACGAGCTGGGACCCTTCTTCTTGCACGGTGAACGTCGTCGAAAACCCGGGAATCCGTGCCGGATCCCCCGCATGATCAATCAGGATTCCATGCACGGCGAGCGGCGCGAGGCGCACATTTGCCGTCGGCAGCGCCTCCGCGAGGTCCTTTGCGACGGCGGCACGGTCGTGGCCGACCAGGACGCGAAGGCCGGCCGGCGGGACGTCGAGCGTCGACGCCAAGAACGCCTGCCCCGCCTCAGCCCCGAGGGAGGCGGTCAAGCTGGAAACGAGCCACTCCGGGAAGCTCGCAGCGACGGCGCTGCGCCGAGCCGCCTCATCGAGGCGCCCTTCTTCCGCAAGGCGGCGAAGAACCGCATTGGCGACCCCCGCGAGCCCCTTCTTTCCGTAGCGGGCGCTGACGAGGTCGACGGCCTCATTGACAGCCGCAAATGCCGGGATTCGGTCAAGAAAAAGAACCTGATACCCGGCGATGAGCAGGTGGGCGGCTGCATCGTCGGGGAGCGCTTCGAAGGGCTTCGCGAGGTGGCGGGAGAGGCGCGCTTCAAGGAGCGGCCGGGTGCGGAGCACGCCGTAGACGAGTTCGGTCGCGAGACCGCGATCGCGACTGTCGAAGGCGAGCTCCCGTTCCAAGGCAGCATCGAGGGCGGCGGCCGCAAAGGCTCCGTCCCGAAAGGCTCGCTGGAGGACTTGAGCCGCCACACTGCGTGCGGTGGGGGCGCCACGCCGCGGCGCTCCGCCGGAAAGAGGGGCGGAGCCTGCCGCGCGAGAGGAGTCACTCATGGAACCTGTTCACCCTTGATCTTCAGCGTGGCGGGAACGGTGAAGCCGTTCGCCCCTTGGTATTCGAAGGCTTGGAGATAAATCACAGCCTTTTCGCAGACATCGAGACGAACCTGCCCGCCGTTTGCCTTGGTAAAACCGGGGCAGAAGAGCGCCGGGCCCCGCTCCGGCGACTGGTACGAGGCGGAGCCGGCGTTGAGGTCGTACCCCTCGGAGACGTACCCCTCGCAGGCGCGCCGGTTGGCGTAAGCGGTCGGGACCGTCGCGCGGCGGTACACGGCGAGGTAGGCGTCGTCTTTCACGCCCGCGCAGACGGCCCAGGTCGTGAGATCCATGAAGGATCCGGTCACGTTCTGAACGACAACCGCGCGAACAGGCTGGGTGAAGTTGGCATTGATCGTCGGTACGACCGCGTTCGCGGTGGCGTCACATTTTTGAGGCATATTGCCGTCGAAGCTTGCCTTGCGCCCCTGCTGATCAAAGTTGGTATTGACCGAGATTGGGTCGTAACCATTGAGCACAACCTCCACGCCGGAAGTGTCACAGCCGACGCCCAAGTTGAGGGTGTTGGAGAGGCCACCGCCAGGAGCAGGATTCTGAACGGCGACGGGGACGGCACCGCGTGTAGGCCAGGTGATCGAGAACGACACCTGCTGAGTGGAGAGCACCGTCGTCGTCTGCGGGACATTGTTCAGGAGGACCTGGGCGCCCGCGACGAATTTGTCCCCGTTCACGGTGACCGTCGTCTTTTGCCCGATGGTGACGCCAGACGGGTTCAAGGACGCAATCGTCGGCACCGCGTTCCCGACGACGAAGTTCAGCGCCGTCGAAGCGCCGCCGCCCGGAGCCGGATTGACCACACGGACGGCGATCGTCTTTGCGCCGTTCAGCGACGCCGAAGGGATGGTCGCGCGAAGGGTAGTGGCGTCGACGAAGGTCGTCGGCAGCGCATTGCCATCGATAGAAATCTGCGAATTTGCGTAAAATTTAGCTCCCGTTACGGTGATCGCGACGGCGGCTCCGCCTGCGACAGCGTTGTTCGGCGAGACGGTCGTGACCGTCGGAACCGGGTACTCGACCGTGAAGAGCTTCGCCTGGCTGACGCTCGCCCCGGGGGCGGGATTCTGAACCACGATCGGGAATTGACCGGCCTGGGCCTGGACAGGGACCAGCGCCGTGAGCGTCGTGCCGTCGACGAAGGTTGTTACGACGGGCGTTCCATTGAGGGAGACCGCGCTCTGAGAAACAAAGCCTGATCCTTTGACGAGGATCTGGGTTTGAGGGTCCCCGAGCTTCATCGACGTAGGCGTCACGGAGGTGATGGAGACTTGCGGATTCGCCACCGTGAAGGAGATCGAAGAACTCGTCCCTCCACCGGGCGCCGGCGTCCGCACCGTCACCGGAAAGGTGCCCGAATTTGCGAGCTTCGCCTTCGGGACGACCGCCGTGAGTTTCGACGCGGAGGAGAACGTCGTCGGCAGGTCGGTACCGGCAAACGAAAGAACGGAGCCGTCAACGAAGTTCGCCCCTTGCACTTCAATGGGCGTGTCGTTGGCCCCGACGAGCACGGAGGGCGGCGACGGAACCGTGATCGCCGTCAGCGAAGGGGCCGGATTCTCCACGGCAACAGTGAGCTCATTGCTTGCCCCTCCACCGGGAGGGCTCGTGCCTGCCGAAATGTGGAGCGTCCCTGTCTTTGCGAAGGCGGAGGCCGGAATCGTCGCAGAAAGCTGCGTCGTGCTCTGGAAGCGCGTGACGAGCGGCGCCCCTTCGAGCTGGAGAATCGTTCGCGGAACGAAGTTTCTTCCGATGACGACCACGTCGACAGCTTGGCTGCCAACGAGCGCCTTCGTCGGCGTAATTGAAGAAACAACGGGGACTTCCGCCTGATCGGGGTCCTTCACGTCGGCTTGCTCACGGTCGCGACCGGCATCAGCCGGCTTGGTCGCGTCGACCTCCGTGGCGTCGGGCGTCCCCGAGTCGGTGTCCGGGGTGTCGCTGCCCGAGCAGGCGTAAACAAGGGCGATCGGGAGGGCGACGAGGAAGGGGGTCCAGAGTTTCATGAAGTTCCGGGGGCTGCGGAGAGACCACCGCGAGCACGGGGCACGATGCCACAGTTCCGCGTCGAGCGCCGGACCAGTTACGGGTCGGGCAGGTCGTCTGCCGGTTCGAAAGCACATTCGCCGGAGCGGTGCCACCCGCGAACGCGCGAATGTTGCGCATTCCCTTCCGCCCGCGGTGCCTTGCGAAAGTGCTCCGGGCCCCTTGATTCCCGCGCGCCGATCCCCAAAAGGTCACGTCTGAGGTCTGTGATGAGCGATCCCCTATTTTGGCACCGCATTCAATTCGCATTTACGATCATTTTTCATTACCTATTTCCTCAACTCACAATGGGCCTTGCGCTCCTCCTTGTGATCCTGTGGCGACGGGCCCATCGGAGCGAGGATGCCATCGATCGGGAGACGGCTCGCTTCTGGACGAAGGTCTTCGGACTCAATTTCGCCCTCGGAGTCGTGACCGGACTTCCGATGGAATTTCAACTAGCTGCGAACTGGGGTGCCTTCGCGCGATGGTCGGGAGGCGTCGTCGGGCAGACCCTCGCGATGGAGGGCCTCTTCGCGTTCATGCTCGAGAGCGCCTTTCTCGGTCTGCTCGTCTTTGGCGAAAAGCGCCTGTCCAAGGCGATGCATTTTGCAACATCTTGCGCATTGTTCGTCGGCTCTTGGCTGTCGGGCTATTTCATCGTAACGACCAACGCCTTTCTCCAGCATCCGGTCGGGCACGCGTTCATGGCGAACGGCCGGCTACGCATGGCGAGCTTTCCGACGTTCCTGTTCAACCCATGGGGATTGGTGCAATATGCACACACCATGGTAGCGAGCGTCGTCACGGCGAGCTTCGTCGTCGCCGCTATCTCGGCGCTCTGGCTCCTGCGCGACTCAACGGCACCCGAGCGATCGCGGGCGCGGCCCCATGCGGAGCGATCGCTCGCTTTGGCGGCGCGCGTTGGCCTCGTCGCTTCCATCCTGGTCGCCTTTCCGACCGGCGACCTCCACGCGAAGATGGTCGCGAAGCACCAACCGGCGACGCTTGCCGCGATGGAGGGGCGCTTCGACAGCGGCGCCGCAGCTCCGCTGGCATTGATCGGGCAGCCAAACGTGAAAGAAAAGCGGCTAGATAACCCAATTGTCCTTCCGGGTGCACTCTCGTTTCTCGCGTACGGGACTTTTCACGCCGACGTCCGCGGACTCGATGCATTCCCGGAGAATGAGAGGCCTACAAACATCGAGGCGCTCTATTACGCGTTTCACCTGATGGCAGGAATCGGGACGCTTCAGATCGGCCTGTTTGCCCTCACAAACCTTCTTTTGTGGCGCAAGCGGCTCTTTCAGACGACGAGCATACTCTGGGCCCATCTCCTTACCTTCCCGGCACCCTACATTGCGACAACCGCCGGTTGGATGACCGCCGAACTCGGGAGACAACCGTGGATTGTGTATGGCCTCTTTCGAACGGCGGATGGGGCAAGCCCTAAGGTTCATGCAGGTTCCACGCTCTTTACGCTGCTCGGGTTCTGCGGACTCTACTTCGTGCTCGGGCTCGCGTTCCTTTACCTGCTCTTCAAGATGATCAACCACGGTCCGGTGGCCACCACAGCGACGTCGCACGACGCGTTTGTTAAAAACTCCGCGCCGTCTCCCGCTCCGCGGACGGCCGCGTCGGTCCGCGAAGCGGGAGAGGTGCCCCATGCGTGAGCTCGGATTTTTCCTCGCTGTCAGTTTCTTGGCCGCCTTTGCGCTCCTCGACGGCTTCGATCTCGGTGCCGGCATTCTCCACCGCATCGTCGCCCGTGACGAACGCGAGCGACGCACCCTCCTCGCCGCCATCGGCCCCTATTGGGATGCCAATGAAGTCTGGCTCCTTGCGGCCGGCGGCGTCCTGTTTGCCTTTTTTCCCGCCGTCCTCGCGGCGGGACTCTCCGGTTTTTACCTCGCAATATTCCTTCTAGTATGGGGATTGATCCTTCGAGGCATTGCTATTGAGCTTCGCCACCACGGCGACGAACCACTCTTCAAGAGCTTCCTCGATAGTCTCTTTGTCCTTGCGTCGGGCGGCATCGCGCTCGTCCTCGGGGCGGCCCTCGGAAACATCATTCGCGGCGTCCCCCTCGATGCCGACGGCTGGTTTACCCTCCCCCTCTTTGGGACGTTTTGGCCGGGTCGCCAGGCAGGAACCCTCGATATCTACACGGTTTCTGTCGGCCTCTTCACGGTGGCCGCGCTCGCCCACCACGGGGCCCGCTTCCTCGTCTGGAAGACGGAAGGAGCGGTCGCGACCCGCTCGGCTCGCATCGCAACGCTCCTCCTGCCGGTCATCATCGCTGGGGCGATCGCGCTTTTCGGGGCGACGTTGATCGTCCAGCCGGCACTCCAGCAGGCCTTCCGGTCGCGCCCGTGGATCGTCCTCTTCCCGCTGTTTGCGGCGGCGGGCCTCGGCGTGTTGTTCCGGAAAGAGGGCTCGCCACTCGAGAGATTTCTCGCGTCAAACGTATTCCTCGGCGCGTCGCTTGCCGGTATCGCAGCCGGCCTCTTCCCCGTCTTTCTACGGAGCACCGGCGAAGGTCCCAATCTAGATCTCTCAGCGGCGGCTCCGCAGGAGAGCCTCGCATCCATTGCGCCGGTCTTCCTGGTTGGAATCCCGCTCGCCATGTTCTGGTTTGCGATGCTCTTTCGGATTCACCGAGGCAAGGCGCGCGCCGCCGAAGGGCACGACGGCTACTGAAGGATTCCTACTTGAGCTTGTGATCCATCGTCTCGCGGAAGGTCCTGCCAACGGCATCCCAACGGCGGGCGACGTCGTTCTTGATCGAAAGGACGGCGAGGCCGATCAACAGGATCATCCCGAGAAGACTGGCAATTTCGCGCGCGCGGCGCGAAAGCGGGCGGCGGGAGATCCCCTCCCAGAGGAAGAAGAGGAGGTGTCCTCCGTCAAGGACCGGTACCGGTAGTAGGTTCACAAGGCCGAGATTGACGGAGACGAGCGCCATCGCCCAAAGGAAGTAGGTCGTCCCACGGATACCTGCTTCACCGGCGACATCAAACATCGCAATCGGACCACTAACGGTCGCGATACTGACTTTTCCCTGCAAAATCCTCAGAAAGCCGACGACGATGAATTGGACGACTCGCCCCGTTTCCCGAAGGCCCCTTGTGAGCGCGTAGGTAATACGTCCGGGGTTTTTGACGAATTTTTCAATGGCGAAGGACTGCCAGTTCGTCGTTCGGAAGACGTAACGGTCCCGGCGGACCCCGGCCTCGTCGTGCCAGGTCTCTTTCCGCATCGTGAACGTCCCCGAGAGCGCTTCACCGTCGCGGGTCCAGCCAAGTTCGTGGCGATCTTCCGGGTGGTTTTTGAGTGCAAATTGCACACTCTTCCAGCGATCAACCGCCTGTCCGTCGAGGGTTCGTAGGCGGTCGCCGGGACGAAGACCCGCTTGCCACTCGGAAGAGCCTTCGGGGACGAGTGCTGCATACATCTCTGCACCCTCGATCCCTTCGCGAAGCAGGACGTCGCGCTCCCGCGCAACATGGTCAATTTCCTTGGCTTCTGGGTCTTTCGGCAAAGGCGTGAGGGTGACGACCCCTGGATCAAACACGGCAATGTCTGACACGCCACCTAACGCCTCCGGGGCGCCGCGAGGCCGCAGGTAGGTCACCTGGATGGTGTCGCCGCGGTTCGCCGAAAGGAGCGTGATGAGGTCGACGAAGCGCTCGAGTTTGCGGCCGTTGACGGCAGTGACGCGATCGAAGGTTCGGAGGCCGGCCCGGTAGGCGGGGGAGTCGGTAGCCGGCACGCCAATGACCGGCGCAACAAACTTGTGGGATACACCTATCCGCGCGACGTGCTCGACGAGATCGAGATCCCTCGGCTCAAGAACGACCGACTCGTCCTTCGGGACGAGGAAGACATCAAGCGGCTTATCATCCCGATTTACCGTAACTTTTACGCTCTTGCCCGCCTTGTGGGCGATCGCCTCCTGGAGGGCGACGCTCGTATCGATGGCGACCCCATCCACCGCAGTGATGACATCCCCGGGGAGCAACTTGCCGTCGGCGGGCATCCCCGGTTCGACGGCACCGACGACCGGTGGCGAGAGCTCCCGGTCCTCCAAATAGACGGTGGTGTAGAGGAGGATCGGAAAGAGCAAGTTCATCGCCGGGCCGGCGAGAACGATGAGAATTCGCTTCCAGACCGCCTGCGCTTCGAAGGTCCGGTGGCGATCCTCCGGGAGGATCGTCTCCTTCCCCCGTGCCTCTTCGAGCATTTTCACGAAGCCGCCAAAGGGCAGGATCCCGAGGCAGTACGAGGTCTCTTTGCCGCGAACGCGCAAAAGCTTCGGCCCGAAGCCGATGGAAAAGGTGAGCACCTTCACCCCGAAGAGCTTCGCAAATACGAAATGCCCGAATTCGTGGATGAATATGAGGATGCTTACCAGCAGGACGCCGTAGACGAATTCCAAGCGAGGAGGGGGTGGCGCGTCGAGGGAGTTCGAGCGGAGCGCCAACGTGCTGCGCTAACAGCCGAACCGCACACACACAAGCGCCCACCGGAGTCGGTCGCGATGCGTGCGACGGTGGTCGACGAACGCAACTGCGTGATACGCTTTCGCGTCGCGGTGAAGCATCTCCTCTCTTGAGAGGCTACGCTCGCGGTCTCTCGTAGCCACGCTCCTGATTTTCGGAGGGACCCGCTTCCGAAATCCCGAAAGGTTTCATGGCCAAGGCGCCATCGCCGCTCGTCGGCTACAACAACAACGTTCGGCACAAAGGTCGCGTCTTCCATATTCAAACGGAAGACAGCGGGCTGGCGAAGCCGCACGTCATTACGCACCTTTTCATGGATGGCGGGCGCATCCTTAAATCGGTCAAGAAGAGCTATGCCGAGCATGTCGAAGCAAGCGATGTGGCTGATATCGTTCGAAAAATCATGAAGGAGCAGCACAAGGCGATATTTATCGCTCTGCGCGATGGGACCTTTGATGATGCGATTGAAGGCAAGCCGATCGCGAAAGCGCCGGAGGCGATGACCGAGCCGGTCGCGAGCGTGGTACCTGGCACAAAGCGGGCGGAAGCTCCTCGGGTGCCGACGCCGCCGCCGTCCTCACGAGAAGGGGCGACGATCATCGGCGTCGCCCCGGAGGCGCGCCCGAAGCTCGTGATCCCTGCGATCACCCTCGACGAGGCGCCCCCGATGTCGGGTATTCCGATGTCGGAAGCGGTGCCGACGCAGGTCAAGCCCGTTGTCTCCCCCGAAGCGGCACCGGAGCCGAAACCGGGTCATGCGTTCCCGCTGGAAGACCCGCCGTCTTCACCGGTGCTTCCCCCATTGATGGCGTCAGCGGCCGCTGCAGAAAATGCTCCATCGACGCGTCGATCTTCGTCGCCCAATTTGCCGCCCGCTCTCGGCCGCAACGAGCTGGCCCTCGGCGATCGTCCGCCGCCACCCAAGACGGCATTTTCGAAGGAACTTCCGCAGAGTGCGCGCTACCGGAGCCTCGTCCCACCGAGCGAGCCGCCGCGGGCCAACAAAGAGGAAAACAAACGCGCGAGCAATCGCCCAGGACCGCGGACAAAGTCGACGCCTCCGCGCCCCTCTCCGGCACGACCGGCGGAGATTTTTCGGGGCGCAAAGCGCGCGGTGTCAAAGGCGTCGGAAGCGATCCTGCGCGACAAGAGCCTGGACGAGATCATCCTCGGTTATCTCGCCGAAGAGCTCGAAAAGTAGGCTCCTGTCGAAGGGCCTGGCGACGCGGTTGGTTCCAACGCCGTGGCGCGGCAGCGACGGTACGCGCCTGTCAAAGGGGCGCGCGCTTTTTTCCCGGTCCGGCGGCCACGAAATTCGGGCGCACAAAAGAACCGTGCCCAAAGACCAGAGGCCTTCGGGCACGGCGAGCTCGCGCGGTTGGGGGGAGGGAGGCGCACGAGCTCTTGAAGAGCGTTCACCGGTTTCCCGTGAACTGATGCTGACCCTATGGCAAGGCGGCGCGGGAGGCAAGTCTTTCCGCGAAAAAAACGTGCCTCGAGGAAAATATTCGCGAAAACCACGAAGTTATTGCCGTTTCCCCGCGAAAGTTCGGCGCCAAGCAACATCGATTTGCAGAAATCGCGATGCCGTCACGCACCGACCACGTCGAGCCAGCCTCCGAGGCGAGCGGCACTTGCCGGAGAAATTTGCGAAAAATGGCCGGCGATCTCGCGTGGGGGCTCACCGGCGAGAATGGCGGCGCGCGCCTTGTCGGTGCCGGTGAGGAGATCGAACGCGGGAATATCGTCCACAAATTCGTAGCGTTCCGTACGAAAACGGAACGAATCGGGATGTGCTTGGGCCGCGAAGGCGATGAGCGCGAGGTAGGTCGCGTAGGGGCGAAAGTGGACGGGGTCGGTCACATGAATTTGCACGCCGCCGCAGAGGATCCCGGCGTGCTTGTGGAAGGTCGGTTGGAAGACCATCGGGCGAGCAAAAAAGCCTGGAAGTCCTGACTCAGAAAGCGCTTTTGCGAGCGCTTCGCCGTCGAGCCAGGGGGCGCCGGTGATCTCAAAAGGGCGCGTGCAGCCGCGGCCGTCGGAGAGGTTCGTCCCTTCGAGGAGGCAGCCACCGGGGTAGACGAGCGCCGTTTCCGGGGTCGGCATGTTCGGTGACGGGAGGACCCAGCGCCCCCGGAGCGCTGCATCGCCGTAGGCGCTCTTTTCCCGGTCCCAGCCATCGACGGCGATTACCTCGAGGAGCGCCGGGTCGATCTTTTCCTCGTGAGCGCGGATTTTGAGAATCTCCCCGAGGGTGAAGCCGTGGCGCACGGGGAGCGGCTCAAGACCGACAAATGAATGAAAGGGTTCAGAAATTGGGAACGCACCCTCGCGCAAGACACCGCCGAGTGGGTTGGGGCGATCGAGGACCACCAAGGGAATCCCTCGGGCAGCGCAGGCTCGAAGCATGAGGAGCGCCGTCCAGACGAACGTGTAGTACCGCGCGCCGACGTCTTGGAGGTCGCACAGGACGAGATCGAGGCCCTCGATGTCGCTGGCACTGGGCGTAAGCGCTGAAAAGTCCTCACCATAAAGACTTACGACCCGCGTACCGTACGCGTCCCGTGAGTCGTCGACGCCAATCATGTCCTGCGCCTCGCCGCCGTAGCCGTGCTCGGGGCCGAACACGATCGCTGGCGCCGCGCCGAGGCCGTGGAGGAGGTGGCGGAGGTGGCGAAAGCGCCCGTCGACCGACGCCGGGTGTGCGAGGAGGCCGAAGCGCCCTTCGCGGAGGCGCGCCACGAGTTTCGTTTCCGTCGGGAGGCGATCAATTCCGAAATGCACGCAGCGACGCTATCTCGCGCGGGAAGAAGCGGCACATGGAAAAGTATGCGGAGTGAACTGCAACGTTTCTGTGCAGGTTCTGGAAAAGCGGATAGGGTCTACGCAAAGATTTGCGAGGTCCCGTGCGCCGTATTTTGGTCGTCGACGATGAAGAGAACATTCGCCTCGTGCTCCGGACGCTCCTCCGGAAAAACGGCTACGAGGTCGAGACCGCCGAAGATGGCGAGCAGGCGATCGCCCAGCTCGATCGTTTCGACCCCGACGTCGTCCTGACCGACGTGCGCATGCCGAAGGTGGGCGGCCTCGACCTCCTCGGCACCCTTCAGGCGAAGGGGCACCGGGCGACGGTCATCGTCATGAGCGCCTACGGCAGCGTCGACCTCGCCCTTGAGGCGATGAAGGCGGGGGCCTACGACTACATCCAGAAGCCTTTCAAACAGGATGAAATGCTCCTTGTCCTCAAGAAGGCCGAGGAACGCGAGTCGCTCCGTCGCGAAAATCGGAAGCTCCGGGCCCAGGTAGAGAGCGAGCACACCTTTCAGTCGATCCTCGCGAAGAGCGCACCGATGAAAGAGGTCTTTCGGACGATCGCCAAAGTCGCCGACTTTAAGACTACCGTCCTTGTAAACGGGGAAAGCGGCGTCGGCAAAGAGCTTGTTGCGCGAGCCATTCACGACCGTAGCCCTCGAAAACACAAACCTTTTGTTGCTATCAATTGTGGAGCGATCCCGGAGAACCTCCTCGAAAGCGAGCTGTTTGGCCACAAGAAAGGGGCTTTCACGGATGCCAGTTCGGACCGACGTGGCCTCTTTGAAGAGGCCTCAGGTGGAACGCTTTTCCTCGATGAAATCGGAGAACTGCCGCTCCTTCTGCAAGTAAAGCTCCTCCGTGTCTTGCAGGAAGAGACGATTCGTCGCCTCGGCGACAGCAAGGACATCAAGGTCGACGTCCGTGTGATCGCCGCGACCCATCGCGACCTCGCCGCCGATGCAAAAGCGGGCCGCTTTCGGGAAGATCTCTTCTACCGAATTCACGTGCTTTCGCTGCCGATCCCGCCGCTTAGGGACCGCCGAGAGGACATCCCGGTGCTCGTCGACCACTTCCTCGCCCGAAACAACGAGCGCCTCGGGACGAAGCTCCGCGGGCTCTCTTCTGAGGCGCAACGGCTGCTCCTCGAGTACGGCTGGCCGGGGAACGTCCGCGAGCTCGAAAATACGATTGAGCGGGCGATGGTCCTCGCGGAAGGCGATTGTATTGAGCTCCATGACCTCCCAGAAAGGCTCCGGCAAGCGCTCGATCCGGTGCAGGTGCAGCTCGCCTCGGGGGAGCTCTCCATCAAGAAGACGGTCGCTGCCGTCGAGCAAATTCTCATTCGGCGGGCCCTTGTGAAGACCAGAGGGAATCGCACACGCGCGGCAGAACTGCTCGAAATCAGTCATCGCGCTCTCTTGTACAAGTTGAAAGATTATTTCATCGACGACCTCTGAACGACGCGGGCGACAAATTCGAAGAGCGAAGGCCGAGACCACGGTACAACCGCCCTCCAATGGCCGTGCCCCCTCGCCTGTCGCCACTGACTGCGCTCCCGCTCGCTGCGGTCGTCGGCGCGCTTTGTGGCACCGCCTCCGCGCTCTTCTTGGCGCTCCTCGACCGCGCAACCGTGTTTCGCGAGGCCCACGAAGGGATCATCTACACGCTTCCCGTCGCTGGCCTCGCGATCGGCGCCATCTACGAGCGCTACGGAACGTCGATCCTGCCAGGAAATAACCTGGTGATCGACGCGCTCTTCGCGACAAGCGGTGAACGGGGTAGCGCCGAGCAACCGGCACCAATCCCGCTGCGGCTTGCGCCGATGGTCCTTTTGGCGACGGTGCTGACGCATCTTTTTGGGGGGAGCGCCGGCCGCGAGGGGACCGCCGTGCAGATGGGGGGTGCCCTCGCCGATGCCGTCGCGAGCCGCGTCCCCAAGCAGGCGCAGTTACGCCATGCGCTCCTGAGCGCGGGGGTCGCGGGCGGCTTTGGTTCGGTCTTCGGAACGCCGCTCGCGGGCGCCATTTTCGCGATGGAATTCGTGGTGATCGGCCGTCCGAACTACGCAGCCGTAGGCGCGACGCTCCTTGCCGCCTACGTCGGCGACTTTACGACCCGCGCCCTCGGCATCACCCACAGCAGCTACCCGCAGGTAGCGACCGTGCCGATGACCCCGATTTTACTTGGAAAATGGGTACTTTTTGCCGGTCTCGTCGCGCTGACGACGATCGCGTTCATCGAACTCCTCCACGTCATCAAGAAGCAGGCGACACGACTCCTCCCGCGGTTGCCACTCCGCATGGCCGCCGGCGGCGTGGCGATTGTGCTGCTCTGGAAGCTGAGCGGGACGAGCGAATTCCTTGGGTTAGGCGTACCGACGATCCTGCGCGCCTTCCACGATCCAAACCTTGCATCCTACACCTTTATCGCCAAGCTCGTGGCGACGGCGGTGACGCTCGGGGCGGGGTTCCAAGGGGGCGAGGTCACCCCGCTGTTTTACGTCGGCGCGGCGCTGGGGAACCTCTGCGCGCCGCTGTTGGGCGTTCCGACGGAACTTGCGGCGGGGGTCGGCCTTGCCGCCGTCTTTGCGGCCGCGTCAAACAGCCCAATTGCGCTGACGGTGATGGCTGTTGAGCTTCTCGGCGGCCCGATCCTCCCCCACGCTTTCGTCGTCTGCGTCGTCGCGTTTTTGCTGACCGGTTCCCGGAGCATCTACCCGGCGCAACGAATTTCCCGCCTCAAGAGCGGCGCGCGCCTCGCACGCGTGACTGCGTTACGCGATCTCTGAGGGGCGATGAGCGCGCGCCGGTCACGTCTCAAGATACTGTTTTTGTTAAATCCAATTGGCACGAGTTGCCGAGAGCGAGCCCTTTCTCCGCCACCGATGCGACCAGAACGCGCGCCGTTGCAGGTCGAAGTCGGGCCTGCCGCCCTTCGCCACGATCCGCCGTCGGCGGGGATCCCCTCGGCCCACGTCCCAGCGACCGGCTGCCGCTTCGTCGGTGCGACAACGGCCCCCCTCCCCCTCGCGTTTCGCGGCGAGATCTTCGCCGTGGCGACGACGCCAAAGCCGGTCACGCTCACCCTTGGGGGCCGATCTTCATCGATTGTATTTCCCATCTTTGGCTGGGATCTCGACGTCGGAATCGAGGAGGACGGCGTACCGTTGCATGCCCAAGAACCGCTCGGTTTTGCCGGTGTGTACGACCCATTTTCCGCGGTCGATCTCCACTGGAAGACAACGCCGACGTTCCAACTCCTCGCGCCAATCGTCGTCGGTCCGAGCTTTGTGGGGCCACCACCGATTTTGCAGCCCCGCTGTGAGGCAGTCGGGGTCGCCGAGCACAGTTTCTCCGAACGTCCACGACCGCCTGTGCTGGCGACCTGGTACGAACTCATTGAAGACACAAGACTTTCTGCGACAGAAACGGGCCCGGCCGTTGCCATCCTCCCGAAAGGGGCCGCGGTAGCCGCCTACGGAAAGGGGAGCGCAAACGTCGAGGTCGTGTATCGAAAAGATGGCTTTTGGCGCGGCTGGGTCGCACGCACGTCGCTTCGTGCCGGTCCCCCCGACGGACGCTTTGGGCGCTTTTCCGGCCGCCACTATTCGCCGCGCAGATTTGCGGGTTTCAAATGCCCGTCGCCGCTTCCTCTCTATCTCCGAAAAGCGGGCGATCATTTCCCGATCGCCACCCTAGGTTTCGTGCGCGCGGGGGCCCACGTCGCCTTTGAAACCGCCCAGGATGACTATCGGCCGCTGGCGGACGAGCAGCGAACGACGAGCAGCGAACCGGGGACGTTCGTCCGGAACGAAGCCTACGAACTCGTCGTCGACGAAGCGGCAGCGGCCGGCTGCATCAGCGACCGCCGCTAAGGCGGTGCGACTATTTCTTTGCCGGTTTCGGCTCGACTTTCGGCTCCGGCTTCACGACCTCTGCCGGCCATGTCACTTCGGTGTCTTCGCCGGACCAGGGCGGGAAAATCAAATTCGCGAAGGCCTTCTCGACGCAGCGCCCGACCGGCTTCCCCGCGTAAGGGTCAGGAACAGTTACCGTTCGCATATGCCCGTTCGCGCCGAGGAGCAACTTGAGGTCGAGCTTGCCCCACGGCCCGGTCGCCTTGCCGGTGTCGTCGGTCGCGAATCCGCAATTGTCTTTGACCTGGCGAGTCGCACGATTGAGAACGACGTTCGTCGCTTCTTTGTCGTACTCATTATCCTTCTTTGAAGCCGTCTCGTTGACCTTCGGTGCGCCGCTTCCGGTTTTCGCCGGTTCCTTTGCCGCTTCGGCGGTCTGCGAGGACGTATCCCACTTTTCCGCCGGCACGCCGGTTGGCGATTCGGTCTCGTCGGGGCTCGACGCCGGCTTCTTCGCGCCGCAGGCGACGCCGGAAAGAGCGGTTCCAAGGAGCAGGAGCGAAAGGAGACGGTTCATGGCGGCAGCCTACTGGAGACGGCCGCTGGTCACCAGAGCCCGTGCGAGGTCAAAGAGGGCGCTGTCGAAGACGGTCCCCTTCGTCGCCTCAATGCGATCAATGGCCTCCTGCGCGTTCAGACGACGGCCGACTTCATTCGCGGGATTTTCCATAAGATCGGCGATCACATCGGCGAGCGCGACGATGCGCGCCGTCCGCGGAAGCGCGGAGCCGCGGAGGCCGTCGGGGATTCCTTCGCCGTCGACGCGCTCCCAGACGTGGCGAATCGTCCGGCGAGTCATTTCCGGGAGCGGAACGTCGGCGAGGAGCTTGAGCGGCACATCGACGACTTCGAGCGCAGCGCGCGCGTGCGTTTCCGAGCGGCTTACGCTGCGCGCCGTGAGGTGCCCGCGCTCCGAGCGACCGAGGTCGTGGAGCCAGGCGGCCAGGAGGAGTGCATAGCGCTCGGTGGCCGGAAGGCCTGCGTCTTCTCCGAGCATTTTCGAGATCTTCGCGACGAGCGCCGCGTGTCCACGGAAGGGGCCTACGCGCTCTTCGATCGGCATCACGAGCGCCTGCACGAGCGCAAGCACGCCGTCACCGTCCATCGTCGTCGGGTCGATGCCTTGGGGAACCTCCGCGCCACGAACGGTCGCTTGCGGCGCATCGCCGGCGCGCGCGATGTCGGCGCGATCAATCTTGGTTGTCTTGCGCGGCTCCGGGGCGTTCGGCGAGAGCTTCGTCGTCGGCGGGGCGATCGCCTCCGGCTTCGGCGCCGGGGAATTGGGGACGCCCGGCGAGACTTGCGTCGATCCGAACGGATCCATCGCGAGGACGGCCGCCGGAATATTTGCAAGGACATTGGGGACATTCACCACTTGCGGTGCCGCCCCGGCCGGCCGAATGGGCGGATCGAGGAAGGCTGCCGGAGCGGCGCCATAGGCCGCCTGTGGGGCCGGCGCCGGCGGAGCCATCGATCCGTCGAGGAGGCCCGCAAAGGCGCGCGGATCGCCACCGTAGTGCTTCGCGAGGGCGGCCTTTACCCCGGCGGGACGCGCGACGATGAGGAGCACGCTCTTGACGCCGGCGACGGCGCGAAGCTCCTCGGCGAGGCGGGTGTCGTCCCCGTCGGGGGTCGCAATGCCGAGCGTCCCTGAGGCGGCGTCAAAGAGCACGGGACATGCGAGGCGCGTCTCCGCGAGCTGGCGCGGAACGCACTCAATGGCCGCTTTGGGGACATCAGCCTTGGAGAGGCGCTCCGTCGACACAAAACGTGTACGATACACATTGGAAAGCGACCGCAGAAGCTGGGTCTCATCGAAGATGCCGAGCGCGAGGAGCATCTCTTCCGAGCGTTGCCCGGTCCGTTGAACCTCGAGGTTCACCCGCTGGTACTCGGTCGGGGAGAGCGCCTTTGCCTGAAACAGGCGATCGGCCGCGCGCATCATCTTCGGATCCATGGCTTCTTCGTCTCCAGCGGCATCCACCTACAGGTCCGGTCCCTTCGGGGCCGGCGCGACGCGTCCGTCGGCGAAGCCGGGGACGGCGCGGAGTTCTACGAAAACGCGTCGCGGGCGGTTCTTCTCAAAGACGCGATCGCAGGTGACTCGTCAAGAAATCGAGGGCGACGGCATTCTGGCCCCCTTCCGGAATGATGATGTCGGCAAAGCGCTTCGACGGCTCGACAAAGGCGAGGTGCATCGGTCGAACCGTCTCGTAGTATTGCTTGCGGACCTGCGCGAAGGTGCGCCCCCGGTGTTCGAGGTCACGGCGGATCCGGCGCATCAGACGAATGTCGGCATCGGTATCGACAAACACTCGAACTTCAAAGCGTTTTCGGAGCCCTTCGTCGGCCAGGACGAGGATCCCCTCGACGATAATGACCGGCGCCGGCTTCATGGGGACGCCCTGAGCGGTGCGATCGTGGGTCGCAAAGTCGTAGCTTGGGCGCGCGATGGGGCGACCGGCGACGAGTTCGTCGACGTGGTGGGCGAGGAGTTCGAGGTCGAGGGAGGCGGGATGATCGAAGTTCACCCGCTCCCGCTCGTCCGGCGCCATGTGGGAGAGCGGCCGGTAGTAGTGATCCTGCTCGAGGAGCACGCCGGCGCCGGGCGGCAATTCAGCAAGAATTTCGCGGGCGATTGTGCTCTTTCCCGAGCCCGAGCCGCCGGCGATTCCAAGGACGAACGGGCGACGGGGCGCCTGAGACGTGGGGTTCGAGGCGGGCTCTCCGGTCATGGGGAGCCGTCGCTAGCACATCGGAGCTAGCCCGCGTTCTTCAACGACGCCGCCGGGAGCGGCGCGGCGTCACTTTCCCGTCGAAAGCCAGGCGAGCGGCTTCTTGTAGTTTGCAATCATCTTGTCGGACGGGACTTCGTGGCCCATCCCCTTGACGATATTGACCTTCACCGGAACATGCGCTTTTTGCAGCATTTTTCCGACGCTCTTCGTGTTCTCGACGACGCCATCGCTCTCGCCGGTAAGCAAGTAGACGCGACGAATCTTCGCGCGGGCGGCGGCGAGGTCCTTGTCGCTCGTGCCGAGCCAGTACTTGTCGCTCGCCGCGAGGATGAGCCACTTCGACCACTTTTGCGGGTCCTTCAGGCCGACTTGTTGAGCGATAAACGCCCCTTCCGAGAAGCCGACGAGGATGTTGTTCCGCGTCTGTACGCGCCCTTTGTACTTGCCGCGAAGGGTCGCGATCGAGGCGTCCATGACCTTCTGGGCCGCGTCCGGGCTGCTCGCCCAGCCCCGCGAGCCACCGCCGCGATCTTCCGGCCCCGCCGGGCAGACGACCCAGCCGTAGGCGCTGGCGACCTTCGCCCACTTTTTACAATCTTCTTCGGGGTTTCCACCGCGCCCGTGCAGGTACATGATGACCGGGCGAAGGCCCTTGCCGCGGGGTGGCACAAAGTAGGCGCCGGCGGTCCCGGGGACGTCGAGGTGCTGCGGGTCGAGGGACGGCTTCGCGGCCGTCTTGGCGACACGAGGCGCGCTCGCGGCCCCTGCTTTGGCCGGCTTCGCAGCCGCGACCGTGGGGGTTGCCACCGCGAGCGTCGCGAGCAGCACGGGGGCGAGGCGGCGAAGGAGGGGGGCAAGCATCAGGTAGCGGGGCTATAGCGAGACCGGGAAGAAGGGCAACTTATTGGTCGCCCTACGCAGATTTCATCAAGAAGTTCGAGGAAAAATCGCCCGCGTCACGGGCCTTGATGGGCCCAGGCCGGGTCGTCGCTCGCGAATTGATTGAGCCAGGTGGGGAGCGTGACGCCACTCGACGCGACCGGGAGCGGATCCTGCTTGAGGAGCACGTGGGAATCCCCGGCGACGATGTAGGCCTTTTGATTGCCGGCCATCGTGCCTTTGAGTGCGACGAGCTTATTCTCGTAATCTTGCGGAATGAGATTCCCGGTGAATGCGCGAATCGTCTTGTCTTGGGTAAAGCTTGTGAAGGCGAGGCGCCCATTGCCCATCGTCGAGGCCAGATAGGGGAACATCTTCGACACATCAGCGTCGCAGCCGGTGCAGCCGGGTGGCAGCTGGAGATTCCAGGCGCTCTGCATATCGCCCCAGAAGGAGCCGCTCGGCTGGATCGGGGAGCCGGAATCGTTCAGCATATCGATGCGTACGCCCGGCCATGCGGTCCGAAACCGATGCATGTTCATCATCGCGCCGTAGCCGCCCCCGCTTGCGCCGGTCACGTAGACCTTCGGCGTCGTCGGGAAGGTCGCCAAGAGGCGCTTCACCACCGCTTCGCTGTTCTTCGCGCCGTGGTGGTTGACGGTCATTTTCTTCGTCAAGAGCGAGTAGGTCTTGACCGAGTCACCGCCATGAATATCGGCAGTACAGTAGGGGACGAAGACGAAATTGGCGTCGCGGAACGGGTTCGTCGCGGCGCTCCGATTGAAGAGCAAATCAATCCGCGGAATGTCCGCCATGATTTCCGGTTCGCCGACCTTGTCGGTCAGGTTCGAAGAGGCGCCGCCGAGGCAGGTGGCCGCATTCCAGCAGGCACCACCCCCCATAAAGAAAACAAGTACGGGAGCATTCGGTTTGGACGACGGGTTGAACCCGATCCCGCTCGTCGATCCATTGCCGCAGATGAGGTCGTTCATCGGGATGTAGGACCACGCGTCGGCCGGAGCGGCGATCGGTGTGCCGCCCGCGTAGGGGTTCGGCGGCCCCGCGTCGATGGGGCCCGCATCGCCGGCACTGCTGTCGGCGCTACCACCGTCTTTCGTGCCACCGTCCGCCCCGGAATCCTTCACCCCGCCGTCGGTCGCGCTTCCGTCGACGGCCGCATCGGAACCGTTGGTATTTTCGAGGGTATCCAGCGGTTCAGTCCCTCCGCAAGCGACCCATCCGGCGACAGCAAGCGGGGCGACGAGCAAGAGGCCGAGCGAACGAAGTGCATGCATCGGTTGCGGCTATAGCCCGAAAGAACCGACGGCGCATGTGACGACAGGTCGCCGTAAGGCGAATGGCACCGGGCCCGACGCCCGGTCGCCAAATTCAAACCGTCGGTCCGAGCGCCGCTTCCAAAACGGCGCGGTAGACGCGGCGGTTCGGCCGGTAACGCCCTCCGAAAAACTCTGTGTCATCGCCAAGGAAGACCTTCGCGAGCGCCGCTGCAATCGCCGCCGATCGGGAGACCCCCGCGTCGCAGTGGACGACGATGAGCGTCACGTCGGAGGGGCGGTTCGCAACGAACGACCAGACCGCGGCGGCCTGCTCCTTGGAAAAGAGCTGCTCCTCGGGCATCTCCGCGGTGGGGGCATCGGCATCGAGAAAGCTCAATCGCAGGACACCACGACGCCATGCGCCCGCACGGAGCCGAGCTTGGTCCGCTGGGGCACTCGTCACCGAGATGATCAAATGCGGTTCTTCGTGGGGCGCGATCGCCTCGATCATCGCGCGGCTGTAGACGTAGAACTTCAAGGGTGCCGTCTCCATCGGGACAAGGGCTAGCAAAGTCGCAAAGAAGCGTGAGGGATTCCTAGAATTTTCGTAGCCTTCGGCGAGCCCCTTTGCTCCAAAGTGCGGCGATGAGCTTTCGCGTGGAAGCACCGGAGGGGGCGCCGATTGCCTCGCTGGGTTACCGGCGAGCTGCACGGGGCGGTGGCGCCGAGTACGCTGAATTACCTGTATTTATTGGGCAATGTTCGCGCCTTGGGGACGCTGCTGAGTGTGTCGCCGGGTTGATCCTGACGAGCGATCTCCAAGGGGTGGTGACCGACCCCGAGACCGGGGCAAATCGCCTTCTCGGCCTCGCCGTCCCCGAGTTTCTTGAGGAACTCGGCGACCGCGGGGCGATTCCCCGAGCCGAGCGCCTCGGCGTCCTCCTCGCGGGGGACCTGTTTACGCCGCTTTCGGGCAAAGAACGCGGCGGCTACGGCCCCGTCACCGCTGTCTGGAACGCGTTTGCAGAGAGGTTTGCATGGGTTGCTGGCGTCGCTGGGAACCACGATGATTGCGGCAATCTTTCCGAAGATTCAAGCGTCGGCTTCTTGGATGGATCGACGATAGAGATCCCCGAAAGTCGTTTTGTCCTCGGCGGCGTCGGTCGTATTGCGGGGGCGACCGAGCGCCGTGGACGGAGGCCTTGGGCGGTTCAACAGGCGCTCCTTCGACCGATCGTCGATGCCTGCGATCTTTTGGTGCTCCACGAAGGGCCCGCCGAGGACGCAAACGGGGACGGAAACGCGCAAGTCCTCGAAGAAATTCAAGGACGTCGACCGACACTCATCCACTGCGGGCACACGCCCTGGCCGGCACCTGGCGTGGCGAAGATCGGCGAAAATCAAACGGTCATCAACACCGAGGGGCGCGTTGTGATACTCGTCGCCGAACTCTAGCCGCATGAATCGACGTTCCCGTCTACCTGCCATTGCCCTCTTGGGCGCCATTTCTTGGGCGCTAACAGGGAGTTGGGGGTGCAGCGATCCGGCCCTGCCGGGGGCGAGTTGTGGGCTAGACGAATGTGGCTCCGAGCCGACGACGGCCCTCACCTGCCCGAACGGCGCTCCCGGTCGCTACGTCTGCTCGCGAAACACCGCAGGGCGCTGCCGCTGGACGAACGACCTCTGCCCCGGCACCGGCCCTACCGACGGGGGCGCCGACTGACCGAGTGGCGACATCCCACGACCGGTGCCTCCGCTATCGTCAGCGGCCGCTCCGTGGTGCAATGCGCGCCATGAAGCTCTTCCGGATTTTCCCAAGCCTCCTGGCGTTCGCCCCGCTCGCCGCCTTCGGGGTCCACTGCTCGAGTGAACCGACCGGCGCCCCGACCGACGGCGGCGCCGATGGCTCGCTCGTCGACGCGAGCCCCCAGTGTGGGCCGACCAGCGGCCCAGGGACGACGCACACCGGGACGACGATCACCGCCTCCGAGACGTGGACCGCCGCCGGGAGCCCCCACGTCGTCACCTTCTCGACGATCGTCGAAGCGGCAGCAACGCTCACGGTCGAGCCGTGCGCGGTGGTGCAGATCGAGGGGGGATACAGCCTCCAAGTACGCGGAAAACTTGTTGCAAGAGGAGCTAGCGCGACGCCGATTCTCTTTGAGGCAAGCGACGCGGCAAAGCCATTTGGTGCACTCTACATCGATGGAGGCACCCTCGATCTCGCCTACACGACGGTCCGAAACGGCGGCGCGATCAGCGCGACGACCTTCGGCATGGTCGACCTCCGCGGCGAAGGCGCGAAGCGCCGAGAAGCGTTCCTGGCCGACCACGTCACGATCGCCGGTTCGGCGACCTTCGGGCTGTCGCTTCGGGGGGACGCCGCCGTCGCCGCATCCTCTCAAAATCTCACCATTTCTGGCGCAACGGCGGGACCGGTCCGCGCGACTGCCAAGCTCGCGGGGGGCCTCCCGAGCGGCGTCTATACAGGCAACGGCGTCGACGAAATCTTCGTCGACTCGGCAGTGCCGATGGACGAAAGCACCCGCTACCCGGTCCGCGGAGTCCCCTACCGGATCGGCGCGCTTACAATCGGCGAGACGGCGAAAGATGCCCCGGAAGTCACCTGGACCGTCGATCCCGGCGTGAACGTTCGCGTTTCTTCCGGCGGAAATGTTCTTTTGAACACGCGACGAACGACGGCAAGTCCGGACGTCGATACGTCGAATGGGACGCTCATCGCCGTCGGCACTGCGGCAGCACCAATCACCTTTGATGGTGCGACGGCGACGGCAGGAAGCTGGCGCGGCATCGTGTTCCGCGCGGCGCCGACGGCGGCAAGTCGCCTCGACTACGTGACCGTCGCCCACGCCGGTGGCCCCTCGCAAGCCAACAGTTTTCATTGCGATCCCGCGGGTAAAGGGGCCTTCAGCAAGAACGAAGACGCCGCGCTCGCCCTCTACGGCGCCCCGACGAGCCCATTTGTCACCCACTCGACCTTCCGCGACAGCGCCGGTGATGGCATCGATCATGCCTACTCGGCAACGATGGTCGATCTTCTCCCTTCAAATACCTTTTCGGCCCTCGCTGGCTGCAAACAAACACGCCCACGAAACGCCGATGGGAGCTGCCCGGACGCCGGGTACTGCCCGTAACGCCCTGCTGGTGTTGAGCCCCCGATGAAGCTTCTCGAAACCTATGAGCGCGGTTCGTTGGGGGTGCGGCGTTCGTTTCCACGCTTCGCGCAGGCCTACGTAACCCTCGAGCGACCGGGGAAGGTGCGGCAGGCGGGGGCGCGAATTCTCACGAGCGATGGGGAGTTCCTCTACGCCTACGTCGAACTCGGGACGAGCTTCTGGGTCGCCACATTTGCGTGGAAAAACGAATGGATTCTCGTCGGTGCCATCGAGGAGGCGCCCCCAGATTCGCTGCGGGCCCTTCCAAACGACGCGCCCTGGGACGCCCTCGCGGCGCCGCTTCAAATCTTGAAGACGCGGCTGGCACGGATCCGGAGGCAGCCCGATCTGGAGAGTCGGGTGCGGCAACCGGGCGTTCCGATCCCGGAAGCACTCGCGAGCGCCGACGCCGTAGAGCTCGGATTTTCGCTCGCTTTTCTGCGCCGCAATGAAGAGGCCGAGCGGTACCTTTCCCGCGCCCTCGAAGACCCAACCCTCCCGGAGCGGGCGGCCGCGCTCGCCGTTCGCGCGGAACTTCGCCTCGCCCGCGGGCTCCCCTCGGGGGCGGCGGAAGATGCCGATGCCCTCGCCGCACTCACCGGCGGAACCGACCAGGATGGCTACAAAATCCCGGTCGCCTGGTTTGCGATGCACGCCCGCTACCTACGTGGGCTCATCGCTGCGCAGACCGAGAGTCTCCTCGATGAGGAGACCCTTGAGGACTTCGCGGTCGTCGTTGCCGACGCACAGGCGGCCGAGGAGGAGAAGCGCGCCTACATGACGACGAACGACGCGGGGGAGATCATCGCCGTCGATATCGGGGCGACGGTATTCCTCGGAACCACGATTCATCCGGAACTTACACGAGTTCAACGGAGCACGATTTCGCGATTGAAGCGCGCGGAAATCTTTCGGAAACGCCGCGCCTACGAGACTGCCCTACGCGAGCTGGAAGGGCTCGACGACCTCCCCGACGACCTCCTGCGTGCCACCCTTTTTCAGGCGCTCGGCCGTGAGGCCGATGCAGTAAATATCCTCATGAAACGCGCAAACGATGGTTCTGCTGATGCAGCAAAACGCCTCCAGGAGGTCCGCTCGGCAGCCGCCCTCGCCTTCAAGGCTCCGACGGGACGCCCCGAGGAAATCGACGTCGAAGATCGAGTCCTTCATTCCAAGTTTGGGCCAGGTGTCGTCACCGATGCGGTGAGCGTCAATGGTCGCAATGTTCGCGCCACCGTCGACTTTGACGACGGCGTCACACGAACCTTGCCTACCAACGTCCTCGTGCTCGCGGCGGCGACGGAAGAAGGGGCTACGCCGACCGAGTAGCCGCTTTGGAAACGGCGAGTCCGGCGTCGGGAGAGGGCTTCAGCGCCCTTTTTCGACGCCGGAGACCCAGCAATGCCGGCAGCGGGCTTCGTAAGCGGCCGCGCCTCCTACGAAAAGCTGCCCCTCGCTCGCCACGAGCCGCTGGGAGCGCGAGGCGAGACCGCCGCACTTCTGGCAGATGGCGTGGAGCTTCGTGACGAACTCGGCGGAGGCCATGAGCGCCGGCATCGGCCCAAACGGGCGACCGAGGTAGTCCTGGTCGAGGCCGGCACAGATCACGCGCACGCCGGCATTCGCGAGCTTTTCCGCGACGTTGACAATCTCGGTGTCGAAGAACTGTACTTCGTCGATGCCGACGACTGCCGTCCCCTCAGGCACACGCGCGAGGAGGTCGGCCGGCGTCGCGACCGGCTCGGCGTCGCCGGCGAGCCCCTCGTGGGTGACGACCTTCGTATCGTCGTAGCGGTTGTCGACCCGCGGTTTAAAGAGCAATACCGGCTGCTTAGCGAGCCGTGCCCGCTTGATCCGGCGGAGGAGTTCTTCGGTCTTGCCGCTGAACATCGAGCCGCAGACGACCTCGATGCAGCCGCGCCGCTCTCGAACGGAGTTCAGGTGTTCCCCGGATTGCGGCCCGCTGCTCATCAGGGGCGCCTCGCTACTTCACCGGACGCAAACCTGGCAACCGCTCAGTGCTTCTTCTTCGTGGTCGCCGCGGCGACGTTCTTCGTCGCTTTCGCCTTCCCCGCCATCGGCGCGGTCACTCCGGGGACGTCTTGCCCGGCGAAATAGGCGCGCAGCACCTCGCGGGCGACGGTGTTCGCTTTGACTTTCCAGTTGGCGCCATTGACGGCAAGCACCGCGATCGCGACCGGCTCCACATTTGCGGTCGGCCGGCTCGGCGCAAACCCTGAAAACCACGTATAAAAACGGCCTGCTTTTTCGTCCGTTAGCGTGCCGGTCTTTCCGGCGATCGGGAGCTGGGGGAAGAAGCTCTTGCCGCGCGGATCGTGGAAGGCCTTGCGGCTCGTCCCCTCGGCGACGGTGTTTTCCATCATGCGCGTGACCTGTTCGGCGGTACGCGCGCTGATGATGCGGCCCAGGGGTCGCGACTCCGGTGCAGTATACATCGTCTTTCCGCCGCTCTCGAGGGAGGCGACGACGTAGGGGCGCACCCCTTCCCCGCCGTTGGCGACGACCGACGCGATCCAGGCGGCGTGGAGCGGGCTCAAGGTCGTGTTCCAGAAGCCGGCGGCGGTGCGCGCAAACCCTAAGGTTTCTTCCGGAATTTGAAGTGCGGATGGCTCCACAGGCACGTCGAAGGGGAGCGCCGATCCGTAGCGATAGGCGCGCGCCGTCTCCCCGAGGGAAGTCGGCGTGAGCTTCTGGGAGGCGAGCCGCGCGAAGACGGTATTTGTGCTGTGGCCCATCGCGCCGGCGAGCGTCGTGCAGAGGGTGTCGCGCTTCGGATCGGCTTGAAGATCGCGCTCTTGGATGCGGTGCATGCCGCCCGACCAACACTGCGGCGTCTCCGGGCCGAGGCCGGCGTGATCGACGAGGGCGGTCCCGGTGACGATCTTGAAGAGGCTCGCCGACGGCGCCGACGCTTCGACGTTCAAATCGCGTTTCGTCCGGCCCGTGCCAATGCGTGAAGCATACACCAATATTTTGCCGTCGCGTGGGCGGACGAGGACGATGGAAGCCTCGGGGATCTCGTACTCGGCGAGCAGTTTTTCCGCGGTCTTTTGAAGACTTGCATCGACGGTGAGATGAGCGGTCCCCGCGCTCGGAGCGGCGAGCGCCGTCACGTATTCGTCGCCAGCCGGCTGGAGTTGGGCGAGGTCGAGCTTCCAGCCCTCGCCGCCGGCAGCCGGCCCGCGGAGGAACTTCTTGGCGACGATCGCGTCGTCGCCGACGTCCATGCTCGGCTCATCTTCCTCGGAGGCCGCGGTCGTTGGCGCCGACGCACTCGCCGATGCGGCGGCGGTCGCTGGTGCTTGGGGTGCCAGGCCCGTCGCTGAAAGCGCCGAATTTACGCTATTTTCAACCGTCTTTGCGTCCCCCGCCTTGCAAGCCACCGCGCCGGCGAAGAGCGGCGCACACGCGAGGATCAGAACGGGCAAAGACGAATGTCGCATCGGGACCGCTACCTACGCAGCCGTCCGGCCGGCGGCCAAATTCCGGCCGATAGAAGGTCGACCGCGCGAGGCTCGGCGCGCATTTCGGTGTACCGAAGGGGCAATGGCTCTCTCGGTCGTCCTCGGTCTTGCTCTCGCTGGTGTGTTGACCGGCGCCCCGCCCGTTTCCGCGGAGCGCTTTGCGGCGGCGGTTACCGAAAAGCCCTGCGAAGAGCTCGGCGACGTGCTGATCGGCGCCCTCGCATCGCCGGACAAAGAACTGGCGAACCGGGCAGAAGCGGTCGTCGGCCGCTGCGGCAAGCGCGTCACGAAGGACCTCGCGAAGGCGAGCGAAGACCCGGAAGCGGCGCCGCGCGCTATGCCTCTCCTGGCACGCGTCGCTCCGGAACTTGCTCGTGAATTGCTCCCGACTCGCCTCGGCGCTGGCGATGCAAAAGCACGCGCGACCGTCCGCAGCGCCCTCGCCCACGCCCTCGATCGCGCCCCCGACCCGGCCACCGCATGGCTGCAGTTTGCAACCAAGTCCAGCACCGAGGCAGCGAACTTTGATGCGACGCGAACCCTTTTGGGCCATTTGAAAGATGCAGGCTCCGCCGGGAAAATGCGATTGTTTGCCGGGCTCAGTGGCGACGACGATGCGCGCTATTTGCTGCTACCAGGCCTCGCCGAACTGGCGACCAGCGGCGATGAAGATGCTCGCAAGAAGCTGAATTCCTTCTTGAAGGAAGCGCCGGAACCATGGATTCGCGAACGAGCAGCGGCCCTGTGCGCAAACGTCGTTTGCGAGGGGCTTGTGGCGGCAGTTGCCGATAGCAATCCGCGGGTGCGCGCGACGGCGCTCGCGAGTCTTCGCGGCGGCTTCAATCCGACGGGGCGCGCCGCCCTGACGCCATCGGCGCTCGCCAAGCTCGCCACCGACGATCCGTTTCCGTTTGTGCAGGTGGGGGCCGTCGACCTCCTCGCCAGCGCGGGCCCGTCGGACGCCGTCGATCAGGCCCTCTTGGCGGCGCTCGGGGCCCGCTCGACGCGCGTCCGCGGCACCGCGGCTCAGGCCTTCGCGACCCGCTTTTCGTCGGGGATCGCGGAGACCGCTTCGGCGAGCACGCGCCTCCGCGCGCTCGTGGGCGACGACAACGAAGACGGATCGGTCCGCGGTGCGGCGGCATCCGCCCTCGGAAATGCCTGCGATCACGAGGCGATCGGGGTGCTCCGACGCACGGCGATCGACGGCGCCCTCCCCCTCGCCACCGAAGCACAAATCGAGGCGGCCAAAGCGGCAGCGCTCGCCCTCGGGCGTTTCAGCGACGAAGGGGCGCGCAAGGAGCTCGCCGCCATCAAGGACCCAAACGTCCGCGCCGACCTCCGTCAAGCGGCCGGGATGGCGGTCGCAGCAACGCCGGTGTGCCGGTAGAGAAACTGCATTGAGTACAGAAGAATCGCCATTGAACACGCTTCGCCGAATCTCCGTCGACGAGGTTGTCGCGATGCTAGCGGCCGGGGCGGTCTACCTCGACGTCCGGAGCGATGACGAGTTTGAAGCAGGCCGTCCGGTGGGGTCGATTAACGTCCCTTCCGAGGCACTCCACTTTGTAGAGCGGGTCGAAGCTCGTCTCCCCAACCGCTTGCAAACCATTGTTGTTGCCTGTGAAAAGGGCGTACGGAGCTTCGCAGCGGCCCATGCACTTCTTGAGGCGGGCTATGCCGAGGTGGTCGAGTTCCGGGCCGGCTATGCGGGGCGCCGAGACGGATTTGGCCGCGTGCTTGAACGGGGCTGGAGAGACGCCGGACTGCCCATCGAGTACGACGACTGAATCACGGTTTTAGGCGCGCGAAATCGGCAGCACTCTTTTCGAGCGCTTCGAGATCTCGGGCTGCACGACGGCTCTCGGCGAGGAGTTCGCCGGTGAAAATCGTGAGGCCCCAAATGCCGTTTTCGCGGCGGCGGAAGGGGTGGCGCGTCCCTCGGGCGGTGACGACCGTCGCCCGCTCGCCGTCGATTTCGACGTGGCCGACGCCGGAGAGATCCTTCTTCAAGCGGGCTTCAAACTGGTGGTCTTTGCCAAAGGCGGCGAAGACCTCGGGGCCGTCCGGATGGCTCCCGAAACGCGTGTAGCGTTCACGGATCGCCGCCTGCTCATCGGCGGGGAAAGAGGGCGCAAGCGACAACGCCTTTGCGTGCGATTTTCCTACGGAAAAGCTCGCCCACTGGGCTTCCGTCTCCAGATAGGCAAAGGCGTCTTCGAGGCGCTGCTTGTGGATGGCGAGGGCGATTCGGAGCCACGCCCCCTCGGGGGTGCGGTCCGATGGAAACGGGCGCTGGAGGGCGAGCGCAGCGAGGCCCCCCAAAACGACGAAGCCGCCGACCCCAACAAGAAGGCGACGCCGCGCAAGGAGCGGAGGGGGATCCGACGGAGGTGCCACGCCCTCGCCTTACTGCTCTGCGGCGGGGAGCGAAACCTGGAAGCACGCGCCGCCTCCCGCCGAGTTCGCGAAGGGACGGGCCGCCGAGACGGAGACTCCACCGCCATGAACGCGTGCAATTTCGCGGACAATGGCGAGGCCTAGGCCGGTGCCGGTCATCTCTTCGCCGCGGGTTTTGGACCCCCGGTAGAAGGGCTCGAAAATCCGTTCGCGCTCCGTCTCGGGGACCCCTTCACCGCTGTCTTCGACGGTAACGATCACCGTTTCGCCGCGCACTTCGCCGCTGACGCGAATCGCGCCCCCTTCGGGGGTGTGACGAAGGGCGTTCTCGAGGAGGTTCCGGAAGAGCCGCTCGAGATCGCGCTCGCGAGCGATGATCGACGCGTCCGGTAGCACCACCTCGACGGTGATCCCCTTGGCGCTGGCGCTCGCGCGGAGGTCGTTCACGACGTTGGCGACGAGGGCGCGGATCGTGACCGGAAGGAGCAAGATGTCGCCGGTCGCGTCGGCGCCGATGCGCGCGAGGGCGAGCAGGTCTTCGGCGAGCGCCTTGAGTCGCCGTGAGGAGGCGAGCGCCTCATCGATAAACTCTCGATATTCTTCCGCAGTACGCGGCTTCCGAAGGGCCAGCGAGAGCTCCCCGTAGAGCGTGGTGAGCGGCGATCGCAGCTCGTGGGCGGCATGCGCGATGAAGCGTTCCTGGGCGACGACCAGGGCGGCGAGGCGGGCGATCATGCCGTCGACGTCGTCGGCGAGCCGGCGGAGCTCGGGGATGTTGGAGCGGGATGCGACGCGGGCGGAGAGATCCCCCGATTGAACGCGGTGGGTAATCTCGCCGATACGCTCGGTGTCACGGGTGAGCGCGCGCACCACAAGCCAGGCGGTGACCGCGGCGAGCGCAATGGCACACGCAAGCGCGATGAGCATCGTCTCGGCGAGGTAACGAGCGTCGCGATCGAGCTCTTCTCGGGGGCGCGCGAGGAGGAGTCGGTCCCCGTCGTGGGCCTGAAAACCGACAAATACCGCGCGCATACGGCGCCCGCAAATGGCGACGTCAAAGGGCTCGCGCCGCTCGTGGGTGAAGACGGTCTCGGCGAGCGGTGTGCACGCCTTCGCGGATCCGTTTGCCGCGTGGAGGCTCGCATCTTTGCCGAAGACGAAGACCAGCTTCTCCTCGGCGATCGACTCTCCAGGGCCGAGAATGTCGTCGACCCCTTCTGCGTGCTCGTCGTGGAGGAGGGCGCGTCCGACCGCCTCCTCGTGGGCTTGCACGAGCAATTCCTCATCGAATTTGCGCATTTCCGAGCGCGACACCACGGTATGCACCGAGGCAAACGCGCCGCCGAGCGTGACGACAAGGAGGACCGTCAGCGAATAAAAGAGGCGGGCGCGAAACGAAAGTCCGGGAGCTCCACGCCGCGAAGCGCCGTTTGCCGAAGCCGAGTTGGGCACGAATCAGCCGGGGTGGGTGGAGCGCAATCGGTAGCCGACACCGCGGACCGTCTCGATCATCCAGGCACAATCGCCGAGCTTCTCGCGGAGGCGGCTCACGTGGACCTCTACGAGATTCGATCCCGGATCAAAGCTCGTTTCCCACACTTGCGCGAGGAGTTCGCTCCGCGTCGAGACCTTGTCTACCTTGTGAAGCAAGTGCAGAAGAAGTGCGTACTCTCGCGTAGTTACGTTAAGGGCCTCATTCTTGAGCGTGACCCGATGGGCGACGCGATCGACTTCCAAGTCTCCGCAGCGGAGCTTTGCAAACCCGTGGGTACGCCGAATGAGTGCACGCACGCGGGCGACAAATTCTTCAACTTCAAACGGTTTGACGAGGTAATCGTCGGCGCCCGCGTCGAGGCTGATGACCTTCTCCTTCGTCTCGCCGCGCGCGGTGAGCATCAGGACGGGGGTGATGCCGCCCGACTTCCGAAGATCGCGAATGACTTCAAGGCCATCGCCGTCGGGCAACATCCAGTCGACGACGAGAAGATCGTAGAGACCGGTGCCCCCCTGCCGAATGGCATCGGCGGCATTCTTGACCAAATCGACGGTGTACCCCTCCTCGCCAAGGACGCGGACCAGGAACCGACCGACTTTTTCATCGTCTTCGACAACGAGAACTTTCACGGGGCCGACCGTAGCCCAAAGGTTCGCGGCCGGTGGCTGCCTAACGGAACCTTCATATCGTCGTCAGAGTCGTAGCGCCCGTGCGAAGCCGATGAAAAACGGTCATTTCCGGAATTTTCGGGGGGACGAACGAATCATTCACGACTGCTTCATGCGCGTAAGCGATCCTCCGACTATGCGCAGGCCCATGCCTCGAATGCCGCTTTGCTTCGCCGCCCCCCTTGCGACCTTTCTCGCTTTGGTCCTTGCCCCCGACGGCGCGCTTGCCGACCCGCCGCCGGCCCGCTCGGCGGATGGTCTGGGGGCCGGCACGACAGCCCCGCTGACGCTGGCCAAGGCGGCCGAACTGGCTCGGACGCGCGGCCTTGATGTGCTGGTGGCCGATGCCCAGCGGCGTGGCGCCGAAGCGGACGTCCGCACGGCAGGAACGTTGCAAAACCCAGCAATTACCGTCGGCTTTGGGAAAGCGGTAAAATACACCCGTCCCGACGGCTGTACCGGCTGTTCCCCGTGGCAGTACGTGGTCGGAGCCTCCGACCAAGGGCTCCTCTTTGACGTGCTCGCCGGAAAGCGCGCACTACGCATGGATGTCGCGCGGGCAGCGGTCGATGGTGCGACCGCGTCGCGAAGAGACGTCGAGCGGATCGTCGTCGCCCAGACAAAAGCGGCCTACGCGCAGGTCGCCCTCGCGATGCGCGCCGTCCAGTTTGCGGAGACCCAAGAGGCCTCGATGGCCAGCGCCGCCGCCCTCGCGAAGGTGCGCTTCCCCCAGGTGATCAACGAAGGGGAGCTCGCCCGCGTGGAGGCGGAGCACTTCGACGCCGCGACCCAGGTAGACGTCGCCAAGGCAACCCTCGCGGCAAACCGCGCAAGCCTCGGGTTTCTATTGGGTATTCGCGGAGGTTCCGTTCCGGAGGTCGATCCCGCAGAACTCGATTTTCGGGTGCCCGCCGAGCTCGCAAACGCAACCCAAGAGGGCCTCTTCAAGAGCGCCCTCGACCATCGCCCCGACCTCGCCGTTGCCGCCGCCGCCGGTCGACGCGCCCAGGCCTCCGGTGCCCTCGCGCGCCGCGCGGTCTTTCCGGACGTCGCCGTCGGCGTCCAGTACCAGCAGCAAGGGATCGACGGCGCTCAGTCGATCCAACCACCGACGGTCGCCGTCGCTCTAACGGCGGTTCTCCCAGTGTTTTCGCAGCGCCAAGGGGAAATCGAGCGGGCCGCCGCCGACGGTGAAGCGGCGACCTGGGGCCTCGCACGCGCGGAAGCGGCGGTGCTCGCCGACGTGAATTCAGGCCTCGGAGGCTTCGTCGCCGCCCGAAGCCGCGTCGTGCGGATGCGTGACCAACTCTTGCCTGCACGAAAGAAAGCGCTCGACGTCGTACGTGCCCAGTACGACCGGGGCGCGGCACCGCTGATGGATTGGCTCGATGCCCAGCGCACCTACGCGACGGCAAATCGTGAATTGAACGAAGCGATGGCCGAGTTTTGGGCGCAGGTATTCGCGCTCGAAGCGGCGACCGGTACCGAGTTTTCTAAATAATTCAAGGACTCGCCCGCGGGACGCAGCGGCGTGCCTAGGGAAATGCTCACTCTTCTTCGTCGCGGTCGGCGTCGACGAGGGCGCGCTTCGAATCCATGGCGTCGCGCATCTTCACGCGGCCGCCGTGGCGAATGTCTTTCCCGCGGACCATAAAGACGACCATCTCGGCGACGTTCGTCGCGTGATCAGCGACGCGCTCCAGGTACTTCGCGATGGATTGAATGCGGGTTGCACGGAAAATATTCCGTGGATTTTCCATCATATAGGTCAAGAGCGTCCGAAACAGGCTCTTGTAGTAGGCATCGACCGCGGCGTCCCGATCGATGACGCCGTGGGCGCGCTCGACGTCGGAGCCGACGAAGGCGTCGAGGGCGTCGCGGACCATCCCGGTCGTGGCGTCACTCATCGCGAGGAGCTCGACGTAGGGCATCAACGGCTCCTCTTCGGCGAGTTCGACGACGCGCTCACAGACGTTCACACAGAGGTCGCCCATGCGCTCGAGGTCGACGACGAGCTTGAGCGCCATGGTGATGAAGCGGAGGTCCGAGGCGAGCGGCTGGCGGCGGGCAAGGATGCGCAGGCACGCCTCGTCGATGTCCATCTCAAGCTTATTGACCTGCTTGTCGGCGGCCATCGTCTTCGTCGCGAGGGCGGCGTCCCCTTTCACGAGCGCGCGCATGCTCGCTTCGAGCATTTCCTCGACTTTACCCCCCATCACGAGGAGCCCTTCGCGCACCTTTCGGAGCTCGAGGTCGTATTCTTTGTCGATGTGGCTTCGGACCATGGGCTGCTCAAACGGCAAAAAAAGCGCCGACGAAGGAAGGGTGTAACCAGCGGTGCTATCAGCCGAAGCGCCCGGTGATGTAGTCCTCGGTGCGCGGGTCGGACGGTTTCGTGAAGACCACGTCGGTCTCGTCGAACTCGACGAGCTCCCCTTGGTCAAAAAATGCTGTGTAATCGCTGATTCTCGCCGCCTGCTGCATGCTGTGGGTGACGACGACGAGCGTGTAGTCCTCCCCCAACTCGTGGATCAGTTCCTCCACGCGGGAGGTCGCGACCGGGTCGAGGACGCTGCACGGCTCGTCCATCAGGAGCACTTCGGGGCCGAGGGCGAGGGCGCGCGCGACGCAGAGGCGCTGCTGGAGACCGTAGGGGAGCTCTTCAGGCCCCTCCTCCAGGCGGCCGCGGAGCTCGGACCAGAGGTCGACACGGCGGAGGAGGCGCTCGGCGAAGGGGCCAAGGTCGTCGGGGAGTTCTCCGGCAAGGCGGACGCCGAAGAGCAGGTTGTCGAGAACGGACAACTCAGGAAAAAGATTCGGTTTTGAGAAGACCATCCCGACACGACGCCGAAGATAAATGGGGTCGACGTCGTCGGCGTAAATGTCGCGGCCGTCGAGGAGGACGCTCCCGCGCGTCGTGGCGCCCGGCTCGGTCTCGTGCATGCGATTGAGACACCGCACAAACGTCGACTTTCCGCAGCCAGAAGGGCCAATGATAGTCGTGACTTTTTTCTCGGGGATTCCGAGATTGATTCCCCGAAGGAGCGGCGTCGTCCCGCGGGTCGCAAAGAGCGATTCCGCCCGGAGTTTTTCGCGCGGCGGCGGCGCCGGGACAGAGTCGAAGGGGGAGTTCACGAGCGCGGCTCCAGAAAGAGGGAAACGAGGCCGCCGCGGTCGGCGGTTGGCCGCTGGGCGAGCGCGGCAAGCAGCTGAAACGTGAGCATCCCGACGACGAGCACGAGGCTCGCGGCGGCGGCAGCGCCTCGGTCTTTTCCAAGGCCGGCGGCGAGAACACGGAGCGGGAGCGGCGCGGCGTCGACGCCGAGAAAGAGGACCGGCCCGAGTTCGCCGAAGCCGTGGGCCGCGGCGACAAAGACGCCGGCGATGAGGTCTCGACGGGCGCTCTTCGCGACGACAGCAAACAGCGTGTGTGCCCGCGAGGCCCCAAGGGAGAGGGCCGCCTCTCGGTAGGTGCCGGGAACGCGTGCAAAGGCGCGCAGGAAGGCACGAAACAGACGCGGAAGTAGCGAAAATCCTGCCGGAAACACTGCGAGGATTAATGCACCAAAGGGGACCGACTTCAACGACGGCGACATCCGCAGAAAAATCGCGGCCGCGACGGCTCCAAAGAGCAAGGTGGGAATCCCAGCGAGGAGATCAACGACCCATTTCGTCGTGCGGGCGGCGAGCGTTGTCGGGTACTCAAACACCAATGCCGCCGCAATCCAGGCGACCGGAATCGCGACCAGGAGGCCGGCCCCCGTGACAAGCAAGCTTGCGACGAGGCTCGGAAGCAGCGGGGCGCCGCCGGTCGCCTGGAGCAGAAACCGAGCGACGCCGAGCCACGGGACGAGGAGGGCGGCGAGGATGACGAAGGCGAGCACGTTCCCGTTCCGCGGGGACCGCCGGCGGCTTCCCGTCGGCGCGATCGGCGGCGCGCTGCGGCGCTCGTGCGCAAGGGGCCCGCTCACGGTCGAACCCCCCACGGCGACGGAAGTGCAGGGCGCGCGAGGCCGCCGGCGAGGCGACGCTTGGTCCCCTCCACAAGCGTGCGGCCAGCCGTTTGTGCAACGAACGTGACGACAAGCAGCGGAGCAACCAGGTGGGCGAGGCCTCCAAGCGCGCCCCCTCCCGCGAGGACGACACGGGCGGCGTCGACGGAGATCGGCGTCATCGGCGGCCCAGCCGCGACGACAAGGAGGAGAATCGCACTCGCCTCCCCGGCGGCCCTCCCGACGGCAATCAAGAGGGCGCCGACGAGCCCGCGACCGATGGCGGGGAGGAGGAGCCGCTGGGCGATCTGGCGGCGTGTCGCGCCGAGGGCGAGCGCCGCTTCGATACGTGCACCGGGGACGGCAAGAGCGAGGCGACGACCGACGTTGGCGATCGTCGGCGCGACGGCCATGGCGAGGGCAAAAATCGCCGAAAATCCAATCGTCGCGCGCGGGGATCCGGGAAAGAACTTTTCAAGGAGCGGTGCAAAGGAAAAGTAGGCGAAAGCCCCAATGACGATCGCCGGCACCGACGAGGAGAGCGCAACAAGGCGGGCCATGGGACCGCGCAGGGCACGAGGCCCAAGCACGGTGACGTAGGCGCTTGCGGCGAGGGCCGGCGGGGCGGCAAGCGCGACGGCGGCAAGCGCGCCTGCGACCGTCGGGAGCACCGTCAGCGGCGACGGCGCCGCCGAGGAGGGCGCGGCGACACCGACGACGGCGATGCCGATCACCAAGAAGGGGACGAGCACGACAAGCGGTCCAAAGAACGAAAGAAAATAGCGAAAGCGCTCATCGACCGCCGCACGCCGAGTAGGCCCCGCGCCGACGGCCGCAAGCGTGCCGGACGGGCGGCCACGGCCCGCGCCCGCGACGCGAATGCCGCGAACCGACGCCGGACCGTCCTCCCCCGCCACGCGCCGGTGGACGGAGGGGCGCGAAGGCGGAGCGCCTGGCGTCGACGGAGGTTGGGAGGGGGGACTCACGGGAGTGCGGTAGAGAAGAGGTTCCCGAAGGGGCGCGTGTGACGTTTTGGAAAAATTTGCCGTTTAGCCGGCCGGAAGCGTGACGATGAAGGCGGTGCCCGACGGAAAATCGAGCACGGTCGCCCCGGCGCGGGAGCTCTCCACCGCAATCGCGCCCCCCATCGACTCGGCGAGGTGCTTCACGATGGCGAGCCCAAGGCCGGTCCCCCCTTTGTCGCGGGAGCGGCCAGCGTCGACGCGATAGAAGCGCTCGAAGAGGCGGGGCAGGTGCTCGGCGGCAATGCCTTCGCCGCTGTCGGCGACGACAACGCGCACGTCGTCATCTATTTTTTCTGAAAGAACGCGAACTTCATCGCCGTCACGGACGTACTTGATGGCGTTGTCGACGAGGTTCGTGACGACCTGCTCGAGGGCCCGTCGATCGGCACGCACGCGAACACCGGCACCGACCGTGACCGTGAGCGTGATTCGCCGCGCCGTCGCCCGCTCCTTGAAGAGGGCTGTCGTCATGGGCAAGAAAGAGGAGAGTTCCACGGTTTCGGGAACCAGTTTCAATTTGTTGGATTCGATCCGTGACAAATCGAGGAGATCTTCGATCAATCGCCGAAGGCGCTCCGCATTTCGCTCGATAATTTCCAGGAAAGGCTCCGCCTTTGCCGGGTCCCGGGCGGCGATCATTCGCGCCGTCTCTGCCGCCGAAAGGACGGCGGTGACAGGCGTGCGGAGTTCGTGGGAGACGTTGGCGACGAACTCGCGACGCAGCGCTTCGAGGGCACGAATTTCAGTGACATCAAAGAAGACCGCGAGGACACCGACCCCTTCAATGAACGTCGCTCGGACGAGAAGGCGGCGCGGCGAGAGGCCGCCGATGTCGATCTCCCCTTCGGCGCCGCCCCGCGCATCGAAGGCATCGTCGACGAGGGTTTTTAGCTCAGAATGACGAATGAGCTCGAGGAGGCTCTTCCCCTGAGGGTCCCCGGTAGAGAGATAGAACATTTCGCGAAAAGCCGCGTTCATGCGGTCGACGCGACGGTCCTCGCCGAGGAGAAGCACCCCTTCCCGCATGCCGGCGAGCATGCGGCGGAGCAGATGGCGCTCCCTTCGTGCCGCGCCGCCGCGCGCCGCGAGATCGCCCGCGAGCTCCTGAACGACCCGTTCGATGGGGCCCCACTCGCCGCCGCGAGGCAAAAAGCTGGTGGTGCGCTCTTGGGTGCCGCCGCGTTTCGGGGTGCCGAGGTCGTCGAGCACCCGGGCGATCGTCGCGCCGTGGAGGGCGCGCGCGCGGGATTTTCGGTAGGCGAAGAGGCCGACCGGCCCGGCAACGGCGAGGGCGCCGACGAGGGCACGAAAGGCGACCGGCAGTTCGGGTGCGACAAGCCCAACGGCAGCGCCGGCGGCGAGGGAGATCAGCGTGGCGACGAAGGGGGTCGTGTCGTCGCTAGGGCTTCGCAATCCGCTAATTTTGCTATTATTTGCGTTCTTGGACGCGCGCTCGGTCATTCGTCGTCGCCGCGGCGGCGCGGATCGGCCTCTTCGGGGGAAGGGGCAAACCGGTAACCGACGCCGCGGACCGTCTCGACGTAGTCACCGGCGGGGCCGAGCTTCTCGCGGAGCCGCTTTACGTGGGTGTCGACGGTGCGGGTCGTGATGTCGGCATCGATACCCCACACGTCAGAAAGGAGAGCATTTCGCGTTTGAACGCGGTTCTTTCGGTCGTGGAGCGTCACGAGGAGCTTGAATTCAAGGGCGGTGAGTTCGACCGGTTCTTCGGCGGCCCACACGCGGTGCGCCTCGCGATCGATGCGCAATACACCGAACTGAATCGTGCGCGCTTCTGGCTCGGAAGGCTGCCCGCGGCGCAAGATCGCCTGGACGCGGAGGAGCAGTTCGCGGACGCTAAAGGGCTTAACGACGTAGTCGTCGGCGCCGAGTTCAAAGCCGACAACCCGGTCGATCTCTTCGCCTTTTGCGGTAAGCATCATGACGGCCGTGGTGCGGAGGGCGGCGTCCTGCTTGATCGTGCGACAAAGGTCCAAACCGGAGCCGTCGGGGAGCATCAAATCGAGAATGAGGAGGTCCGGTTTCTGGCGCTCAACGAGCCGCATGCCTTCGGCGATCGTCCCCGCAACGGCAACCTTGTGCCCCTTGTCGGCCAGGTTGAACTCAAGGACCGCGCGGATATCGGCTTCATCTTCGATGACCACGATCTTTGCCATGACTTCCTCCGAACGCGTTTGTGGAGAACTCCGCGCCGTCTCCCGCTTCGCGGACGGACGCGTTTAGGTAACCGGACGGCGGCGCGACTAGCGCGGAATTGTGACAGGCCGGTGGCGGGCGCGGAAAAAGCGCCTCGTCGGCGCGCAGACGACTAGACGCGTCGCATGGTTCAGGACCGAGAACGGGCCGGCCCCCGCGTCATCGTCATCGTCCCCTGCTTTGAGGAGGCACGCTTTCTTGGAGCTGTGCTCGCGACGATGCCGGCGTTTGTTGATGAAATTCTCGTCGTCGACGATGGGAGCACCGACGGGACCGCCGAGGTCGCCCGCGCCGCCTCGGTGCAGGATCCACGTATTTCGGTGTTCGTGCATCCCAGCAACTGTGGCGTAGGGGCAGCCATTATTCATGGGTATCTTCAGGCACTTGCACGCGACGGTGCCGAGACGGATGCCTTCGTCGTCATGGCCGGCGATGGCCAAATGGCACCGGAGGATCTCGCCGCCGTCGCCACGCCGGTGCTCCGGGACGAGGCCGACTACGTGAAGGGGGACCGCTTCCGCCATGGGAGCCGCCGAGAGATGCCGCGCGGGCGGTACCTCGGCGGGCGCGTCTTTTCTGCCCTCACCGGCTGGGCGGTCGGAGCGCCGATTTCGGACAGCCAGTGCGGGTTTACCGCCGTGTCGCGGCGGATGGCTGCGCGCGTGCCCTGGGGCGAGGTGTGGACCGGCTTCGGCTACCCGAACGACCTCCTCGGGCACCTCGCCGTGTGTGGCGCGCGCGTCCGTGAGGTGCCGGTCCGTGCGATCTACGGAGACGAGCGGAGCAAGCTGCGCCTCCGCCATCTGCCGACCATTTTCCGCCTCGTTTTTGACGCTCGCGCCAGGGCCGCCCGGCGGGGAAATAGGATTAAAAAAACGTAACCGACACGTTCCGAAAATTGCAAAAACGTTGGAAAATCTCTGACCAAGTCTTAACTCAACTTCCGACTCGAGTCCCGTAACGTTGCCCCCATCAATGCCTTTTTTGGCAGCGCTCAATCGCCTCTCTTTTCGGCGACAGCGCAAGGGGTTCTCGATGTCTACGAAGCTCTACGTGGGAAATCTCCCGTTCACGACGGATGAAAACGATCTCCGTGCCCTCTTCGAGGAAGAGGGGCGGAAGGTCGACGACGTGGTGATCATTCTCGATCGCCTCACCGGGAAGCCGCGCGGTTTCGCCTTCGTGAACATGCGGACCGCCGCCGATGCCGCGGCGGCCGCCCAGGCGCTCCACGGCACCCAGTACGGGGGTCGGACGCTTACGGTGAACGAAGCGAAGGCGAAGGACGGCGTCCAGGCCCCCTTCCGGCCCGCAAAGCGGCACGCCGGCTGAGTCAACAGCCGGCCAACAGGCCCGCCGACGGAGCGAAACGCGGGCCGAAACGCTGCTCAAAACCGCGGAGCCGGGCGACGATCTCGGCGGCTCCGAGGAACCGGACGTAGTGGAAGGGGCCACCGCGAAACGCAGGGAAGCCGAGTCCAAAAATCGCGCCGATGTCGCCGTCGCGCTCCGCGTGGAGGATCCCTTCGTCGAGGCAGGCGACCGCCTCGTTGACGAAGGCGAGCGCGCAGCGCATCTGGAGCTCCTCGCGAGGAATCCGCGTATCGAAAGTGGCGATCCCGAGCAGCTCGTAGACGGAGGGATCGACGAGCTTCTGCCGGGAGGAACGATCGCCAAAGAGCGATTTTTTCTCGGAATAGTCGTAGAAGCCGCGGCCGTTCTTGCGCCCCTTCCGGCCATCGGCGAGGAGGCGCGCGAGGGGGGGCGGCGGCTGGAAGCGCGGCGCGTTTCCGTGGCGGAGGACCTCACCGACGTTCGCGGCGACGTCGATGCCGACCTCGTCGAGGAGCTGGAAGGGGCCGACGGGAAAGCCCCATTGAACGAGGGCGCGATCGATGGCGTCGATGGCAACGGGGGCGCTGGTGGCGTCGCCGGCGAGGAGCCACGCCGCTTCGTTGAGGTAGGCGCCGAGGACACGCGTCGTGTAGCAGCTCGCCCCCAAAGCCTCGCTTCTACCGGGCCCCCGTGGAAGTGGGCCCGCCGTCTCTCGCGACGCCGCTGCCAGCAAATTCGCTGGCGGTCGCGAACGGACGGGCCCCGTCTCCGGCGTCGACGGACGCCCGACGACGATCACCGTCTTCCCCTGCTTTTTTCCAAGGGAAACCGCGGTGGCGACCGCCTCGTCGGAGGTGCGCGCCCCGCGGACGACCTCCAGGAGCGGCATCTTCGGGACCGGGCTAAAGTAGTGCATCCCGACGACATTTTCGGGATGCAATGCACCGTCGGCGATGGCGTCGATGGGGATCGCCGAGGTGTTCGTCGCGAAGATGGCGTTCGGGAGCTCCCGCTCGACGCGCCGGAGGACTTCCTGCTTGAGGGGGAGGTCTTCGTAGACCGCCTCAAGCACGAGGGTCGCCGTCCGCGGGAGCGCCTCGCCGTAGGAGAGCTTCGCGAGCGTGGCGGCCCGTTCTTCCTGGGAGATTCGTTTGCGCTTCACACGCTGATCGACGTGCTTTTTGATCGCAGCGAGGCCGCGTCCAATGCCGGCATCGTCGCGATCGACGAGGCGAACGGCGAGCCCGGCATCGAGGGAAACTGCTGCAATTCCGGCGCCCATCAGCCCGGCACCGACGACACAGACCCCTGAGATCGGTCTTGCCCTTGCAGAACTGTCTGCAGCGATTCCGGGATCTTTCTTGAGCGCCGTCGTCGCAAAGAAGAGGCTACGAAGCGCCTTTGAGGCGTCCGAGACGACGAGCTCGCCGAAGTAGGCCGGCTCAACGGCGGCGGCCGCTTCAAAGCCGTCGCGGCTCCAGCGCGCGAGGAGGTCGAGGATGCGGGTCGTCGCCGGGTAGTGGCCCCCCGTCTTTGCGGCGGTCGCCTTGCGCGCTTTGTCGAAGACGAGGGCGCGGCCGAGCGCGGTCTTCTCGGTGGCGAAGCGGACGATGTCTCGGCCAAACTCATGAGAAGATTCCACTTTTTTCGCAACGAGCCCGAGGGCGTACGTGGCGGCGGCGTCGACCAGCACGGAAGCGGGGGCGAGGGCGGCGACGAGGCCGAGCGCTTTGGCCGCCTTCGCGCCGACCGTACGCCCGCTGAGGCCGAGGTCGAGGGCGGCTGCGAGCCCGGCCCGTTCCGCGACGCGAAGGAGCCCATTTGCGCCGGGCAACAATCCGAGTTTCACCTCGGGCAGGCCGACGCTCCCGGTGTCACTGAGGACGATCGCGTGGGCGGCCAGCGCCAGTTCAAACCCGCCGCCGAGCGCCTGCCCGTTCACGGCGGCGACGACCGGCTTCGAGGAACCCGCCACGGCAAGAAGGCCCGTCGCCAGCTCTTTTGCAAGGCGCGCGGCGTCGTCGGCAAACACGAGGGCGTCGAGGAAGGCGACGTCGGCGCCGACGATGAAATCCTTCTTGGCGCTCGCGAAGACGATCGCGTGGACGTTGGCGTCGGAAAGGGCGTTTGAGAACTCCCTTTGAAAGGCCTCCGAGAAGGCCGGATTGATGATGTTGACCGATCCGGCGGCGTCGAAGGTCAGTACGGCGACGCCGTCTTCGCGGATCGTCGTCGTAACCGGCTGTTTTTCCAACATCACTCGGTCTCCAGGACGAAAGCGGCTCCGAGGCCACCGGCGGCGCAGGCGGTGGCGAGACCGAGACCGCCCCCTTGGCGCTTGAGGGCGCGGAGGAGGCCGGTCACCATGCGGGCGCCGGTTGCGGCGAAGGGGTGGCCGAGGGCGAGGCTGCCGCCGTGGATGTTGAAGCGGGCGTCGTCGATGTCGCCGATCGCTTCGCTGCGGCCGAGGTAACGCTCGGCGTAAAGCTTGGAAGAAAACATCTGCACATTGCAGAGGACCTGCGCGGCGAAGGCCTCGTGCATGTCGATCAGCGAGAGGTCTTTGAGGGTGAGGCCGGCGCGATCGAGGGCGAGCGGCGTCGCGTGGGTCGGCCCCATCAGCATCCAGCTGCCTGGGGTCTCGGTGCCGGGGGTCGGGGCGACGCCGCGCGGGTCGATGGCGGCGTAGGCGTAGCTGCGGAGGTAACCGAGGGGCGTGTAGCCGAGCGCCTTCGCGACGTCTTCGCGCATCAGGAGGAGCGCGCTGGCGCCGTCGGTCAAGGGGGAGGAATTTCCCGCAGTTACGCTTCCGTACTCGCGATCGAAGGCCGGTTTGAGCTTTGCGTAGCTGGCGAGGTCGGAGCGCTCGCGGACCGTGTTGTCGCGGGCGATCGTTTTGGCGAAATCGCGCCCGTAGGGGACGTGCATGACTTCGTCCCGGAGGAGCCCTTCCTCCCAGGCGGCAGCGGCGCGGAGGTGGCTCCGGTGGGCGAAGGCGTCTTGGGCGGCCCGCGAGATTCCGGCCTCTTTCGCCATGATTTCAGCGCTCGCTCCCATCGTGAGGCCGGTCGTCGGCTCCTTGATGGCCGGCGGGACCGGAACGAGATCGCGCGGCGAGAGGCGCGAAAGGATGCGCCAGCGATCGGCGAGGCTGCGGGCTTTGGTGAGCTCGACGAGGGCGCGGGCGAGGGGGCGGCTGGCGGTGATCGGGACGTCGCTCGCGCTGTCGGCGCCACCAACGACGGCGATCGTGTGCTGGCCGGAGGCGATCGCTTCGGCGGCCGAGGAGAGGGCCTGGAAGCTCGTCGCGCAGGCGCGGCTCACCGAGTAGGCGTCGGTGGAGGGGGCCATGCCGGTCCCGAGGACGATTTCACGCGCAATATTCGGAGCATGCACGCTCGGAATGACCTGCCCGTAGACGCACAAGCCGATCTCTTTCGGGTCGATGGAGGTGCGCGCCAGGAGCTCGCAAACGACGGTACGGGCGAGGTCCTGGGCGGAAAACTCGGCGTAGGCGGTGCTCTGTTTGGCGAAGGGGGTGCGGAGACCGGCAACGATGGCGATACGCGCGCCCGTCCGTTCGCGCGCCACGCGGACGCTTGGAGAAGCAGGCACTTCCGGAAGAGTCGGCGAAGCGGCGACGGCGGGCGCGATCGCCGCCTTCGGGGCCGTTCGGGGGGCGGGCTTCGTCTTGCTCTTCTTCGCCATGGCTCTCTCCTGAGGTCGCTGCTCCGTCCACGGGGGTGGACACTGAATGACTATTCAGGGGGCGGCTCTAACACGCTAACGCAGCTCGTCAAATCGGGGTCAGTTCCGGCGGCTGGCGCATCGGATCCGGAACCGCCGAAGGCGGTGAGGAAACGGCGAGCACACGCGTAAGTGTGCTAGGGCCGATCGCATGCGTGGGATCGCGTCGTTTGGCGACGTCGGTTTCCGCCATTTGCGGCGATCCATTGGTGGTGCCGCGGTGGTCCGCCCCTGCGAACGCATCCGAACTGCTCGAGGAAACCATGGCCAACCTCCCCGAAATTCTCACCGACGAAGCGAAGAAAGAACAAGTCGTCGACGCCTGCTGCGAGCTGATCGACCAGGAAGTCGCCGACAAAGGCGGGATCTCCGGCCTCGCGATCAAGGCTGGCTACGGCGCGGTGAAGGGGGTCAAACCCGGCTTCGTGCGGAAGGTGGTTTTTGACCTCCTCCCCGAATTCGCGAAAGAACTCGATCCCTTGTACGGCGAAGCCAAGGCGGCCGGGAAACCGGTCGTCGCCCACTTCGAGGCGAACGCCGGTCGCGCCGCCGACGCACTCCTCAAGATCACCGACGGCAAGGCAGCTCGGTCGTCGAGCGGCGTCGTGAAGGGGACCTACGAGAAGCTCCGCGGCAGCGCGAAGAAGAACGTCGAGGCGGCGATCCCCCGCCTCGCGAAGCTCATCGAACGTTTCGGCGGCTGAACACCGGCCCGCTCTTCCCCGACAGCCCTCGGCCGCACGCCGGGGGCTGTTCCGTTTTGTGCATCTCTTGGTTCCAGCCAAGCGGCCGGGAACGGCGGGGCCCGTTGGGAATCGCGAGCAAAAATCATGAACGGTGGTCAAGAAACGTTCGATGAATCGAACAGTCGGTCGCCGCGTGAGTACGCCGCAGGCGGTGTTCGATTGGCCGAACATCGGTTTTGGGACAAAACGCGACGAATTCGAATCGGACGCTCTTGGCACGCGGTGTGCTGAAGGGAGACCGATGCGCGAACCGGCCCTCCTCCAACCTGCACGCCCCCGATGGGGATGCGGTCTCCGATCCGGAGACACCAGGGTTGTGGGTCGCTCGCGCACGAAAGCTCGGTTGGGGGATCTGAGGGAATCGGCCGCTTCGGCGACCGACGCACGATCGGGGGCCTGCCCCCAGCGGGGACGACGCACGAATCACGTGGGTCGTCTTCGCTGAAGGCAGGTGGGAGTCAGCAGGCGGAGTTCGCTCCGAGTGCGGGTGCTAGAAAACACCGTAGGTGTGGGGGACAGCTCGGGGGAGCTGGAAGATTCGGGGGAATCGCCACCATGCCTACGGTGAGCACTTTTTTGTGCGCCGCGATCGGCGGCTGAAGCGGTTTCGACGAGCGTCGCCGCCGAGTTCTCTGCAAACGGGTTCTCCGATCCGGCGTCTCGCCGGGCGGAGACAAACGGGTCACGCCTGTTCGCGCTCGTGAGATCGCGTAAATTTCCAGCGAAAGCGCATAGATGCGACCGCGCCGAAAAAAGAAAACGCACGGTCGTAAAAAAGGCGTTGACCGCGGGAGTGGGGCCATTTATAAGCGCTCCCACGTCGGGCGATTAGCTCAATTGGTAGAGCAGTAGACTCTTAATCTATTGGCTCAGGGTTCAAGTCCCTGATCGCCCACCCGACTACCCCGGACTTTCGAAAGAGAGTCCGGGGCTTCTGCTTTGCTTGATGAAAATTCTCAGCGAAAAGAAAAAGCTGCTTGAAGCCACGGGGCTTGCCGTGGCGGTGCTTGGTATTGGCGCGCGCGCGACTTCCGCACTCAATGCAGATTCTCTGTGGCTCGACCGAACGCTTCGTTATCTTGTCTCAACGCGAAGCTTGCACGGATGTGCCGTTCAGCCGGCGCCGAACACGTTCCCGGATGCGTTCGTTTACGCAGCGCTTCGCCTCCTCCTCGGGAACGCGCACCGCGCCCACTTCGCGTTCGCCGTCTGCTACGCGCTGTTGTGGGCGTGGCTCTGGCGCCGTTTTCGCCGGTCGGAACGCCCGCGGTATTCGTGGGGACCAGCGGCCCTCGGGCTCGGCGGCATTGTCCTTCTTTCGTGCTGGGAAGAAAATTTCGTTCGGATGTTCGTTCCGGGTCACCACGGCGGCACCGCACTGGTCGTTTTTTGGTTGGCTACGGAACTGGTGCGGAGGCGAGAATTTTCCGTTCGCGCCCTCGGGGTTTTGACGGTCGTCTGTCTGGCAACGGCAATGTCCGACCGGGCTGCAATCCCATGGCTGGCGACGCTCGTCGCTGCGGCGAACGTTCGGGGATGGCGCAGTCGCGATGCGTGGTGCCTCGTTCCGTTTCTAGTCGGAGCAGCTGCTCCTTTCCTCGCAGACCACCTCGGCACGATTCTCGGAACCGTTCCGCCGCCAGCGTTCGCGCAGCCCGTAGTCCACGTCGGGAAGTTGGGGCTGTGGTACCTGCTCGACGGATGGCGGCTTTTATTCGACGGGGCATACGCTCCGGTGATCGTGGGGGTCTTCCTTGAGATTGCAGTAGTTGTCGGCGTTGCAAACCTTCGCTGGAGAGGCGCAGACGAGCGTGAACGAAGACTTCTCGCAGCAAGCGTTCTTGGACCGATTGCGTCGGTAGCCGCCATTCCCCACGACCAGCAGGGCTTCGACTTCAATTCGGGCGCCATCCGGTACTTGGCGCTGGCGACGCTCGCCGCGACGGCGATCGCCGGTGAATGGGTCCTCGACGCTGCGCCGGGATGCTGGATCATTGCAGCCATTTGCGCGCAGGTCTTTATCATCCACCCCCCGCTTCGTCCCGCGCTTCGCCTTCGTCTGGTGCTTTCCGAGCCGCTCAAGCCGTGTGTTCAAGAACTCGCAAGTCGCGGGGTGACGGATTTCGTTGGTGAATACTGGATGATTTGGCGATTGGAGGCGACCGAAGTCGCTGGCAAGTATTGGGCGAGCGACGGAGGCGCTGGGACGTACCGTTGGCTCTCGCCGTACAAGATGCCGGATCGGCTCGAGTTTGCCCCTGGCGCTCGATTCGCTGTCGAGACCACGGGTCTCGACGAGCGGAGAATTCATGAAACGTTCGGGCGCGAGACGGAATTGAAACGATGCGCGGAGGCCCGTTTTCTCGTGTTTACGAGATAACCTGGCGTTCCGCTTGGGCGCGCGGAAGCCGCGGTTTCGTCAGCTCTTTCTGCTCGTCCCGCTGATCTTCGAGACCTTCGCCGCGAGCTCAAACCTCGCCCTCTACGTCGCCCCGGCGGTCGCTTTTCTCGGCTTCGGGATCCTGGCGACGGCGGCCCCGAAAAAGCGGCTCCGGTTCCTGGCGGTGGTGACGGCAGCGCTCGTCGTCGCCGCGGTGCCGCTCGTCCCGATTTATGCGCAGTATATTCAGGGCGTTGGCGCCTACGCGATCAAGCGGGGCCTCGATGAGGTGAAGGGCTACTCGGCGACGCCAAAGCAGCTCCTCGCGGTGCCGAAGTTCCTCGCCCATTGGGGCAGCGCCTTTGGCGACCGCCTCGGCGGGGAGAGTGCGACGTTCCCGACGGTCACCGCCCTCACGCTCGCCCTCGCCGCCTTCTTCGGCACCTCCCAAGACCGCGGACCGGCAGCAACGCTCGTTCGCCCGTTCCAGCTCCTTATTTTTCCCGGGTTTCTGGCGGTCGGCGCCCTCTCGATCCTCGACCCATCGCGGGCCGTGCTCGCGGCGGTCCCCTTGCTTACGCTCGGGGCGGTCGCCTTCGTCGGTCGGGAGAAGGACCCGGCCCGCATCCACGCGTTTTTGCTGGCGACGCTCGCGGTGCTCTACGGCGTCTTCGCCCTCGGGCCGCGGGTGACCTGGGAGGCGGTCGAATACATCGCCCCCTGGGACGCGCTGATGAAGCTCCCCGGCTTCGCCTCGGTGCGGACGCCGTCGCGCTTCTGGTTCGTGGTGACCTTCGCCATCGCCGCCCTCGCCGGCCTCGGTTTCGCGAACCTCGCGAGCTACGCGGGCGGGATCCGTCGCTGGCTCCCCCGGCAAAAACAGTGGCTTACGACGCGGTCCCCCCAGTCCCTCGAAGCCGGCCTCGCGATCGTCGTCCCGCTCGTGCTCTTCGGCACCCTCGCCCTCGAGGAGACCCGCCCGGCCGGGATCCCGGCCCGCCGGATGGTCGCCCTCGCCGAAGTGCCGGCGGTCTACGGCTGGGTGCGCGACAACGCCGTCGCCCCCGGCCCCACGTCAGCAGGCGCGCTCTTGGAGCTGCCACTGATCACCGGGCCGGTGGGGCAGGTCCTGGAGCGGAAGCGCGAGTACTTTGCGAACGTCCACAAGCGCCCCGTCGTCGGCGGGGAGAGCGGCGTGATGCTCGCGAGCGCCGCCCGGGTGACCGACTTCTCCTTCCGCAACGGCAATCTTCGCAGCATTTTCGAGGAGCTCCATGCCGCCGGCCTCCGGACGGTTCTCCTCCACCCGGGGCTCTGGGAGCCCTCCTACGAGGCGGTCGCGATCGGCCACCTGGAGGCGCTCGGCGGAACCCCGGGGCCGACCTTCGACGGCGTAAAGACCTACCTCCTCCCGCCGCCACGGCCGCCGCTCCCCTTCGCCTGGACGGAGCCGAAGCTCGCGGTGCGGGTGAACTTCGACGGCACCGCCGGCACGAAGGCGACGATGTTCCTCGGAAATACCACCGAGACGGCGATCTTCTCCCGGGGGATTTTCACCGCCACACTGCGCATCGAGCTCGTCGGCGCGAACCGGCCCCCCTTCGAGGTGGCGCTCCCGGTGGCGCCGCCGATGATCGCCGCCTTCGGCAGTCAATACGTGGAGTTCCCGCTCCCCCTCGACCTCGCGAGCGGCCGCTACGATCTCCGCTACACGGTCCGCTTCGGCGCAGCCGCCACGGCGCCGAGCGCGCCGAAGACGGTCCCCCTGTACGTCGCGCCGCGCGCCAACGAATGGCCGCCGGGGGCGACCTGCACGATCACGAAGCTGGCGGCGGGGCCGACGAGCGCCGGCGTCTACCGGAGCCTGGTCGAGGTCGTCACAAGCGATCGCGTCGACCGGCAAGTCGCCTGGGTCGCCTCCCGAAGCGGCCACGCATCCGCAAGCTGGGTCCCCTCCGGCTCCCCGGGCGCGCGACTCGTGGCCGTCGAGAGCACCACCCCGGTGGATGACCTCGTGGTGTTCACCGCGAACACCGAGAGCACCGGCGGGCCGATGGTGCGGTGTGGGGGGTAGTTTGGGAACTGCGCGCTCGTGCGCGGCGGGCCGTAGGTTTGGGGCGGATCCGCAGGCAGATTCGGCGGCCGCCGGGAAGCGACGTTTCTCCCGGGACGGGGTTGCTGGTGTTCCGGGGAGGAGTTTGTGCATTGCGCATGCACGTGGGCCAAAGCGCTCCTTCGGCGAGCTCTGCTGGCGACTCCCCCCTGGCCCAGGCCAGGCAAATTCGAGCGGGGCCACCCCCTACCCGCCGCTGAACGGCCCGATTTACTCGGAATTCGCGTTGGCATGAGGCCTGGGGGCGGCGCGCATGTCGTACGCCCACCAGTACCTCCCGGGGACCTTTTACGAAGTCACACGGCGCTGCGTCGACCGCGCCCATAAATTCACGCCGAACTACGACCGTGGCGGGAAATACGCTTCCAGCGTCGAACAGCTCTACAAATACGCGACGGCGCGCTACGCGGAGGCGTATGGCATCGAGGTGATCGCTGTTTGTGTGATGTCGAACCACATCCACGAAGTACTGTTTGACCGACGGGGCGAGATCTCGATGTTCCTTCAAGAACGGAACAAGATGCTCGCCGATACGGTGAAGGTCCGTTACGGACTGCCGTCGAGCGTCTTTGACAAGCCGGACGGCCCCTACAACCGCCTCGAAGGCACGACCGCGATCGCCGAGAAGATCGCGTATGCGATGGCAAATCCGGTAGAAGCAGGGCTCGTGGCGTCGCCGGAAGAGTGGCCGGGCATGATCTCCGCGGTGGAAGATCTCTTTGGGAAATCCACCGTTGTGACGCGGCCCCGCGAGTACCTGGCGCAGGACGACAAAACCAATGCGCCGACGGCGACGTTCCGCATGGGAGCGCCAACGGAAGGGGTCGAGATGTTTGGGAGTGTGACCGAAATGGCGACGCAGGTGGCGACCCATCTTGCGAAGAAGATCAAGGCGGCGCGGCGCCGTCATTCGGGGAGGTTCGCGGGGCGGCACCGGGTACTCGCGACGAATCCGCATTCCCGCGCGAAGACCTACGAGAAATTTGGCGGGCGCGTCCCGCGATTGACGACGGCGGGAGATCTGGCGACGGCGAAGCGATTGATCGCGGAGATGCGGGCCTTTCGGAAGGCGCACCGGATCGCGCTAGAGGCCGTGAAAGCTGGCAAGCGCCGCGTGACGTTCCCCGCGGGGACGGGGAAGATGCATTTCATCTACGGGTACGCGCGCGAGGTGTACGTGCGTTTGCCGGCGGCGTAGGGGCCACCAGCTCCCGAACTAAATAGCGCGGGACAGGCTCTCGAAAGGGGGTCTGTTTCCGCGCGTCTGGAGTTTGGGATTTCCGGGGAGAAAGAGAGGAATCGAGGGCTGGAGAGGGTGGATTTGGGGGGAGAAGCGGGATTTTGGGGTGGGAGAGGCGGAAATGACGGGTCAGAGGGCGAATTCTCCGTGCGCTATGCATGCAAAAGGGTTCATTCGGCGATTCCCGAATGAGCCCAAGCACTTGTTTTTATGTCTCTAAATCCAGCCATCAGGTAGATCTGCTGATCTGCTACCCGAGCGCCGCGCTCATGGCCGAAGCGCTCGTTCAGGCGCTTGCCACCCCGGACGATGCCGCGAGCGTCGCCCCGGAGCGCCTCCTCGCCCACGCCGAACTCGGCCACGCGCCGACCGATCTCGACCTCCGCGCCCCCCGCGCCGCCGCGATCGACCGCCTTGGCGTCTCGGGGACCGTCTCGTCCCGCGCGCTTCCGGCCTCGGTGCCGCCTGCGCCACCCTCGCGCTTGCGTAGTTTCGCCGTCGGGGCGGCCGTTGTGCTCGTCGGGGTGGCGGCGATCGCCATCGGCGTCGCCCTTGCGCTTCACTAACCTACTGAAACAGCTCGGAAACCAGCGGTAACGGCGCCGTGAACCAGGCCTCGCGGGGGCGGAGCACGCGGCGGATCTCTTCGAGGGTCCGTGGCCGCCGATCGTCGACGAGCCCAAGCGCCCCCGCCAGCGGCCCCAAGACCTCGGCGGGGCTCTTCCCGGTCGCTCGGAGCGCCGCGACGGTGAGCGCCCCGTGCCGCTTGGCAAGACGCTCGCCATCGGGCCCACGAAGCAGCGGAAGATGCAGGTATTTCTCCGGTACCGGGAGCCCGAGGAGCCGCTGGAGGTAGCGCTGGCGGGCGGTCGCGCTCACGAGATCGTCCCCGCGGACGACGAGCGTGATGCCGTCGTCGCCGTCATCCACGGCACACACAAACGGGTAGGTGGCGCCGAGCGGAGACTCGGCGAAACTGTGAGCGCCGAGCGGAGACTCGGCGAAACTGTGAGCGCCGAGCGGAGACTCGGCGAAAC
>DYPH01000024.1:0-1651 GCA_020720045.1 Sorangium cellulosum | reverse complement strand
TGTGAGCCTTGAGGGTGGTTGTCCCGGCGACGCTCGGCCGGGCGAGGGCGAAATCGCCGGTGGTGGCGACGACCGCTTCGGTGCGCGTGCCGAGGCGGAGGTCGGTCCAGGTCTCGGTTGCCGCCGGGTCGACAGAAAGGCGGATCGCGGGGGGCCGTTTCCAGACGCGTGCCCCCTCGCGCAGAGCGAAGCAGGTCCCCGGGTAGCGGAGCTCTTCGCCGGCGTGAGGGGCGCTCGCTTCCCGAGCAATTTCGCTCCGTGAGCAGTCGCAGCGGTAGGTCTTTCCCGCCGCTTCGAGGCGCGCGAGCGCCCCTTTGTAGACGGTGGTGCGTGCGCTCTGGAACCAGGGTTCGCCGTCGAAGCCGATGCCGAGCCAGGCGAGGTCGTCCTGTTGGCGGGCGGCGGCGCCGGGGACGACCCGCGGGGCGTCGATGTCTTCGATGCGCAGGCGCAGCTCGACGGCCAGCAGCCGCGCCACGACGGCGACGGCGACGCTGCCGAGGTGAAGATCTCCGGTCGGGGAAGGGGCGAAGCGGGACCGCATTCGACGATCGTCGTGTAGCATCCCCCTCGCAAAGGAGCATTTGGCGATGAACTACAATCCGTATGCGGCCCCGTCGGCGGGAGGGCCGAACCTCGGCCCGCAGCAACAGGCAGGAACGAATGAACCGCAGGCGTGGGGGCCGGTGGAGGTCACCCAGACCGCCTGGGACCGCCTGAAGCCCCACTGGCTCATTCTCTCGCTGATGGTCTTCGTGATGACGATCATCTCGCAGGTAGCGACGCAGATTCCGCAAGGGATCCTGAAGGTTGCCATCGACGACCCGGAGACGCAGGCGGTCGTTGGCGGCTTGGCGTCGCTCTTGATCCTGCCGCTCACCGTCTTCCTTAACGCCGGCCTGCGCAAAGCGGCCCTCGCCGTGGCTCGTGGCGGCGCACCGAACTTTGGCGACCTCTTTGGCGCCGGCGCTGCCGTCCCCGCCCTCTTGCTCTTCGAGTTCCTGCCGACGCTTTTCATCGCGCTCGTCGCTGGCGCTGGCGCCGCCGTCGCCCTGATGAGCGCCCGGCACGGCGATGACCCGTCGGTCGCGCTGATCGGCGTCGGCATCGCCGTGCTCCTCCTTGCGCCGCTGGTCCTCGCCTACGCATTGATCCTCTGGCCGTTCCCCTACCTGGTCATCGACCGCAAGCTCCCGATCGGCGAAGCCTTCCGCGAAGCGGCGCGCATCTCCAAGGGCTCCCGCCTCAACTTCATCCTCCTCGGCTTCGTCGGGGCCGGTGTTGGAATCATCGGCGCGTGCGCCTGCGGCGTCGGCGTCTTCCCGGCGACGGCGCTCATCACGCTCGCGTCGACGATCGCCTACCTCCGTGCCGCCGGCCAGGACTCCTACAACCCGGGCATGGGCTTCTATCCGCCCGACATGGGCGGCTATGGCGCTGGCGGCTACGGTGCCCCTCCGGCGGGCGGCTTTGGCGCCCCTCCGGCGGGCGGCTTCGGCGGTCCTCCGGCGGGCGGCGGCTTCGGCGGTCCTCCGGCGGGTGGTGGCTTCGGCCCTCCGGCGGGTGGCGGCTACGGCGGTCCCCCTCCGGCGGGTGGCGGCTACGGCGGTCCTCCGGGCGGCGGTGGCGGCTACGGCGGTCCTCCGGGCGG
>DYPH01000135.1 GCA_020720045.1 Sorangium cellulosum | reverse complement strand
TGCTGCCTCGATGCGTCAACGCAAAAAGCGACCGCCCGATCGACTTTTGCCCGGGGACGCGGGGGCGCTAGCGGAACTCCTCGTTCAGAATCTCCAGCGAATACGCGCTCGTCTCGTTTCGAAGGAGGACCGTTTTTGGGGAACACTGGTCGACGACGCAGCCCTCTCCGAACCGAATCGAAACGATTTCACTCCCAGGCACATCGGCACGGCCAATGGTCCGCTCGCGGAGCGCGCCGCCGAGCCAACGCTCCCGCACCGCCTCACCGTCGACGATCGCCTCCGTGACGCCCTCCCCGTTCGCCGGCGGCGGGACGCTTCGAAAGAAAACGCGATGGATGTCGAGCAGGATGCGCTCCGGTGGAAAGGGCAAGGGGGGCCCAAAACGTTGCTCGAAGGTCACGCCGGCCGACGTCTGCTTCATCACAAACGCACGAACGCCCGCCGGCCCGAGCCCAACGACGAGCAGGGAATCGCCCCGCTTCTGAAGGACGGCGTCAAACTCGCCGGTCTGGACCGACGCGCCAGCGCCCGCAGTCACGATGAGGTGTTGCCGCACCGTGATGTCGCGGAGCAGGGCCGACTCGCGGAGCACGATACTCGAGCGACACGTCGAGCCTCGGCGCGAATGGGCTGGTTCCTCGATCCGCGCCAGCGGGCGAGGACGAATGGGTAGGCTTTGAAATGGTCGCGATTCCGGAGGAACGATGAGTCTCAAGCTCCTGGGTACGTCCTTCGGTCAGGATCGGGAAGTCGCGCTGGTCCCCAACGCCCACGTGGCGGTCGGCTACCTGTGCGTCGCCGTGGGGCTGTTCTTCGGGTGGTCGGCGACGACCGACCGCGCCGCCCAGAAGAACATCGTCGAGCTCTGCATCGGGATGGCTATCTTCCTGCTCGGACTCGGGATTTTCGCGGTCACGCGCATCGGCAAGGACACAAAGACGCCGGTCGTCGCGACCATCGGGTGGAGTCACCTCACCTTCACCCAGGGCAATGCCCATCGGGGCGAGGTCGCGCTCCGCGACATCACGCGGATCCTGGCGGTGAGCGGGCGCTACGCAACGACCTACGTCTACGAATCCACGGGGGGCGCCGACAGCTGCATCTGTACTCGCCGTTTCCTCACCGCCTTCGGCGGTTCCGGGCGGACGAGCACCTGCTCCCCGCCCGCGTCCTCTTCAAGCTGGAAGAGACGACGAGCGCGCTCGCCCTGATCGAGGGGCGCGCGACCCTTCTTCGCGCCGGCGTGGAGACGCGCGAGGAGCTCGCCGCCGCCGAGGCTTACCTGGCCGCTGCGTCCCTTGGGGGCGCCCCCTTCGCGATGGCGACGAAAGCGACCAAAAAGGGGGCAACGAAGGTCTGGCTCGTTGCGACCGAGGCCGACGCCGCCGAAGCGCTCGAAAAGAACTGCGTGCTCTACGCCCCCGCGCGCCGCGCCGCCGCCGTCGCCGAGATGCTGGGGACGACCGTGGAGCCGCTTCATGGCGTCGATTGACGCTGGCGGATCGCGATCCCCGGTCGGCCGCGCGCGTGCTTTGACGCGCTTTGACTTCGCCGCGCGGTCGGGATGTGCGAAGGGCGGCGCCATGCGAAACACGCTCTGCTTGACTGGCCTCGGCGCGCTCACCGCAGTCCTCGTTTTCGGCTGCAACCTGATCCAAACGCCGCAGACCGGCGTGCGCGGCCCGACGGCGCAGCCCTCCGCCGGCGCTTCGACCGCCGCGAACGGTGAGAACTCGGCGACGGCGACCGGCCCCTCCGTCGACGTCAAGAGTGCCGCCTACGCCCAGTGCGCGCAGCGCTTCGCCGCCGCTTCGCCGGGGTGGGCCCCCCTTCAGGCGGAGGTCGACAGCGCCATCGCCGCGTCAAAGACGGCCCCCCGTTACGCCGCTGTCGCGCCGCTCCTCGCCGCCTGGGCCAAGATCGACCAAGCCTCCACCACCGGAACACGGACGACGCCGGTCGCGTTCCTGGCCGGCACGGGGCGCTACGCCCTCGCGCAGGCGCTCCTTGATGCGGCGGCGCGCCTCCACGTCCCCTCGTGCATCGACGATCAAAGCCGGCTCATGCCGACCGAAGGGGCTCTCTTTTCCGGCGGTTACTACCGTTTTGAGGATCCGATCCTACCGCTGGTCGGGAATGCCGATGCCGATCTCGCGCGCGTCTGCGGCTCCGGCGATCGCGGTGCGATGGCGGCCCGCGAGGCCGACCGCAAAGCGGCAATCGATGCCTACAACCGGAGCGCGAAGGCGATCACGGCCGCCGAGCGCGGGTGGACGAGCCTGCCGCCGGGCGCCTTCCAATCGGTGAGCACGCGCGGCGATCGGGATGTGTTCAAGCTCCGTGCGGTGGTGGCGACCGCCAACTGCCAGAAGGACGGCGGCCTGAAGGTGGAGAACGGCACGATCCGCGAAACGTGCGGCTGGCACTTCGGCGAGGCGAAGGTGACCAATGAAATCCTGACCATCGACGTCCCCCACGAGGCGCCGCCGGTCGCGCTGAAGGTCGGCGACGTCCTCACCTTTGAGCAGGAGCGCGATCCGAAGAGCCCGGCAGGCTTCGATGGCAAGCCGCTCGCCGGCGGCGCCGGACGGTTCGCCGCGGTCGATCGGAAGGACGCCGTCCTCTACGGCGCCTGCGCGATCCCGGGGGCACGAAGCGTGCGTGCGTCGGGCCTCGGCGCGCTCCTTGTGACGGCGCGCTGAGGGGCGGTTCCGCGGGCCGGCGCCTCCGCGAGACCTGAGCCATCGTGGGTCAACGGGGAGCGGGTGTCGTGGTCGCCTTTTGACGCGCACCAAAAGGCGCAGCGCGCGGCGACCGGTATGGCGGTTGCAAGGCGCAGGTCCATGAATTCGTTTGCACGATGGCTGATGGGCGCGGGTGTTGTGGCGGTCGGGCTCTTGGGGACCGTCTTCGCCGGGTGCGATCCCGAGGACGGCGGGGCGACGGAAACCGGACTCGACGGCGGCTTGGATGGGGCGGACGGGGCAGACGTCTTCAGCTCAACGCCGGACGTCGAGACGTGCCACGTCGACTGCTTCGGCTTCCTGTTCTGCAAGCCGGGCTTCGGCGACGCGGGGCCCCAAATCTATCAGGAGCTCTTCGCGCCGGTCCCCTGTTCCAAGGTCCCCAGCGGGGCCCATCAGACCATCTGCCGGGACCGCTCCAGCAACTACGACCTCTCCTGCGGCGACGGCGTCTGCTCCAATTGGGTGACCGACCCGCGCTACGGGCGTTGCGAACCCAGCGGCGAGCTCGGTCGTTACGAGAACGCACGGATGGAGCGCCTGCGCTGCACGACGCTCCCCGCGGAAGGCTCTGCCTGCCGGGAGGAGCGCGATTGCCACCCGATGGTCGACGTCGTCGACGGGAACCTCCGCTGCACGGGCGGCCGCTGCGTCGCCGTCCCCCGCCCGCCGGCAAAAACGCTGGAGGTCTGCCCGGAGCCAAACGCCTTCGGCTGCACGACCGTCTGCGGGACCGCCTACCAAGCCCAGCGCTGCCTCTTCGACGAAGCGTGCCCCGAGGGAATGGACTGCGCACGGGGGGCTCAGAGCCCCGCCTGCAGCGGCATCTGCTTGCCGCGGGCCTTTGGGCGCAACCTCGATGCGCCGATTTGTCCGTAGCGACGATGCGGGTACGCCGGTTGCACGGCGCAGGTCCATGAAATCCTTTGCACGGTGGCTGATGGGCGCGGGTGTTGGGGCGGTTGGGCTGTTGGGGACCGTCTTCGCCGGGTGCGAGCCGGAAGAAGAAGACACGCTTTACCGTGGCGGTGACGGCGGGACCGAGGGGGGCCCCACGGTCGGCGATGTCAGGCCCGACGCCGGCTGCCACCTCGATTGCATCGGAGAGCTGTTCTGCAAAGCGGGCGTCGGCGACAGCGGTCTGCAACTTTTTCGCGAGTTCACCGGGCCGGTCGCCTGCGCCAGCGCGGAGACAGCCACCCGCGCCCTCTGCCGCGACGTCGGAAGCGCCGAGGGCCTCTCCTGCGGCGACAGCGAATGTAACCCGTTCGGCCTCCGCGACAGCCGCTACGCTGGCTGCGCGCCCGACACCGAGATCGCGCGTTCGCCAAGCGCACGGCTGGAGCGGCTCTACTGCCTTAAACTCCCTGCGGAAGGTTCTGCCTGCCAGCAGGAGCGCGACTGCCACCCGATGGTCAACGTCGTCGACGGGAACCTCCGCTGCACGGAAGGCCGCTGCGTCGCCGTCCCCCGCCCGTCCGCAGAAACGCTGAAAGTCTGCCGGTCTATCGACGGCCGCGGCTGCACCACTGTCTGCGGGACCGCCTACGAGACCACACTGTGCCTCGTCGACGAAGAGTGCCCGACCGGCATGGACTGCGCACGCAAGACACGCAGCACCAGTTGCACCGGCGTCTGCTTGCCGCGGACCTTCGGGCGAAACCTCGATACGCCCGTTTGCCCTTGAATCACCGGAGGTTGGCCAAACACAAAGGGCGGTGAGGTCCCCCTACCGCCCTTGGTCTACCGAGCTCGTACATCCGTGCTCGCCGTTTCCTCACCGCCTTCGGCGGTTCCGGGCGGACGAGCACGTGCGCCGCACGATCACCCGTTTGCGCGTTTCTTGGCGCGGGTTGCCGAGCTCCGGCGGCCGATCGCGGCGCGAGGCCCGTCCGGCAGAAGTCACGCTCCGTCGCCAGATCACCCGTTTGAACGTTTCTTCGCGCGGGTTGCCGAGCTGCGGCGGCCGATTGCGCCGTAGAAGTCGCTCGCCGGCTTGAGCTTTTCGCGCAAGATGGCGTCGGTCTCACGGACGCCCGACGCGATCCGGTAGGCGGCGAGGGCCGGCCCCTTGGCGTCGCTGCCGAGTTCAAGGAGCGCGTCGCCAACCGCGAGGGAGAACGGCGCGAGTTCGCGGGCTGCCTTCGCGAGGATCTCGCGCTTTCGCAAGGTGTCGCGCAGGAAGTCGGTCTCGAAGCGCTTCGGATCGTGGCCGCCATCCTGGTCGGCGAGCGACTCGAAGAAGGCCGGCCGCGTGTCGACGGCGTCGAGGATGGCCATGATGGCGACATCCTCCCCGTCGCGGACGCGCGGCAACTGGCCACGAGCTTCGTCGGAAATCGCGGCCAAGCCGGGGAGCAGTGCACGCGCCTTCGCGAGGTGGCCCAGCGCTTCGTCGACCGCTTTCTCAAGCTCGGCGACCGTCATATCGTCCCAGTGTTCATGCTTCTTGGTCATGATATCTTTCCCCTTTCGGCACAAGCGCGCGCGCAGAAGGACACCGCAAGCGGCCCGGAGCTGTCAACGGCAAAGAGGCGCCGCGCGACCCAAAGGGAAGACGGACTGACCCAAAGGGAAGACCGACTGACCCAAAGGGAAGACGGACTGACCCGAAGGGAAGACCGACTGACCCGAAGGGAAGACCGACTGACCCGAAGGGAAGACGGACTGACCCAAAGGGAAGACCGACTGACCCGAAGGGAAGACCGACTGACCCAAAGGGAAGACGGGCTCGGCGCTCTCCCGCCGCTGGCTCCGCGCCGCGCGCGACGCGTAACCAACGTTGATTACTGGCGCTGGCGCCGATAGGGTCCCGCGCCCCAGCCATGCCCATCACCCTCGCCCAGCTTGAGCGTCACCTCTTCGCCGCCGCCGACATCCTCCGTGGCAAGATGGATGCCTCCGAGTTTAAGGAATACATCTTCGGCGCGCTGTTCTTGAAGCGCTGCTCCGACGTCTTCGAGGCCCGCTACGACGAGATCGTCACCTCCGAGACGGAGAAGGGGCGCCCCCTCGCCGACGCGACCCTGCGCGCGAACAACCGGAACTTTTACACGGGCTCCTTCTTCGTCCCCCCCGAGGCGCGCTGGTCGTTCCTGCGGGACGAGGTGCACAAGAACGTCGGTGACGGGCTGAACAAGGCGCTCGAGGCGCTGGAGCACGAGAACACAAGCCTCGACGGCGTGCTCGGGCACATCGACTTCACCAAGAAGGTCGGCCAGGCGACGCTGCCGGACAAGCGCCTCCGCGACCTCATCATGCACTTCTCCGAGGTGCGCCTCCGCAACGAAGACTTCGAGTTCCCCGACCTGCTCGGCGCCGCCTACGAGTATTTGATCCGCGACTTCGCCGACTCCGCCGGCAAGAAGGGGGGCGAGTTTTACACGCCCCGCGCGGTGGTCCGCATGATGGTGCGCATCATCGAGCCCCAGGAGGGGATGAAGATCTACGATCCGTGCTCCGGGTCCGGCGGCATGCTCGTGCTGGCGAAGGAGTACCTCGACGAGCACGGCCTCAACGCGAAGAACCTCGGCCTCTACGGGCAAGAGTCGAACGGCGGCGTCTGGTCGATCAGCAAGATGAACATGCTGCTCCACGGCATCCCCGACGCAGACGTTCGGAACGACGACACGCTCGCGGCGCCCCAGCACACGGAGGGGGGCGAGCTGATGCGCTTCGACCGCGTGATCACAAACCCGCCGTTTTCGCAGAACTACGAGAAGAAGGACCTCGCGTTCCCCGAGCGCTTCCGCTTTGGCTGGTGCCCCGAGGGGGGCAAGAAGGCCGACCTCATGTTCGTCCAGCACATGCTCGCCGTGCTCCGTCCCGGCGGCATGGTCGCGACCGTCATGCCCCACGGCGTGTTGTTCCGCGGCGGCGCCGAGCGGGAGATCCGCACCGGAATCCTCGACGAGGACCTTCTCGACGCCGTGATCGGCCTCGGCGCGAACCTCTTCTACGGAACCGGCATCCCCGCCTGCATCCTCGTGCTGCGCGCCCCTGGGGCGAAGCCGAAGGCACGGAAGGGGAAGGTGCTCTTCATCAACGCCGACCGCGAGTTCAGCGAGGGCCGCGCCCAGAACTATCTCTTCCCCGAGCACCTCGAGAAGATCGTCAGCGCCTGGCACGCTTTCGAGGACATCGATGGCTTTGCCCGTGTCGTCTCCCGCGAGGAGCTGAAGCAGAACGACGACAACCTCAACATCCGTCGTTACGCCGACAACGCACCGCCTCCGGAACCGCACGACGTACGCGCCCACTTGCACGGGGGGATCCCGAAGGCCGAGGTTGCGGCCAAGCAGGGCGTCTTTGCGGCCCACGGCTTCGACCCTGCGAGACTCTTGCGGGAGCAAGCCACCGGCTACTTCGACTTCGCGGTGGCGGTGAAGGACAAGACCGACCTCAAGAAGCGCATCGAAACCGACGAGGGCGTCCTCGCGAAGGAGCAGGCGCTCGCCGACTCCGTCGAAGGCTGGTGGACGAAGCACAAAAAGGTGCTCGCCGAGCTTCCCAAGGCGCAGGAGCTGATGAAGGCTCGCGCAAACCTACTCGGCAGCTTCGAGGGGGCGGTCGGCCCGGTCGGCCTGCTTGATCGCTTCCAGGTCGCCGGCGTCGTCGCCACCTGGTGGGGCGATATCCAGAACGATCTCCGCACGATCACGGCGCGCGGCTTTCTCGGCCTCGTCGAGGCGTGGGAGACGAGCATCCTCACCGCGCTTGCGGACGGCAAGAGCAAGGACAACCCGCTCGACCATCGCCTGGTGAAGCGGCTGCTCCCCGAGTACCTCGCCGACCTAGCCGATCTGGAGGCGAAGAATGCCGAGATGGAGGCGACGATCAAGGGGGCGAGCGGCGGCGACGAAGAGGACGGCGAAGAGGCCGAAGAGAGCGAAGGCCAGCTCTCCGACGCGGAGCTTGCGGCGCTCAAGAAGCAGCTCGCGACGACCAAGCGGGCGCTGAAGACAAAGCAAGAAGACTTCGCGATGAAGCTGAAGGAGGCGAGGATGGCGCTCACCGAGCCGACCGCACGTGAGCTCGTGCTTGGTATCTTGCGGAGCGACCTCGACACCATCCTCGCACGCTACGTTGCGAGCCACCGCCAGGAGGTCGTCGCCGCCTTCGAGACCTGGTGGGACAAGTACCGCGTTACGCTCACGAGCATCGAGCAAGAACGCGACGCAGCGGCAGCGAAGCTCCGCGGGTTCTTGGGAGGGCTTGGATATGTCAGCTAGCTCAGCGCACCAGGGCATGATCGCCAGGCTTCCGAATGATTGGGCTTCCGTCACGGTCGGCGAACTTGGAAACGTGGTCGGGGGCAGTACGCCAAGCCGTGACTCTTCCCATTTCTGGGGGGGCTCGTATCCATGGGTTACTCCCGGAGAGCTAACGTCGCTGGGCGCAAAGCACGTTCAAGCGACTCGCGAAGCCATCACTCGTGCGGGCCTGGACAGCTGCGGCGCGCGGCTCGTACCAGTGAACACTCTTCTCGTCACGAGCCGGGCAACACTCGGAAGCGTCGCGTTGGCCGGGCGCGAACTCTGCACCAATCAGGGGTTCAAGTCGGTCATCCTGGGCAGCTCAGCGTCCCCCGACTTCTACTTCCACCTGTTCAAGACCTTGACCAGCGAGCTTGAGCGTCGAGCCTCCGGAACCACCTTTCTCGAAGTCTCGGGTCGCGAATTTTCGGCGGTCGTCGTTCCCCAACCACCCCTCCCCGAGCAGCGACAGATCGCCGCGGTCCTCGACACCCTCGACGACGCCATTCGCAAGACCGAGCAGATCATCGCCAAGCTGAAGCAGGTCAAGCAGGGCCTGCTCCACGACCTCCTCACCCGCGGCATCGATGACAATGGCGAGCTGCGCGATCCCGAGCGCCACCCCGAGCAGTTCAAGGACTCGCCGCTGGGACGGATTCCGAGGGAGTGGGAAGCTGTTGTCTTGGGCGACGACGCGAGAATCACTCATGGATACGCCTTCGAAGGACAGTTCTTCACCGATCGGCCCGAAGGACCAATTCTGCTGACGCCCGGCAATTTCCACCGTGATGGCGGGCTCTACTTCACAGCGGGCAACACCAAGCACTTCACCGGCCCAATCCCGCCCGGGTACACGTTGACCCAGGGGGACCTTGTCACCGTGATGACCGACCTGTCTCCGCGCACGTTGATCCTCGGGCGGGCTGTCGTCATCGGTGATTCCGTCCCGCTCCTCCACAACCAACGGATCGGGAAGGTCGTTCTGACCGACAGAGCGCGATGGGAGACAGACCTGCTGTGTCACGCACTGAACGACGAGCGAGTACGCCGTCGCGTAATCAGGGAAGCGACCGGAACTACGGTCCGACACACCTCACCGCAACGTCTTCTGAAGTCCGTGCTGGCGCGTCCGTCGCTAGCCGAGCAGCGTCGAATCTGCGCGGTGCTTCTAGAGCATGATGAACGGGAACGACGCGAGCACGGCTCTGCCGCAAAGCTCCGTCTCCTCAAGGCTGGTCTCATGGAAGACCTCCTCACCGGCCGGGTGCGCGTGACAAGCTTGCTCGCGGAGATGCGACCATGACTCCCAACCAGCGTCAGGAAGAAATCAGCAAAGCGTACCTCCACGCCGTGGCCGCCCAATGCGGGTTTGCCGTCGGCCAGTGGTCCCAGGATCACGGCTGCGTCGACGTCACCGTCGGCGCGCCTCATACCGTTGGAACAGGATTCCTCGCGCGGCCCAAGATCGACGTGCAGCTCAAGGCCACCACCCAGGCGGGGCTCGAACACGACGACTTCGTCTCGTGGTCGCTCGACATCGACCACTACGACTCGCTCCGCATGGACGCGAGCGTGCCTCACCTCCTCGTCGTTCTCCTCCTGCCCAGCAACGTCGACGAGGCCGTCGAGCACACCGTCGACCACCTCTTGATCCGGCGGTGCGCCTACTGGGTGAACATGACCGGTCAGCCCCCGGCGAAGTCGGGAGCCGGATCCCACACAGTTCCCCTACCGAAGTCGCAGGTGTTCTCCCCCACCGCGCTGCGTGACATCCTGGAGACAGTTAGCAAAGGAGACTCCCTGTGAACCTCGATCTGCGCGATGTCTTCCGGTCGCTCAGCCCGGTGATCCTTCAGGAGCAGCTCCGGAACCGGGGCTTCGAGGTCGTCGATCAGGCCGTCGCGCCGGGACGCGACGCACGCTCGGCCGGAGCCCTCGATAGACTGGTGATGTACCGCCGCGGCGACATCAAGCTCGATGTCCCGGTGAGAACCGACCTCGGGGACTACGCGCGGCGTGTCGAGGAGCTGGTTGAGCTCCTCGCGGCGGTCGAGGGCGTCCCGCCGACGGACCTGCTGGACACGCTGCTTCAACCGGCGGGAGACGTCCTCGCGCTCCGCGTCGCCTCGGAGGCGACCGCCGCAGGCACCATCCCCCTCGATGACGCCCTCCGCCTTCGCCAGGGCACGAAGACGCTCCTGCTCGCGGCGGCCCACAGCGAGCTCTCCGCACAAGCCTGGTTTCCACGGCTCTCGCGCCAGGAGGCGGTGACCCTGCTCCAGACGATCCACGAGGGCCAGACGCAGCGCGGGAGCTTCACGGCGCGCTTCATCGTGCCGGTCGAGCCGACGGTGGGGCAGCTCTTCGACGAGGAGCCCTACGGCCGACGGGTGACCAAGCTCCTGTTGGGCGCGCTCGATGAAGTTCGGCGCGTTCGTTCCCTGGGCGCCTACGAGGGCCTGCTCGGCCTCCAGAAGGCGGGGATCAGCGGCAACCTCCTCGGCGCGCTCGCGTCGATGGCTCCGCCGGGCAGGACGGGATCCCTGGAGCTTTCGGTCTCCTGGTCGCGCAATCGGCCCGCACCGGAAGGTGTCGTGGCCCGTGTTCGGCTCCCCGGCGAAGCGTTCGTCGGACTCCACAAGGCCGCGGAGGCGATGCGTGGCCGGCAGAAGAGCAAAGGCTTCGAACTCGTGGGGTATGTGACCCGGCTCGATCGCGAGAACGTCGCCCAGAATGCCGACGGTGAGAAAGCCGACGGCGAGATCGTTGTCGCGCCGACCGACGGCGACGCGCGGGACCTTGGCCGGGTGTCGCTGCGCCTCGACGCCGCCTCGTACGCGGAGGCGATCCAGGCGCACCGGGATGGCTCCAAGGTGCGCGTGATCGGAACGCTGGAAAAGGTCGGACGCCGGTGGACGCTGACGCAAGCCTCCGCGTTCGAGCGGCAGGAAGGGGCTCCCGATGAGGGCTGAGACGCGGGGCACGGCGCAGCGTTCGACGCCAACACATTCGGCGGGGGAGCCGTGAGCGGTCCCGAGTTCGAATACGTCGAGAACCCGTTCCTCGACCAGCTCGCCTCGATGGGCTGGAAGGTCATCACCGGCAGCGTCGACCACCCCTCGGTGACCGGGCGCGAGAACTTCCGGGAGGTCCTGATCAGGGACGACCTCGCGAAGGCGCTCCGCCGCATCAACCTGCGCGATGGCAAGCCCTGGCTCGACGAGGCTCGCCTCTGCCAAGCCATCGGAGCGCTTGAGCGGATCTCTCACGCGCGCCTCATGGAGGCGAACCAGGAGGCGACGAAGCTCCTGGTTGAAGGCGTCACCGTTGAGGGGCTCCCCGGCTGGAACCAGGGGCGCGGTCAGAAGCTCCACTTCATCGACTGGGAGCACCCCGAGCGGAACACGTTCACCGCGGTGAATCAGTTCAAGGTCGACTGCCCCGGTGGCCTGTCAAAAGGCTCGATCCGGCCGGACCTTACGCTGTTCATCAACGGCATCCCCGTCGTCGTCGTCGAGTGCAAGAGCCCGACGATCTCGGAGCCGCTCGCGAGCGCCATCGACCAGCTTCGTCGCTACCACAACGCCCGGAAAGAGGCGGGCGAGGTCGACGAAGGCGAAGGTGCCGAGCGCCTCTTCTGCACAAACCAGTTCCTCGTCGCGACGAGCTACGACGAGGCGCGCGTCGGCACCATCGGCGCTGAAGCCGTCCACTACCTGGAGTGGAAAGACACCGCGCCCGTCCCCCTAGCCGATGTCTTGACCGAGCTGAACAAGCCGACGCTCTCGAGCCAGAACAAGCTGATCGCCGGGATGCTGCGGCCGGCGCACCTCCTCGACATCATCCGTCATTTTACCATCTACCAGCAGGTCAACAGCCGCACGGTGAAGGTGGTCTGTCGCTACCAGCAGTTCCGCGCGGTCCAGTACGCCGTCGAGCGGCTGCGCACCGGAAAGACCCGAAAGCAGGACGGCGAGCACGACCGGCGCGGCGGGATCGTCTGGCACACGCAGGGCTCCGGCAAGAGCCTCACGATGGTCTTCCTCGTGCGGAAGATGCGTTCGGTGGCCGAGCTGCGGAAGTTCAAGACGGTCATCGTCACCGACCGCAAGGACCTCCAGAAGCAGCTCTCGGAGACGGCGGGGCTCATCGGCGAGACGGTGAAGGTCGGCAAGAGCATCCGCGACGTGAAGAAGCTCCTCGCGAAGAAGGGGCCCGAGGTCGTCTTCGCGACCATCCAGAAGTACGTCGATCGCGGTCTGGAGGAGCTCGGGCCCGACGACGACCTGCGCGACATCGGACTCCTGAACGACGACGAGGCGGTCCTCGTGATGGTCGACGAAGCGCATCGGAGCCACGGGAGCGCGCTCCACGCGGCCCTGCTCCAGGCGCTGCCAAACTGCGCGCGCATCGGCTTCACCGGCACGCCCATCATCATGGGCGACAAGAAGCGCACCCACGACATCTTCGGCGAGTTCATCGACCGCTACACCCTCAAGGAGTCGGAGGCCGACGGTGCCACCGTTCCGATCCTCTACGAGGGCCGCTATGCGAAGGGCGCCGTCTCCAATGCCTCCGGGCTCGACGACGAGCTGGCGGAGATGTTTCCGGAGATGACCGCCGAGGAGCGCGAAGCCCTCAAGCGCAAACATGGCACGCTGTACGCCATCCTCGAAGCGGAGGAGGTCATCGCCGACAAGGCGGGCGACGTGCTTCGCCATTACGTCGAGAACATCCTGCCCAACGGCCTCAAGGCGCAGCTGGTCGCCATCAGCCGGCGGGCCGCCGTGCGCTACCAGGCGGCGTTGACCGTCGCGAGGGATGCGCTTGTAAGCGATGCCGAGAAGCTCGATGCGGCCACGCGCAAGCTCGACGACCTGGAACTTTCCGGCAAGCCGAAGAAGCTGCGGACCGCTGTTCGCGCCGCCCGCCAGCTCGACCGCCTTCGGGACCTCGAATTTGCCGCCATCATCTCGCCGGACAACAACGATCCGCCCGAGTGGAGCGAGTGGAGCGACGCCACCAAAATGGAGAGCCGCATCACCCGCTTCAAGCGGCCCTTCGAGCACCGTGATCCGGCGAAGCGTGACTCGCTCGCGTTCCTAATCGTCAAGTCGATGCTGCTCACCGGCTTCGACGCCCCGATCGAGGGCGTCATGTATCTCGACCGCCCTATCCGCGAGGCCGAGCTGCTCCAGGCGATCGCCCGCGTGAACCGAACCGGCCACGGCAAGACGGCCGGCATCGTGGTCGACTACTACGGCATCGCCAAGCACCTGAAGGAGGCGCTGAGCGCGTACACGGCTGAGGACATCGAAGGTGCGCTCCAGAGCCTCGCCGACGAGATCCCGAAGCTCCGCGACCGCCACACGCGCGTGATGGCTCTCTTCACGGCTCGCAACGTCGACCCGATCCGAGACGCGGAGGCCGCCGTCGAGGCGCTAGGCGACGAGCGACTTCGGGCCGAGTTCACGGTCAAGCTGAAGCAGTTCCTCGCGACCCTCGATCTCGTGCTTCCTCGCCCCGAAGCCTTGCCGTTCGTGCGCGATGCCGCGCAGCTCGGCGAAATCTATGCGCGAGCGCGAAACCGCTACCGCGAGGGCCTGCCCCAACTCGACAAGAGCGTCGGCCGCAAGGTGCAGGCGCTCATCGACGAGCACATTGTGTCGCTCGGCATCGATCCGCGGATCCCGCCCATCGCCATCACCGACGCCAAGTTCGCCGACCAAGTCGGCCGCCAGGTGTCCGACCGCGCCAAGGCCTCCGAAATGGAGCACGCGATCCGGCACCACATCACGAAGAAGCTCGACGAAGACCCGGTCCACTACCAGAAGCTCTCTGAGCGGCTGGAGGAGATCCTGAACAAGTTCGGCGATAGCTGGCAGCAGCTCGCCCTCGCGCTCCAGGAGTTCGTCGAGCAGGTCACGAAGGGACGCAAGCAAGAGGACAGCGTGCCCGGCCTCGACCCACAGGTCCACGCCCCGTTCTTCGACATCCTAAGGGAGGAGCGGAGCAAGACCGCGCCCATCTCCAAGAAGGACGAGCAGTGGCTCGCAGAGCTGACCCTCGACTTGGTCGACCGCCTCATCCGTGACGAAGTGAGTAACGTCGGCTTCTGGAAGAGCGCCATCCGCCAGGACGATCTGCGCGGAGAGATCGTCGTGTTCCTCGACGACAACGACGTCGTCGACTTGGAGAGCGCCGACGCCGTCGCTGATCGGCTGATGGATCTCGCCAAGGCGAACCAGGCGAAGCTGACGAGGGGCGCGTGAAGGAGCTCACGGTCGACGACCTGCACTTCGAGGTCCGTCGGAGCCCACGCCGCACCTCGGTGCAGATCACCGTCGACCGAGGCGGCGAGCTGCTCCTCTCGGCGCCGGAAGGCTGCGCGACGCGCGTGATGGAGCAGTTCGTCCGCGAGAAGCGCTTCTGGATCTACACGAAGCTCGCCGAGAAGGACGCCCTCGCGCCCCCGGCCCCGAAGAAGCAGTTCGTCAGCGGCGAGGGTTTCCCCTACCTCGGGCGGAGCTACCGGCTGCTCCTCGTCGACGAGCAGGACGTGCCGGTCAAGCTGGAGCGCGGCCGCCTCAAGATGCTCCGCTCCTCTGCCGACCAGGGGCGCCCCCACATCGTCCGTTGGTACTCGGAGCGCGGACAGCCTTGGCTTGAGAAACGGGTCGCGAGCTTTCAGCGTCGCGTCGGCGTCGAGCCGACCGGAGTGACCGTGCAGGACCTCGGCTACCGCTGGGGCTCCTGCGGCAAGGGCGGCCGCCTGTTCTTCCACTGGCGTACGGTCCTCCTGCCGCCCCCGGTCATCGAGTACGTCGTGGTCCACGAGCTTGTGCACCTCATCGAGCCGCATCACACGCCGGCTTTCTGGACGCGGGTTGAGAGGGCGATACCGGACTTTACGGCGAGGAAGCAGTGGCTCGCCGTACACGGCGCGCGATTCGAGCTGTAAGCGGTTCCCGGAGAGAACGGATTCTCCGCTGGCTAAGGTGCCCACGGCGCGAGCTGCGCCACCTTCGAGAGCCCGCATAACGTGCTGCGCAATCCCGTTTGCCCCCGACCGATCGGCATGCCACAAGCATGACGCCTCATGCGCTGTCGCTTGTTCCTCGATCCGCCCTAGCGGGCGAGGACGAAGTTGTTCCTCGATCCGCCCTAGGTAGCTGCTCGGAATCTCCTTTTCGGAGTGCGACACGTCCTCGCGA
>DYPH01000262.1 GCA_020720045.1 Sorangium cellulosum | reverse complement strand
TCGATGACTTTGGCGACGACGCCGGCGCCGACGGTACGACCGCCTTCGCGGATCGCGAAACGCAGACCTTCGTCCATCGCGATGGGCTGGATCAGCGCCACGGTGATGGAAACGTTGTCGCCCGGCATGACCATCTCGGTACCGGCGGGCAGTTCAATCGCGCCGGTGACGTCGGTGGTACGGAAGTAGAACTGCGGGCGGTAGCCGTTGAAGAAGGGGGTGTGACGACCGCCTTCGTCTTTCGACAGGACGTAGATCTCGGCGCTGAACTTGGTGTGCGGGGTGATCGAGCCAGGCTTGGCCAGGACCTGACCACGCTGGACGTCTTCACGCTTGGTGCCGCGCAGGAGGACGCCGACGTTGTCGCCTGCCTGACCCTGGTCGAGCAGTTTGCGGAACATTTCGACGCCGGTGCAGGTGGTCTTGACGGTCGGGACGATGCCGACGATTTCGATTTCTTCACCGACTTTGACGACGCCACGCTCGATACGACCGGTGACGACGGTGCCGCGACCGGAGATCGAGAACACGTCTTCGACGGGCATGAGGAAGGGACGGTCAATCGCGCGCTCGGGCTGGGGGATGTAGCTATCCAGCGCAGCGGCAAGCTTGTGAATCGACGGTTCGCCGATGTCGCTCTGGTCGCCTTCGAGGGCTTTCAATGCGGAACCGACGATGATGGGGGTGTCGTCGCCGGGGAAGTCGTATTTGGACAGCAGCTCACGCACTTCCATGTCGACGAGCTCGAGCAGCTCGGCGTCGTCGACCATGTCGGCCTTGTTCAGGTAGACGATGATGTACGGGACGCCAACCTGACGCGCAAGCAGGATGTGCTCGCGGGTCTGCGGCATGGGGCCGTCAGCGGCGGAGCACACGAGGATGGCGCCGTCCATCTGGGCCGCACCGGTAATCATGTTTTTGACGTAGTCGGCGTGACCCGGGCAGTCGACGTGGGCGTAGTGACGGCCTTCGGTTTCGTACTCGACGTGCGCGGTGTTGATGGTGATGCCGCGTGCCTTTTCTTCGGGCGAGCTATCGATCTCGTCGTATTTCTTCGCCGCGCCGCCAAACTTCTTGGCGAGGATGGTGGTGATCGCTGCGGTCAGCGTGGTCTTGCCGTGGTCAACGTGACCAATCGTGCCAACGTTGACGTGCGGTTTGGTCCGCTCGAATTTCTCTTTTGCCATTTTACGTACCTTGTAAGTTCGAATTTAATGCGTGCGCCGGATGACTTCGCACCGGATTACTTCTTGGCGATGATCGCTTCAGCGACGCTCTTCGGCGCTTCGGTGTAGTGTTTGAATTCCATCGAATAGGTGGCGCGGCCTTGTGACATCGAGCGCAGGTCGGTCGAGTAACCGAACATCTCGGCCAGCGGGACTTCAGCCTTGACGAGCTTCACCCCATTCGAATCTTCCATGCCCTGGATGATGCCGCGACGACGGTTCAGGTCGCCCATCACATCCCCCATGTAGTCTTCGGGTGTTTCCACCTCGACCGCCATCATCGGCTCAAGCAGAACCGGGTTGGCTTTACGCATCCCGTCCTTGAACGCGAGGATCGCGGCCAGTTTGAAGGCGAGTTCTGACGAGTCAACGTCGTGGTACGAACCGTCAAACAGCGTGATTTTGACGTCGACCACAGGAAAGCCCGCCATGACGCCGTTGTTGATCGCCTCTTTCAAGCCCTTGTCAACCGCCGGGATGAATTCGCGGGGGACCGTGCCGCCCTTGATCGCATCGACAAACTCGTAGCCCTTGCCCTGTTCGTTGGGTTCCATCGTGATCCACACGTGGCCGTACTGCCCTTTACCGCCGGACTGCTTGGCGTGCTTGCCTTCCTGCTCGACCTTCTTGCGGATGGCTTCGCGATACGCGACTTGCGGCGCGCCGACGTTGGCTTCGACGTTGAATTCGCGGCGCATCCGGTCAACCAGAATTTCGAGGTGCAGTTCGCCCATGCCCGACATGATGGTCTGACCCGATTCTTCGTCGGTACGAACGCGGAACGACGGGTCTTCCTGCGCCAGACGACCGAGCGCGATACCCATCTTTTCCTGGTCGGCCTTGGTCTTGGGCTCGACGGCGACGTGAATCACCGGCTCCGGGAAGACCATGCGCTCTAGCGTGATCGGCGAACCGAGGTCGCACAGCGTATCGCCCGTGGTCACGTCTTTCAGACCGACCGCCGCCGCGATGTCGCCCGCGCGCACTTCCTTGATTTCTTCGCGTTGGTTGGCGTGCATCTGCAGAATGCGGCCGATACGCTCTTTCTTGCCCTTGACCGGGTTGTAAATCGTGTCGCCCGAATTGACGACGCCGGAATACACGCGGAAGAAAATCAGCTGGCCGACGTACGGGTCGGTCGCGACCTTGAACGCCAGCGCCGAGAATTTCTCGTCGTCGGCGGCACGGCGTTCGCCCTGCTCGCCGCTTTCCAGCTCGCCACCCACCGGCGGCACGTCGGTCGGCGCGGGCATCAGCTCGACAACCTTGTCGAGCATCGCCTGCACGCCCTTGTTCTTGAACGCCGAGCCACACATCATCGGCACGACTTCGCTGGCGATGGTGCGCGTGCGCAGCC
>DYPH01000134.1 GCA_020720045.1 Sorangium cellulosum | reverse complement strand
TTGCTTTGATCACATCCCGTGTAAATTGCAATTCCGAGCAGCTACCTAGAGCACTTCGATTTTGTTCGTACCGACCTTCGTTTGGAACTGCTGGCGGCTTGCGATGCCGGCGTAGTCGGGCTTCAGGACGTCGCCGGCGAGCGCCAAAAAGGTCACATTTACTTCGGTTTCTGAGACCGTGACGAGGGACAGGCCGTTCGCATTCGCCTGCGAATAGCGGAGGTGGGTGTTCGAAGCCTTGAGGGTGTTGTCGGCGTCGTCGACCACATAGTTGACGATCGGGGCCAGGTAGGGGGCACTCGCCGTCAGGTTCGCGACGAGCGCCTTCAACGACGCGGAAGAGATGCCGGCGGTCACGAACTCGACGCCGATCGGCTTCGCGCCGGGCGCATCGAAGTCGGGGTGAAGCTCGGCGGCGAAGAAGGCGTGGATGTCGCCGGTGCACACGACAAGGTTTTCGACGCCAGCGGAAGCGAAAGCGCTCAGGATCTCTTTCCGCTCGCCGCGGTAGCCGTCCCATTGATCGCAATTCACGTAGAACTTCGTCTTCAAAAAGCTTGGAACACCCTGAATTTGGCTCAGGTCGATGACCTGTTGCCACATTTGAACTTCGTTCGCCCAGAGCTTCCACGTCGCCTTGGATTTCTTAACTGCGTCGAGGAACCACGCCTTTTGGGGAGCTCCCAGGAGCGTCGGCTTCTTGCTCGATTCTGCGTTATCGAATCCGCTCTTGAAGACAAAGTAGCGGGACCCCACCGAAGAATTCTTTGTGAACTTCCCGACGAGGAGATCGATTGGCCCTTCGGCGACCACGTGGTCGGAGCGATACATGCGCTGGTCGGTCACGAACAAATCGAGGTGTTTACCGTATTGGAAACTGCGGTAGATCGTGATGTCATTCGGGAACGGAGCGTTCGCCTGGTAGCTGACGTCGACCGGCTGAAATTCGAAGAATGCTCGATTTGCGCCGACACGCGGCGGGGTGCTTTTCTCGTCGGTGAATCCGCCAGACGGATCTTTCTCGTTGAAATAGCTGGAGTGATCCTGCCAGCAGTCGTCGGCGAATTCGTGATCGTCCCACAAGGTTACAAACGTATAGCGGCGATGAATTTCCCGCAGATTCGCGTCGGAACGGAGCGTCTTGTAGAGGAATCGATAATCGGCGAGCGTCTTCGCGACGGTCTTCGATCCGTCACCGGTGGGGGACGCATCCATGCCATCGGGGAGACGAATTCCGCGTGCCCCGGCGTCTGCTTGGAAGCGTGAGTCATTCACGCTTTCGTAGATGTAGTCTCCGAGCCAAAGAACGAAATCGAGCGTCGGATTCTCATCCAGCAGCATCTGCCACGAATGGTAGTAGCGCCCGATGTAGTCCTGGCAGGAGGCGAAGCAAAAGGAGACCTTCGTGGCTGCGTCGGCGGTTGGCGCCGTCCGCGCGCGGGCGACCTGGGTGGTGATCGTGCCCGACGGGGTCGTGACGTGAAAGCGGTAAAAGTACGTCGTCGCGGGGGCGAGGCCGGTCGGGATTAGACGAAGGGTCGAATCTGCATCGGCTTTTGCCGGCGCCTCGCCCCTTGCAAGAATCTGGGTGAGCGCCTCGTCGGTTGCGACGACGTAACCGACCGTATAGTCTCCGGATTCTCCCGCTCGCGGCTCCACGCGCGTCCACAAAACGACGCGATCGGGGCGCGGGTCGCCGGAGGCGAGCCCCTGCGGGAAGCGCCCGTGACTATCGGCGGCCGGCGAAGTCGGCGGGAGGGGCGCCCCAGCATCGATGCCAGCATCTTTGGTGCCGCCATCGCCCGAGGGGCCGCCGTCGTTAGGCGCGCCGCCGTCTCCGGTTGGGCCTTCGTCGGAGCTGCTGCTTCCGCAGGCGACGTGGACAAATGCAGCAGTGGCGAAAAGAAGAATATCGCGGCGACGCATCGTCGCGAAACTGGCACGGAATTCCCGAACACGCCAATGAGAACTTTCAGAAATCGAGGGGATATTTTTCCGTCAAACTGCGTCAGACAAACGAAAAAGAGCCCCATACGGAGGCTCTTCGTCGGCTGTCTGACCGGTGTTCGGTTTCAGGGACAGTTGACTTCTTCGTCGGTGAACTCGGGAATTGCCGCCCCTTCGGCGAGATTCAAGAAGAGGCATTCCGCGACGACATCGCTCGTGTAGGGCTTGATGAGCTTCGTCGAGAAGTCGGCACAGAACTTCTCTTTCGCCTTCACCTTTGCCGCGATCGTCAGGCCCTCGGCCTGGATCGCCGAGCCGGTGATCGGGTTGGCGATTCCGGGGATGTCGAAGGTTGCCGTCGTCGAAACGTTCGCGACGCCCTCCTTGTCGACCGACGACTGAGCGAGGTCGATGGGGGAGCCGACGATGTCCGCGGCGGCGAACGTCGTCTTCTTTGCCGTAAGCGGGCGGAAGACGAGCTTGAGCGAGCCGGCTGCAGCTCCTGGCGGCGCATAGGTCGTCGTCACGGAAAAGCGCAAAGAATTCTTAGCCGTCGGGCTGATCGAGGTCTTGCAAATCGCGAAGTATTCCCCCTGGAATGCCTCCGCAAAGGCGGTCCCCGGCGGTCCGCTGTCGACGGGACCCGCATCAACGATAGGGGTCCGCGCGTTGTATTCCTCAAAATCCCCAGCGGGATCCGGGAGGCATCCGACGGCGAGGAGGGTCAGCGGGGCGGCAACGGCGGCGATACGGAGCGGCGACATGTCGTGGAAGGAGTACGCGGAAGCGCGCGCCTGTGCAAGGTCGGACGGGGCGCAAGGTTCCGCGTTTGACCGATGACGCAGCGCGTGAGGAGCGATGCGAAATGACGATTGATGGGGTGACGCAACGCGTGAAGAGTCGCGTCATGATTTTGCATCACGTTTTCGCAGGAGACGAAGTATGTTCTGCGGTCGCGTGGGCATACCGATCGCGCCGGTGATCGTGTATCCGCCCGGTCCTTGTGGGCGTCCGCGGTTTTGGCGTGCCCCACGAACTGCCTCCGGAAGCTCCGGATCGCCAGCCCCCTCCGGAGAAGTGAGAAGCTCGATGTCCAAACGTTCGCAAATCTTCCGTCTTCTGCCCCTCGGACTCGTTGCCGCAGCGGCGGTGCTCGCCCCGTCGACGGCCCACGCGAGCGGCTACCTCGCGGCGCGTTTTGGGTCCGATTATGGCACTCCGGCGATGGCGAATCCGTACGCCATCTACTTCAACCCCGCGGCGATGGGCGGAACGACCGGCACCCAGCTTACCGGCGATCTTTCGCTGCTTATCCGGCACGCGTCGTACACGCGCCCCGCATCGGCCCTCTCGCCGAACGCATCGAAGCCGACCGATGCGAACTATGCCGCGTCGAATACCGGAACGTCAAAGCTCAATAACCTTATTGGTTTGCCGTTCCTAGGCGTCACGAGCGACCTCGGAACCAAGAACTTCCGCGCCGGTTATGCATTTTACATCCCCTTCGGTGGGCAGGCGAGCTGGGACAAGCGGGACGGCCTCAACTCGTCGCTCCCCGGCGCCGTCGATGGCCCCCAGCGCTGGCACAACATCAGCGGCATCATTGTGGCGGCGTACAACACCTTCGCGGCCTCGTACACAATCCCTTCGGCCCGCCTTTCGTTCGGCGCAAGCGTAAGCCCGATCATTCATCACGTGTCCACCGTCCGCGCGCGAAACTCGGATGGCAGTGACGATACGAACGCCGGCTCGACAAACATCGAAGGTCGCTCGCTGATTCAGGCGACGGGCGTCAACCTCGGAGCCGCCGCCGGTGTCTACTGGGAAGCGATTCCGAACCGGCTCAACCTCGGTCTTTCCTACACGAGCCAACCCGGTTTCGGCGAGACGCGCATGAAGGGGACGCTCTCGACCCGGCTCGGTACCCAGCCCGGGGTGAGCAAATCGGATATCGATTTTCTACAGGAATATCCGGATATTGTTCGTTTTGGCAGCGTGTTGAAGATTAGCGAGAAGGCCGACCTTCGCGCCGATTTCGAGTACGTCCGCTGGAGTACCTTTAAGAATCAGTGCGTTGTCGCGCGCGGGAAAGATTGCAACGTCAACGCTGCTGGTGGGCAGTCGGGAAATGACGTCATCATCAACATTCCCCGCAACTGGAAGGACGCAGTCGGCTTCCGTATCGGCCCCGGCTACAAGGTCGCCGAGAAGACCGATATCTTTGGATCGCTAGGTTTCACGACACCGGCCGTCCCCAAGTCGACGATCGACTCTTCGACGATTGATGCTTTCCGCATCTACATCGCGGCCGGCGTGCGGCATGAGATCTCGAAGCACGTCGCGCTTGCGGGGTCCTACAACCACATCGCGTTCTTGAATGTCGACTCAACGAACGAGGCTCAGCAGTTCAAGTTTCAGGCGCCGTCGAAGTCACCGAGCGGGGGCGGCATCTACAAGAGCCAAGTCGGGCTCATCAACGTGAACGTCACCTACTCCTTCTGAACGTCTTTGAATTCCAAAGAGAAAGCCGCGCCTCGTTCCTGAGCGCGGCTTCTGTTTTTTGAGTCGCGGTCGCGGTCGCCAAAGCGCCCCCCGTCGGTTACACCGGAGAATCCCATGCGCCGTTCCCTCTTCGCCTTGCTCGCCGCCCCGATGCTCGCCACCGTCTTCGCCTGTTCGTCGGACGACGCCGCCGATCCCTTCGCCCTCCGCCTCGGGGCCGACGCGAAGGATTCGATCGACTCCATCTACGCCGACCCGGGGACGCTCCCCGCGTACGATCGCTCCCAGCGCGGCGTCATCGTGAAATTCGCGAAGGACACTGATCGCAGCGTCGAGGACCTCCAAAAGCTCCTGACTACTGCGAAATACGACGGTCCCGCCGTGACCAGCGGTGCAACCGTCTATCGGATTTCCTACCGCACCGAGCGTGGCGACAAGAACAACACCGGCGTCGTCGCCAGCGCCTGGCTCCACGTCCCGACCAAGCCGCGTGCCGAATGGTCGAAGCTTCCGGCCGTTGTGGTGTCGCGCGGAACGCGCGGCCAAGGGAAGGAATGCGCAGCGACGAAGGCCGACCCGACGGAGGCCGACGACTCGCTCAACGTCATGATCGCGTCTGCGGTTGGCGCCGGCTTCCCGGTCATCACGCCGGACCTTGCCGGTTACGCAAACTTTGGTGCTCCCGGGAACCCTCCGAGCGGCTACGCGGTCGCCGCCGACGTCGCAAAATCGACGCTCGATGCGACGCGCGCCATTCGCAAAATTCTCCCCGATATTTCTTCGAAGAACCTCTTCGTTGGCCACAGCCAGGGGGGACATACGACGCTATCTGCCCTCGCACTTTCGAACGATTACGGGGTTGAAGGCGAGGTGACCGGCGTGTTTGTTCACGCGCCCCTTTGGCTATCTTCCCGTTCGTGGGGTGCTCTCACGAACAAGAGTGCGCTCAGCCTGCTCGGAATTACCGTTCAAAGCTCACCACTTACTGCCGCGATCGCCGTTTGGTACCACTACACGCAAGCGGAACTCCTTGACGGTCCTGGCGAAGGCGTGAAGATGTTCAAACCGGAATTCCAGGCTACCGCGAAGAAATTCGTAGAGAATCAATGCCTCGGAGATGCCTACCCGGATATCTCGAGCCAGGCCGTCTACGCCTCGGACCTCTTTGACCCCACCTTTGCCGATTCCGTCGGCGGAATGGCCGTCTACGACACCGCCTGCGCCGACGCGAAAGACCCGGCAGTCTGCGCGAAGTGGAAGTCGCGCTACTCGGGCGACCGTCCGAACATCACCGGCAAGGCGGCGATGGTGCCGATCGTCGTGAGCTATGGAACGGCAGATGCGACCATCGGCGCCGACCGCATCTCATGCGCGAAGGATCGCCTCGAAAAGACCGACAAACTTGCGCCGACGTGGTGCGTCGAGCCGGGGAAGGACCATGGCGGTATCGTACCGGCATCGTCCGGCAAGGCGACGGGCTGGTTCGCCCATTGGGCGCTCGGCGAAGCGGCGCCCGGTGGCTGTTCGAAGGATGGCGCGGCGATCGCCACGCCCTGCAACGGGCTCCCGCCCAACGACTGACCGAAGCCTCCGATGAAATCGAAGCTCATCACCGGCGTCGCGGGCGGCATCGACCGCGCGTTTACGTCGGTGGTGCGCGTCATGACAAAAACGAGCGATTCTCAGCATGTAGGTACTGCGGAGGCGATCGCTCGCGCCGCCGCCTTCTATGCCTCGAAGAGCGACGCCGAGCTCTTCCCAAGCTATCCCGCCCCTACGCTCCCCGGCGATCGCGACGTCACCTGGTACTCGACCCACGTGCCGTTGGCTGCCGAAGCGAAGGGGCTTTTTCAGGCGGCGCGCGACAATCGCTATGCGCGCGCGCGCCTCTACCTTGCGGGGCGTCCGCGACCGGCCCTCGTTGTGATCCACGGCTACCTCGGCGGCGGAAGTCCCCTCGAAGAGCGCACCCTGCGCGTCGAGCAGCTTTTCCGCAGCGGTTTTGACGTCGCCCTGCCGATCCTCCCCTTTCACGGGCCTCGCGCCCTCGCCGGGCGCCGGATGGAGCCACCGTTCCCCAGCGCCGACCCTTGGGCGACCGTCGAGGGGGTCCGCCAAGGGGTTGCCGACATCGACGCCCTCGTTGGTGGTCTCCTCGCGCGGGGGGCACCCTACGTCGGCGTCGCCGGGGTGAGTCTTGGCGGCTACCTCGCCACGTTGCATGCCTCCGTTTCGTCGCGTTCGTCATTCCTCGCGCCGGTGACGCCGCTTGCCTCTTTCTCCGAATTTGCAAAGCAAAACGGGACAACAAGCCACACCGCCGAGCTCGACGCGCTCCACGCCGTCATCGACCCGCTGGCTCGCGAGCCGCGCCTCACCGGCGACCGCGCCGTCGTCGTCGTGGGGCGGAATGACCATGTGACGCCGCGGCAGACCCACGGCGACCGTATCGCCGCCCGCCTGCGCTGCGACACCGTCGAGATCCCCGGCGGGCACATCTTCGGCTTCGGTTTCGACGCCGCCTGGGCGACCATCGCCGGGCGCATGCACACCGCCCTCGACGTTCAGCGGAAGTAAACGCCTAAATAGTCTAGAATATCGGCAAGTTCTGCGTCGCTCAGCGCCTCCAGCGAAAACGGAGGCATGACGCCGCCGTAGCCGAGGAAGCCGCCGTGGCGGGCCTTCTCAATGAACACGACGCGCGTCGCCGTGAGCGTCCCCAGGTAGGTGTGCTCCGCGATGGTGTCCTCGGGGAGGATGGGAATCGACGCGGCAAGGCGCCCTTTCCCGGTATGCACATCGCCATGGCAGTTGGCGCAGGCCGCTGTGTACAGGGCTTTCCCTCTCGCCTCGTCGCGGATGGCCGGCGGGGGGAGGTCAATCGCACTTCGCACGACGGTGAACGGGACCTCTGTTGTCGTTGTTTTCGGCAATGAAAGAAGAAATGCGTACAGGTTACGCGCCGCTTCCGTCGTTCGATCGAGGGGGGGGAGCCCCTTGAAAAGAGCTCCGGCAGTGATTCACCGAGGTGGCGAGGTCGACTTCGGCGCCGCCCCAATAGCTGGCTCGCTCGAGGACGCCAGCAAGGGGGGCGCCGGGAAAAATTCGTGAAGTACGAGGGATTGGCGAGGTGCCGCTGTGGCACGTTGCGCACGACGCGTAGTTCGTCGCGGGGGCGCTGTCGAAGTGGGGGTCTTCGAAGGCGAGCGCCCCGGCCTCAACGGCGGTCTGGTCAACCGTCGTTGTGCAGGCGAGGAAAGGGGCAAAGAATGCGCCAAGAATTGCAAAAGAAAAAGCGCGCTTCATGGCGCCTCGGCAAGTGTCAGCCGATCGGGATAGAGACCAACGGCTAGCGACTGTTGGAAGGCCAGCGTCTCGCGGTCGAGAGCGACGATCGTGCCGGGGGTCTTGTGATCCCCCTCGCAGACGACGAGAAGCGAGCGTCCGTCCGGTGAGAGACGGATCTCATGGGGGCGAACGCACTCCCCGTCCGCAAACGCCCGCCCGCCGCGTAGTAAGCCGGTGGCTCCGTCCAAAACTTGAAGAGTATCAGGCTTTTGGGTCGGGGCGTAGATACGTGTATCGTCCGTCGACCAGGCGGGGAAATAGACGGCCCCTGGGAGCTTCACCGGCGGGAACCGCTCTTTTAGCGACCCCTTCTCCACGACGCGAAGCTCCGCGCTTTCCGTCGTCCCGACCGCGAGAGCGGTGCCCGCCGTCGACGGAACGAGGGCATACGGGCCGACGGTTGGCGTGTCGGTCGGGGCGGCGACGAACGCGACTGTCTTCGTTACCGTTCCGCCATCGAGATCGACGACGGCGAGCGCATCTTCGCCGTAGCAAGCGACCCAGGCGGTATGGCCCCCGTCGTCGAGAACGATCCCATGGGGCGCTCGACAGACGGGAATTCGCTTCGGATCCCCGGTGGAGTCTCCATGCACCGTCGATGCATCATACACATAAAGACGGCCGATGCGATCCGCGGGAGCGACCTTCGGGTCGAGGGCCTTGGTGAGGTTAAAGTGGCTCACCGCGATCCGGCTACGGTCCTGCGAAAGAACGATATCGCCTGGATTTTCGTCCATATAGCCCGAAAAGACGGGGGCGAGCGTCGGGAGCGCGAGCACCTGCAGCCACCCCAGGCGCGTGCTCGTCCCGTGGCCGGCGTGGGGCCCCAGCGTGAGTGTGTCGGAAGGGTAACTTAATGCGATGTACACATATCCGCCGCCACCTGGTCGACGATCGACGGCGAGGTGGTGGGGGCCATCAACGGCGACAGGATCGCGACCGACGCCAACCGTTGTTAGCGATTTCAACGCGTTAGGGGCCGGTCCTGCCGCGGGGTCGAGGACGGTGATCGAGTCCGAGTAACTGTTGCTCACAAACCCGACCGCCCCCGCCGGAAGCGCAATCGCCGGCCTCTCGTCGGGAAAGGCGACGCCACCGTCCCAGGGCTCCACCGTTGTGTGCGTGGTGCACGCAAGCGGTACCAGGAGCGTAAGTGGCAAAATTTGCGAGAAAAATTTCATCGGGCAAAGCCAAGAGAGACGGTAAGGCCTACGGCGCTCGTGGCGTTCTTGCCGAGCCCATCGATGCCGGGAGTGTAAGCGATCGCCGTACCGCCGCGAAAACCGCTCTCGAATTTCCAGCCGACAAACGAGGATACGCCGACCGAGCGCTGGCCGCTGTCCCGGACCCGGGCCCCCTCGTAGCGGACGTCGCTCTCAAAGGCGGCGTCGACGGAAATGCCGGCCGTCACATGGCGCGAGGCGAACCAGAGGGCAAGGAGGCGCCCCGCCCCGCGTGGCCCGAGGGCTCGGGGGAGGCCAAGCGTCGTGTCGGGGGTGCGAAGAGCCCCTTCCGCAATAGCTGCAAATTGCACCTTTCGTGCAAACGTCTTGCGAACGTCGGCGGAAAGGGCGAATTCGGCGGCACCGAGCCCTTGGCTTGCCGCGGTGGAGCCGACGCCCCCCGAGGAGAGTCCGCTCCGTGACACGGTCCCCGTCGGCAAACGCGTCGTCAACGCAAGGCCGACCGACGGTCGCTTGGGGAGGTGGGGGAGGTCGAGGGGCGCTTCGACGAGCGGCTCCCAACGGACGCGGATTTGGCTGTCCGCGAGCGATCCCTGCTTCGTCGAGAAGCGTGGAAGATGCACCTGTTCCCGCGCTACGCCGCCGAGAACGGCGATCTCCACGGGAGAGAGAGGGCGGTAACCGACGCCAAGGCCAAGCTCCTCCGTAGCTACGCCCCCGGAAGAAAAGCGGGAGAAACGACTGTTCGCCCCGTAGGCGCCGAGCGCATACCGGGTGGTGGCGGTGGCGACGACACCGAGCGACTCCCACGGCGCAATGACGGCGCTACCTGGCCCGGAGGGGCTGCGGCACGAACCGCATGCGTCGGCGGCACGCGGCGCTCCAAGACCCACGAAAAGGGCGCCCAAGAGGACTCGGCGGCGAGCGACGGCGTTCACGGCACGTCGATGTAAAAACGGATACGGTCCTCGCGGGTTCCGTCGGAAAAGGCGAGGCGGAGCTCCCAACGGCCGGGCATGAAAAAGACAATATTGTCTGCGCGATAAGCGCCATCGTCGCCGACCACCGTCGCATCGGTGCCATGTCCGTGGGCCGGCATGAACGCGCTTGCGGCGACCAGACGCACCGCCGCCGCGGTGGGCGGTACGGTGACACGGAGCTCGTTGCCGCCGCCGACGCGGAGGTCATTTGCTGCAATATGCACGGAAACCAGCCCTGCTTCGCTGGTGTATTCGGCATCGACGGCGCCGGTCGCGGCAGCGCCGTCGTCGGCGACGCAGGCGACCGTCACGCACGCGATCAGAGCCGTCCCGAGGAGCCGCGTCATGGCGTCACCGTGAATGGGATGGTCGCACTCACGAAGGGGCCCGACCCGGCGACGAGGGCATTGTCCTCAAAGACGCCGGCCGTAATGGTCAGGGTTACGTCTTTGGCGGCTACGAGCTTCGACCACACATCAGCGGTCGGAAGGTAGCTCTTCGTTCCTGTGAATACGCGGGCAAGACTTCCCGATTTTGACTTAAATACAAGAAAATAGCCTGCACCGTTCATCGGCGCTCCGTGGGCCCAGGCATCGCGTTCAAACACGAAAAAATGGGACGGCGAGACCGACTTCTTCATCGGTAGTGCGGCGGTCTTCGCTTCTTCCCAGGTGAAGAACGGCACCGGCGACTTGGGAAACACCTGCTTGGCAGCAGGCACCGTCACCGGCACCGACTTCGCGACGTTGATCGGCTTGGCGAGCAGCGCCTCGAGCGCTTCGTCGGAGGCCCCCTCCTCGAAGTTGACGTCCGCGATGTCGGCCGCCGCCGTCTCGGTCTCGTCGGAGTGGCTGCAGGCGGTGCCGGCGAAGCCGACGACGGGGAGTGCGGCGAGGGAGAGGGCGAAAACGGCGGGGCGCATGCGGGTTCCCTTAGGTCGTCGGCACCCGGAGGGTCAACGCACGCCATGCGCGGTGAATTGTCGCAGGCGTCGGATCGACGGCGAATCCAGGTGAAACGACGATGAAACGTGTCGACCGATGATTCGGTACGTCGCGTTGCATCCGACGGATGCGCACCCCGGAAAACTCTGCAACTACAATGTCTTCTTGCGACGAGCCTCGCTTGGCACGGCGTTCGAAGGGGGGAGGTGGTCCGCTTCGGCACAGACAGCCGCCCCCAAAGACAGGCGGTTGGCACCCTCGCCAACCGGGGTTACGGACGGGCGAAACGAAATACGCCTCGGAGAATGACGATGAAGACCTTCTCAATCACCGCACAGACCTTCGAAACCTCGATCCCGAAGAAGGGCATTTTGCTCGTCGACTTTTGGGCTTCTTGGTGTGGCCCCTGTCGCGCTTTCGCCCCAGTTTTCGAAGCGGCGGCGGCCCGCCACCCGGACATTCAGTTTGGAAAGGTCGACACCCAGGCGGAGCAAGAACTCGCGGGGGCTCTGCGTATTCGCTCGATTCCGACGCTCATGATCTTTCGAGATGGCGTCCTTGTCTTCTCCCAACCCGGCGCTCTTCCGCCGGCAGCTCTCGAAGACCTTATTTCGCAGGTCCGAGGGCTAAATATGGAAGAGGTTCAGAAGAAAGTCGCGGCCTCAGCCCACCCGTAACGCCTGAAGGAATCTACGATTGTAGAGGGGCGTCTAACTCTTTCAAGGAATACCGAAATGTGCCAACGTATTCAGTGCAGCACGTGTGGAAAACCAACCTTTGCCGGCTGCGGCCGCCACGTGGAACAAGTTCTCGGTGATGTGAAGCCGGAGGACCGTTGCCAAGGGCATTCAAAAGTGGAGAAGAATGACTCAAGAGATGGGTTCTTCAAGAAGCTCTTTGGCGGTTAGGCCGCGCTGTAGAACTTCGGGACAAGAGGGCGGCACCTTTAGAGGTGCTGCCCTCTTGCATGTTCTTCCGGATCGGCGGCCAGCCCAAACTCCTTCATCTTTCGCCACAAAGTGACGCGACTGATTCCAAGGATCTTGGCGGCCCGTTCTCGGCTTCCACCGGCGTGGACCAGCGCTTGACGAATACGTGTTTCCGCAGCGCTTTCTGCGCCGCGAGGCCCTTCCGGGGCGACCCAAGATGTTGGCGCAGAGCCCCCCTCGCGGACCTCGGCGGGCAGGTCTTCACGCCGAATCCAGGGGCTGTCGCCGAGGGCGGCGGCGTATTGGAGCACATTCCGGAGTTCGCGAACGTTCCCCTCGAAGGGGTACTTCTCCAGCGCCTCCAGCGCCTCCGGGCGAATGCCGGCGACGCCGCCGCCGACTTCGCCATCCTTTGAAAATTCTGCAACAAAACGCTCCGCGAGCAGCGAGATATCGCCGGGCCGATCGCGGAGGGGAGGGAGGAAGATCGGGATGACGCGAAGTCGATACATGAGGTCGGCTCGGAAGCGCCCCTGCTCGACCTCCTTTCGAAGCGAGCGATGGGTCGCCGACACAATTCGCACGTCGACCGGAATCGCCTTGCGGCCGCCCACCGGCAGGACGGTGCGTGTTTCAATCACACGAAGAAGCTTTGCCTGGAGTTCAAGAGGGAGTTCGGCCACTTCGTCGAGAAAGAGCGTTCCGCCGTCGGCGAGCTCGACATGGCCCTGCACATCTTTCACCGCCCCAGTGAACGCACCGCGGGCGTGTCCGAAGAGCTCACTCTCGAGAAGATTGGGCGGGAGCGCCGCACAATTCAGCGCTCGGAAAGGGCCTTTTCGCCGCTTCGACAGTTGGTGAATGGCCCCAGCGACTAGCTCTTTTCCCGTCCCGGTTTCCCCGCGGACCAGAATCGTAAAGTCGCGGGCTGCCACCTTTTCAATGATTCTAAAAACCTCTTTCATGGCGGCACTCTGTGTGACCATGCCATGAAACTCGACGGGGCCTTCCACCACGGAGATGGCCGCGACGGCCAAGGTCACGAGGTGCCCGCCGCCGGGGAGCGGGTTCGCGCGGACGTCCAAGAAACTGGCGTCATCGCCGCCGCGCGGCACGAACGCACGCGCCGCACGCCCGGCGGCAAGCGCTTCGGCGACGGGGCGCTGGAGGCGGGAGCCACACAGAATTTTTGGTGCGGAAGCACCAAGGGGTACAGGAAAACCAAGGAGTTCCTCAACACCCTCGGCCACTGCTTCGATGCGAAGCGCTTCGTCGAGAACGAGAGCCGGGCCAACGACGTAGGCGAGGGCGGCAAGGGCGCGACTCGAGGAGGGGGCAGGGCGCTGCATGGGGCGACTGTAACGAACGCTGCAACGTGTGCAACACATACGTTTCAAGGTCGTCGACCGTTGAACCGTGCGCTTGCCTTTTTTCCGGCGACGCGCAAGCCTCCGGAAGAAGGAGTATTGTCATGAAGGGTCGCCAATCGGTTCTCGATGAGTCGCGCAACAAGGGGATGGTCGCCGGAGCGGCAACGGCGGGCGTCGTCGCAGCAGCTGTCATCGCGCCACCGGTTGTCGCGGCGGTGGCTGCCGTGCCGGCGGCGCTCTTCGTCTACAAGTGGTGGAAGCACCGCTTGGAAAATGGAATTAAATTCTAGATTTTAGTTCGGCTTTTCCCGCTGCGCCCCTTCGGAATTTTCCGGCGGGGCGCTTGCCGTTTGTGGCGCCCCATGCGAGCGCATCGCCGTTGCCAACTTGGTTGCAAAGTTGGCTTGGTCCAGGTTGACTGTGGGAATGGGCCGAAAAAAGTCGGATGGTGTTGGTGCTGTCGATGCAACAGAGTTGACGTTTCTCGTCGAGCTGGCGCGTCCGTTCACGGACGGCGGGCCCCTCCTCGCCGTTGGTGCATCGGTGTTCGGCGGCGGAGCTGCTGGCGACCTCTATCGGGCGGCCCGGTTCGTCGCCGAGCCCCAAGGCAATGCGCTTCCGCTCGTCCTCAAGTGTGCGCGACCAGGCGTCGGGGCGTTGGCGCTTGCCGCAGAGGCGCGCTGGGCGGCGCGCGCGTTCTCTCCGCATTTCCCGGTCCCGGAAGCGCTGACAACAGTCGTTCGTTCGACGCATCCGGCGATCGCGGTCGGGACGGCGGTCCTCCTTCGCCGCTACGTTCCTGGGGATTCGCTTTCGAGCATGGAACTACAACGTGTTAAAAATAAACATGATTTTGCGAGTGCTCTCTTGGGGCAAGTCTCCCGGGCCCTCGCGTCCTTGCACGGGGCTGGGCTTCGTCACGGCGACGTGAAGCCGGCGAATATTCTTGTTAGTGACGATTCGGCGCTCCAAGTGCGGTTCGAACTCGTCGACCTCGGGCTCGCTGCACCGTTTGGCGCACCCCTCAACGGGGGGACACCGGCCTTCCTTCCGCGGCCGCTCCCGACGGCGCCGGCGGCCGATGCCGACCTCTTCGCGCTTGGCCTCGTGGTCGCAAGCTGCATCGATGTGAACGTTGACGAGCTGCTTCGGCGGACCGGCGACCCGGAAATTGCCGTAAAGGCTTGGTTTTCTAGGGAGCGCGTGACGGAACCCCTCCCCCTTGCCGTCTCGCTCTTGCTTGCCGCCGAGCCGTCACAGCGCCCCTCTGCCGCGTCTCTTGCGGCCCGGTTTGCGCCTTCCGCGGTTGGCGCCGTGACGATCCAAGACGACTCCGACCGCGTGGCCCGTGCGTGGCTTTCGTTCGCCGCGTCCGCGCTGGACCGCCGGCCGGTGCTGGCGCTCACTGGTCGGCCCCGCGTCTGGGCGGAGCGGTATCTTCGCTCGATTCCCGCGCTTGATGAATCGTTGGAATCGGCGAATTTATCAAGGGAAGAATACTCGGGGCTCTCCGTGCGCGACCGCGGGCGCTGGATGCTGGCGAGTCTTGGGCGGGCCGCGCTCCACCGAGGGCTCCTTGGAGATCGCTTTGAGGACGATGCGGCGCTTGCAGATTGGCTAGTCGCTGGCGGGTTCAGTGACCGAACGGCGGCAAAAATTCGCGCTGGAGAGTTGGGCGAGGGCGGGTCTGAGTGCAGCGACGGTTCATGCAGTGTTGACCCGGATGACGTCTCTCTGCTCGCGGTTGCGCTTGCAGGCCCGTCGCCCAGTACTGGAGAGCTTACGGCCGCTCGGGATGCGATTCTTGCCGGAAAGGGGAGCGGGGGGTTGCGACGTTTGGCGGCCCGAGCGCTTGCTCGCCGCAATGGGCTCGATGAAGACGCGCTCCTTCTCCTTGGTGACGGCCCCTCCGAGCGGCTATTCCGAGCGGAACTTCTCCGCCGCGCGGGGGCTACGCAGGCGGCAGAAACGACAATTTCTGCCGCGCTTGAATCCCAAGATATTTCGGGGGAAAATCGCATTTTTGCCGAAGCGATTCGCGGAAGAATTGCTTTTGATCGCGGCGATATGTTGGGGGTTCAGACCGCGCTCGCCGCGTTGCCCGTTCGTGGGCTGCACATGGCCAGATATGTGTATTTTGCATGTTCCGAATTGCGACTCTTGGAGGCATGGCGGCGCGGTGACCTGGAGGCGGCGGCGGAGGCGCGCGACGCGCTGCTTGCCGCCGCACGCGATTCCGACGAGGAGACGCGGGCTCAGGGCCTCGCGGGGATGGTCGCGCACGCCGGCGGCGATGCCGGCGGCGCGCGCGACCACTTTCGTGAAGCAGCCTCGCGCGCGGCGCGCTTCCGCG
>DYPH01000023.1 GCA_020720045.1 Sorangium cellulosum | reverse complement strand
AGTTCCCCTCGTCGCCAAGGGCAGCGCGCCACAGCGGGCGCCCGTCGCGAGGGCCCCGGAACGGAACGAGCGTGCCGGCGAGCGACCACTCAAAGAGGCTTCGACCGTCGCTGCCGGCAACGGGCCGGGCGGTCGCGGCGGCCCCTTGCAAGGGGCTGTCGGGGCGAACCCGAAGGAGCGTCGACGACGATCGCGGAGCGCGCGCGCTTGGCGGCGCTTGGGGGCCCGCCACCTCTCGCGACGCCGTCAGAGAGTTCGCCGGCGCGGTTTCGCGCGACGCTTCCAGCAACAAATTCGAGGGGCCCGCCGCCTCTCGCGACGGAACCTCCTGTGCGACCGGGGGCACGAATTCGGCCCGGATGGCACTCCCTCCATGCCCGTCGGAGTCTCGTTGGTACAATTCCCGGGGGGAGGCGCACGCAGAACATAGAGCCACGACGACCGCGCCCATCGCCGTTGTGCGCGTCGCCCGCCTGACTCCGAACGAGCCGAATCGTGCCCCCAAGAAGCGTGGCCAATTGACGGCTGATCGAGAGTCCCAGGCCCGTCCCCCCGTAGGCGCGGCTGGTGCTTCCGTCCCCTTGCCGGAAGGGTTCAAAGATCGACTCTTGTTGATTGGGCGGAATGCCAATTCCGGTATCTTCAACGGTTGCAACAAATACATTTTCCTGCGCCGACAGACGCACACACACTCCACCTTCGTGCGTAAACCTGAGCGCATTCCCAACGAGATTGGTGAGAATTTGCCGGAGCCTCGACACGTCGGTCACCACCTCCCCCTCGCGAGCGACGACGACTTCGAAGGTGAGTTTTTTCTCGCGCGCCATCACGGAGAAGGTCCCGTCGAGGGTGCTCGCAAGCGCAGAGACAGTGATCGGCGCGACGTGAACGTCTAGCCGGCCCGACTCGATTTTGGAGAGGTCGAGGACATCATCGATCAGGCGAAGCAGGTCGATCCCCGCTGTGTAGATTGTCCGGAGGTAGTCGACCTGCCTCTCGCTCATGTTCCCATCTTTGTTCTCGACGAGAATCTTCGAAAGAATGAGCTGGCTATTTAGGGGCGTCCTTAGCTCGTGGGAAACGTTTGCAAGGAACTCAGACTTGATGCGGGAGACCTTTTCGAGCTGCTCTGCTTTGGAACCAAGCTCGGCACGCGCCGCTTCTAGTTCCTTGTTCTTTCGCTCATATTCACTGTTTTGCGCGGTGAGAAGCTGAGCCTTCTCCTCCAGCTCTTCATTGAGTGAGTAGAGTTCTTGCTGCTGTACACGAAGCAATTTTTCTGAATGAGTAAGCTCTGCGCGCTGGTCTTCGAGCGTAATGTTGGCTTCTTGAAGCTGATGACCACGAGCAATAAGTTCGTCGGTATGGCGTTTGAGCTCCTCGGAAAGAACCTGGGCAGCGGCGAGCGCACGGCGGAGCGCTTCCTGGGTACGGAAGGCGCGTAGGGCAAGACCCAGCGGCTCAGCGGTGCGACGAAGGAGTTCCTCGGCGCGGTGCGCGAGCGGGGTCGTGACGCCGACTTCCAGGACGCCAAAAGTTTCGTTTTCAAAACGGGCCGCCACGAGCGCAACCGCTCGAAGTGTAACGATTCCGGTGCCGGTTAGGACCGTCCCTAGGTCGCAGCCATCTCGGACAATCGGCTTCCCGTCGCGGGCAACCGCGCCGACGAGGCCCTCACCATAGGCGATCCGTCGTGGAAGCTTCTCATCATCGGCGAACGCCCACCGGCGCTCGAGGGCTTTTCCATCGTCTTCCCCACGAACAAAGAGGGTTCCCTGGCTTGCACCGAGCGTAAGGACCAGCGGGGAAAGTACCTTTTCACCGAGCTCTTCGAGGGTTGCACACTCCTGTAGCCACACCGAGATCTTTGCGAGTTCCTCCTGAATCCAATCATGTTCTTCCGAAATCGCTCGTGCGGATGCGAGCTGGGAAGCCATGTCGTTGAAGGCGCGTGCGAGAGACGTTGCTTCGTCATCTCCGCGGATCGGGATCCGTTCGTCAAAACGCCCTTCGCCGATGCGTCTCGCGGCAAGCGCGAGCTCGCCGAGCGGGCCGGTGATGCTCTTGGAGAGGATGATTCCGACGGCCAAGAAGAGGATAATGCTGCCAAAAGCGGCGACAAACAGCACCCGATCGAACTTGTCGCGCTCAATAACAAGTGTGCGTTCAATTCCGGCGGCCTCAATATCCAATTGAGCCATAATCCCGTCGAGTTCGACGCGAATATCGTCCATCAAAATGCGACCATCGTCGGCCCCCACCAGCTTGGTAGCGGCCGCTTGGCCTTCGGTGCGGCGGACGGTGATCGTCACCGCCAGCTCATCGAGCTTGCGCCCGACGAGACGATCGAGCGAATCGCTGCGCTGAGCGAGGATCGGATCGGTGGCGAGAGCGCTGCGGACGTCGATGCGGTTGGCGTCGCTGCGACGGAGCGCCTCCCGGTAGGAGCGGAGGTATTCCTCGCGCCCAGTGATCACATAGCCGCGCTGGCCCGACTCGGCATCGACCAGCATGCGTGACAATTCGCGACAGCCTCGGGAGGCCTCTCGTGCCGAACGCGCCCCCTGGGCAGCTCGATCGAAACGGCCAAAGGACTCGTGGAACGTCCACGATACGGCGAGCAGGAGCACCAAAAGGGCACCAATGCTTGCAGCCAACCGGAAGCGAATGCTGCCCAAGAGCACAAAAAACCTCATCAATGAGAGAAGACGCAACCGCGGGGCCGAGGGGACATCGAGCGCAGCCAGCACTCGCAAGGCAACCGTGAAAGCACGTCGGTGAGGCGGGCGGTGCCCCCTGCATGGGGGGTGCGAAAAAGAATACGCGGCAGATCGCCGACCGAGTCAATCTGCCACGATGGGCTGGCGAGGGGCGGTGTTAGATCCAGGAGTCGGAGCGAAGACCCGATGGAGCACATACTCTTTGTAGACGACGACGATGCCGCCTGTGCGCTCGTCTCCCAAGGGCTCGAGGCGGCCGGCTTTCGGGTCACGACGACGACGTCCCCCCATGAAGCGCTCGACCAGATTGCGAGCGAAGATTTTGCTGTTGTTGTGACCGATCTCGGCATGAGCGAAATGCACGGGATCGAGCTTTGTCGGCGCGTCCAAGAGATTCGCCCCGATCTCCCCGTCGTCGTGCTTACCGGGCAAGGTAGCCTCGAAACCGCCGTCGCTGCACTCCGAGCGGGCGCCTACGACTTCACAACAAAACCTGTTGATTTACAAGTACTTGCGCACGCCGTTTCCCGGGCAGCCAACGAGCGGCGCCTCCAACAGGAACTCCTTCGCCTCCGGCAGGGGGGATCGGCCATCGGGCATGGGGGCATTGTTGGGAAGAGCCCCGCGATGCGCAAAGTGTACGAGCTTGTTGAGCGGGTCGCCCCGAGTGATGCGAGTATTTTGGTTCATGGAGAGACCGGCACGGGCAAGGAACGAATCGCGCGAGCGCTTCACGATGCGTCGGGCCGGAAAGGTCCCTTCGTGGCGATCAATTGCGCGGCCTTGCCGGCAACGCTCCTCGAAAGTGAACTCTTTGGGCACACCCGAGGAGCATTCACAGACGCACGGAGCGAACGGCGCGGGCTCTTCCTTGAGGCCCATGGCGGAACGCTCTTCCTCGATGAGATTGGCGAACTTCCGTTAGAACTTCAACCGAAGCTCTTACGCGCTCTCCAAGAACGCACGGTGCGCCCCGTCGGTTCGAACCAAGAAACACCCTTTGATGCGCGGCTCGTTACGGCGACGAATCGCGATCTTGAAACGGATGTCTACGACAAGCGCTTCCGGGAGGATCTCTACTACCGTATTCACGTTGTCCGCATTGACCTCCCGCCGCTGCGAGCGCGAGGTGCCGATGTTCTTGATCTCGCTTCCTATTTTCTCGAGAAGTTCGCACGGCGCTCTGGAAAAGCGGTCGCGTCTCTTTCGCCCCAGGCGGCGGAAAAGCTCTTAGCCTACGACTTCCCGGGGAACGTGCGCGAGCTGGAGAACTGCATGGAACGGGCGATTGCGCTCGCGCGCTTCAATGCGGTAACCGCCGACGATCTTCCGGAGAAGATTCAACGCCACGTGCCCGATCAGTTCGTCGTCGCCATCGATGAGACGACCGAGATCCTTCCGGTCGAGGAGCTGGAAAAACGTTACATCCGCCGCGTGATTAAGGTCTGCGGGGGAACAAATCGAAGGCCGCTGTTCTCTTAGGTGTCGACCGTCGAACTCTGTACCGGAAGCTCGAGCGCTACGACGCGGAAGATCTCTTCCGCGCCGAGAAGCGAAAGCACTTTGAGCATCCCGAAAAAGAAGAACATTCTTCGAATGCCCTCGGAGCGGCGAGCGCATCGTGACCGACCAAGATCTCGAACTGTTTGACCGCGTCGTCCACGACGTTCGTGGCGCCGTCGGCACCGGGACGCAGGCGCTCCTCGCCCTCGCGAAACTCGCCCCCGAAGACGGCGCAAACCCGCTTGCGCAGGCGGGCGTGCGGACGCTCGCGCGGCTGCTTCGGCGAACAGAAACGGCGGCGGCGGTGCATCGCCTGCGCACAAAGAGCGATTTGGAAACGGTGATGCCGCTTGGGATCCCCGACGCGGTCGTTCGGGCGGTCGCCGAGGCGAACGCCCTTGGGCCGAGGCACCCGCTGATCGCCCCGGACGTCCGCGTTCGAAGCGACGGAATTCCCTGGGTAAAACCGCTCCCTCCCCGGCTATTTTCCGCGGTACTTGCCGAATTCCTGGCGCTCGGACTTCGTCACGCCCACGGCCCGTCCCACCTCGATGTCAGTGTTCAGGGCAAGACCGCCACCGGGCCCAACATGGAAGACGCACTGACATTTCGCCTGGAAGTTCCGTTACATCCACGCGGGCGCCTCACCTCTGTCGACGACCTCGCCGAAGACGACCACGTTCCCCTTGCCTTGCTGCGTCTCGGCGCCCACCAAATGGGGGGAAGTTTCACGATTGAAGGGCCGCCTTCGGAGCCACGATCCACCCTCTTGTTGGAGCTTCCGTGAAACCGACTCGCGCGCAGCCCGTCCCCCTGTTGTACGTCGACGACGACGAAGACTTCCTGCTGCTCTTGGAGACGGTCCTCCCCAATCACGGCTTCTTGGTGACGACCGTGACCTCCTGTGCGGCGGCCCGCGAGGCGCTGGGAGGCCAGCAATTTCCAGTTGTTGTCGCCGATGCGGCGCTTCCGGACGGCAACGGAATTTCCCTCCTCGCCCCCCTTCGATCGCTCCGGGTCGTCGTCAGCGGCGCCCCCGCCGACAGCGCGAGCGGCGGGCGCTGGGACCTTCGCTTTGAAAAGCCTGTCGATGTCGACGATCTCGCCCAATCGATCCTGGCGCGGCTCTGAGTCCTAGAACAATTCCTGAATCGGACCGGTGCAGAAGCGACGATCTCCGAAACTGTCATCAAAGATTCCTTGGCTGTGCAGGCAGCTCAATAGGAGATCTTGGTGTGTTCGATTCGCGAGCGTGACGTAGCGACCCGTCCGAAGTGTGCCGCCACGCGCTTTGCTGTTCCCGGCGAGGAACCACGGCATATTCTGGTGGGTGTGGTAGGCGCCGACCGACAATTCATTGATGACGAGCACCGTCGTGTGATCGAGCACCGAGCTTCCATCGACCTCCGGATAGCCGGCAAGCAGATCGAGAAAATGGGCCAGTTGCTCCATGTACCAGCGATTGATCGCGACGAGTTTCGCGACCGCTTCCGGCGCAGCGACGCCGCCAGCTATTGCGTCGTGGGAGAGCTGATGATGACTGTCGGAAATTCCGAGCCACGGGTGGGACCCGAAGGCGGCCGACCAGGTGAATTGCAGGAGACCGACGTGGGTGATCCCGCACGCGAGCGCCGCAGCCATCGTCGCAAGCTGGGCGGCAGCGGCGAGCGGCATTCGCTCAAAATGTTGAAAATCTTCGCGGTAGTACGCATCATCTTCGGGGAGCGAGGGCGGCGGCACGCACGAGGCCGAGCGCCCGAGGCGTTGCTGAAGCGCGACGATTCCCGCAGCGCGCCGATCGAGGCGATCCCGGTCGGTGGCGGGGACGCGCTCGCGCATCGCCCCCACTTGCGATTGTGCGAACTTTAGGACGGCGGCGCGCCGGGCATCGCGTGCGACGCTTCGAGGATCGTCCGTACGCCCGGTCGCGAAGACGCGCTCGTAGGCGGCCAGCGGATCGCTCTCAATCTCCCGACGCTGGGCGATCGACTCCCAGGCGAGGTAGGAATCGAGCGTCCCTTCCATTCGAATCCCGAGCTCTAGGCTCGAAATTAGATCGTTGTTTGTTCGCGCTTGGACGATGCGTTGATCGAGAGAGATGCCGCCGGGGTGCGCCAGTCCGTCGATCAGCTGCGGGGCCCAACCGGTCAAATGTTTCAGGTTTCCATGCCCTTCCGAGCGGACCCCCGGCTCTACCACGATGGAAATTCCCCGTTCGGCGGCCGCGTCTCCGCGGCGTCCAAGCGCGCCCAATTCGAAACGGTCGGCGGCTGCGGGGCCGAGAAGGAGCAATTGATCGCGGTGGCGTTCAAGGGGGGCGAGGATCTCCGGAAGCACGAATGTCGTCTCGCCGCCGGTCGGCCGAAACGCCGATTCCCAGGTGCCGTTCGGCGTGTACCAGACGACAAAACGCTTTCGCGGCGCCGGATCGCCCCCCTCGGCTCGCCGCGAGAGGCCAGGAGCGAGGGCTCCGCCAGCCAGGGCCGCGAGTCCAACGAGCGTGTTTCGCCGGGTGAGCTTCATCGCGCCGCCTCCGGGCCGAGGAACGCATCGTCGGTCGCGATAGCGAGGGCAAGTGACCGAAATCCGGGCAAATCCCCGGTAGTTGCGTCGCCTTGCATGAGAACGGCGGTGAAACGCCGGTCGACCACGGCGTCGTCGCCGGCCGTTCGGGGGCGACGGAGTGCCCAAAGCCAGGTGTGCCGGGCCATGCAGTGGGCGACGTCGGGCGAGGTCGCGAATCGTTCACTCATTTCTTGGGCATTCGCGACGGGGCCGTCCGTGGCGGATGTGTGAGTGATTTGCCCGGACGTATCAACGAATGCGCCATTTTCCGTCGTTCGGGAGCGGCCGATTCCGTCGAAGCCTTCAAAAGCAAAACCGATCGGGTCGATGTCTTGGTGGCAGCTGTAACAGGCAGGATGACTCGGATCGGTATGCTGAGAAAACCGCTGCCGTGTCGTAGGGACGGATGCATCGATAGCTGACTGAATTTGAACGGGAATATTCGGCGGCGGATCCGCGAGATTTCCGCACAAGATCTGGCGACGGACGAAGACGCCCCGATGGATCGGGTCCGACCCATCGAAACGCGCCTGGAGGGCGAGAAATCCTGGTTGAAGGAGGACTCCGCCGCGCAGGTCCGGCTCGAAGGGGACGCCGCGCGGCTGCGCATCGAAGGCCCCTGGAACGCCGAAAAGCGGCGCCGTCGTCCCTGTAAAGTAGATCTGCTTTCCTCGAAAGAGCGTGTCGACGGTCCCCGGGGCTTCCTTCGACGTCCCGAGGATGGCATCGCGTAAGAAAGCATCAAAACCCCGCGCGAGATCGGCCGCCGCCGCGGGAGTGAGTCCCGGATAGAGGCGAGCGTCTCGGCCAATTCCCGCGATTCGCTCGCTCCGGAAAAGCTGCCGATAGAGTTCTGGGAGGTAGGCGCGTCCACGGGCACCATCTAGAAGACGGATTGCTTCGCTGCGGACGCCACTCTTTGTAGCGAGCTTCCCAGTTGCTGCGGCTATAAAGAGCGCATCATCTGGCATTGAGCCGGTCAAAAAATAGGAGAGGCGGCTTGCTCGCGTAAAGCTATCCCATGCGGAAGATCCGTTCGCTGCTGGTTCCTGCCGGGGCTCCTTTAGGAGGAATTGTGGAGAAAATAGCAGTGCTTCGGTGACCGTGCGGACCGCTTCTCGACGACCGAACGGGACCTGCGAGCGATAGAGCGCGAGGAGCTCGCTCGATTCACGGTCCAACAACGGGCGACGAAATGCGCGTGGCGCGAACTTTTCTACCACCTTCTCGCCGCATGCTTCGTCGTCGGAAATCGACACACAAACGAACATGACCAGGTCGAGGACCTGAGTGGCGATGCGCTCGGCGGCGGCGCGCTCCTTCTCGATATGAAGGGCAGTAACGGCCGTGCCGTAGCGGAGACCTTCGATGAGATCGTCGTCGGGAAGCCCATCGGACGGCCGCGGCCCCTCCGTGCTCAGTCCGAAGAGATCCCGCACCGTGCGGTCGTACTCGTCACGCGTCAAACGGAGCGTGTGGATCGTTTCGTCGCTCGACCGATCGATGACTCCGCCGTCGGCGTCGGAGGGGATCGCGGCCGGGGGCGCCTCGTAACAGGCCGCGGCGCCGAGGGCAGCTGCAAGAAAACCTGAAAAGATACGGTGCATTAAGGGAGTACAACTGGGACGACGCCGCTGTCCTTCGGGTTCGGCGCAATGACCGAGCTGTCAACGACGGCGGCGTCGGAATCGATGGGGACATCGATGGGGCCTTCGGGTCGGGCGTCGGTTCCGGCGTCGATCGGCAACGAGGGGGCGCCGTCCGTAGCGGTCGAGCCTGCATCAGCGCTCGTGAGCGGCGGCTGGGAGGGGTCGCCGTAGGGATTCTGGGGGGCAGTTGCCCCGCCACAGACCGGCATCGACGCCGGACGCGGATTGCATGTGGAGTCGACGAAGACGGCGGTGAGTTGGGGGTCTGGTGCAGCCACGGCGCAAAGCGCGACTGGGAGCTTGATGAACTTCCCGTCGGGTACCCATCCCGCTTGGCCCCCCGCGGCGATCGGGACGAGACGTGTGGTGCCGGCTAGCGTAAATTCCGCAGCGATATTGGTGACTCCGACCGAGTCGGCGACCTCGACCCTGCAATTCTCGAACATTTCCATGCGTTTTCCCGACGTGAAGCAGGCGCTGTCAAAGCAACGCCCCGCTGCCGCCGACGACGCACCGAACGCCTCCTCGGCGTTCCAAACCGGGAGATCGTCGGCATTTCGCGCGTCGGCGACGCAACCCGTGCCCTGCGCCGTCGTCCCAAAGGGGCAGCGGCGGCTGTAATCGAGGCCGTCGGAATAGCCGCGCTCCCCGTCGAGGCTTTGGAGGGCGAGACCGCCGCCGCTCCCCTCTTTCGCGGAGCCCCAGGTATCGAAATAGAGTGGAATATCGAGGCGTCGCACGCTCGCTTCCGGCGGCTTCACCGTCGCCGAGGCGAGCACGAAGGGGACCCGCCGGGCACCGTCGTCGCGATACCCGACGACTTCAATCGTAAACGTGGCGCCGCCACTGGGGGCGATACCGAAGGTCGCCGGGAGCTGAATCGCCGCCTTTTCGCGGACGAGCCAACGACGCGCGTAGAGCACCGTGTGCGGGCTCTCGGAACCGCGCACGATCAGGCCGACTTCTTTGAGGTCGACCGGCGCGGCGATGTCCGACGTCACAAAAACCTGCACGCCCGCCTGCGATTCGTCCGTCGCGCAGGCGGCGAACATCGGGATGGAGAGGGCGCCAAGAACGGCGAATGCATGAAGGGTTCGGGGATTCATCGGTAGGCCACCTTCACGATACAGGGAGATGGGTCGTGCGCCCGTCGCTTCGACGGCAAAACCGACAGACCTGGTTCGGCCGCTTGACTTCGTTGCCAAGCGCGTCCGAGGCGGGTCAGCGATAGAGCAGTTCCACCCGGAAAAGCTTCGGTTTTCCGGAGTTCGCTTCCGTCCAGTAAGCGTAAGTCTTCCCCTCGACCGACCGACCGATAGCAAACCCGGTGATTTCCGGCAGGCCGGTCTGGCCGTTGTGACGCCAATAGGGGACACATAGCTGGGCCGCACCGATGGGCGGACGGACGAGGATGCCGTGACCGCGGGTGGCAGCGATGAGATCCCCTTCGAGGAGCTCGAAGGGGAGGTCGTCGGCGAAGCTCGGAACGGCGTGGGCGACCTCTTCGCGGGCCTCGAAAGAAACGGTCGCGCCGGAGACTGGAAATTTGACAAGATGATCGCCATCTTGGGCCCAGAGTGCCTTCGCATCCAAGGCGACGCCGCGGAACGCGGAACGGGCGGTGGCGCTCGGATTCTTCGTGTTGACCAGCTGACGACTCTCCAAGGTCGTCGCGGTGCCGGCGATGACGGGGAGCGCTTGCGCAGCACCAAGGGCGCCGAAAAGCGGGGACTCTCCTCCGGTTACGTGCCAACTCCGAACTCCATCCGGGAGGCGGATCGCCGGATTTGCTCCAACGTCGAGCGTTCGAAAATCGAGAGCACTGCGCGGATACGCGACCGGCACGAGGACCGAAGGTGCCGTATTTCCGAGAAATACGGTCGTACCTGTCGCGGTAGTTCCCTCGAGGGCGAAGGCACGAGCGCCGGCGTCGGTCTGGGCGACGAGCGTAGTGCCGACGACATGCCCGCCGCGGAGGCCGGCGGGCGGCGGCGAAAACGTAAGCGGCGTGCCGCCGGGGAGGACCCACGCACCGACGCCGGTCCGGAGCAGGATGACGCCATTGGTCGAAGCGTCGAGGCCGCGGACGGGCAGGCCGGGCGGGAGGTCGGCGACCTTTTCCGCTTCGGAACATCCAAAAAGTTCGCGCGTTTGTGCGGTTCGATCGGTCTCGCTGGCGTCGACGTTTTGCGTCCCGTACAGCGGATTGGTCAAACCCCGGTACGGCAATGGGCTGCCTGGGCCGGTCGGCCCTGTGGCATCCGCGACAAGTGCCGCCTCGGCGTTGCTCCCGACACGGGAGGTCCCCGGCGCCGCGTTCACGCAGCCGTTGAGGATGCGACTCTTCACGCTGTCGCAGGTCGTCATCGCGTACACGCCTACGGTGCCGCGCTCAGGGATCGGAGCCCCCTCCGTGCGCGCAAAGACGTCAACCGCGCGGCGATCTTCTTCAATTCGTTCACAAATTGATGCAGGAAGCACGATCTGTCCGGCCGCGTTGAGCGACCACCGAACCGGCGGAACCCCGGTGTACAGGTCGGCACGCGCCTCCTCGGCGGCGCCAACCGGGTCTGCGGCGGCGCGATCCTGGACGTGCCAGACCCAGCCGCTGCCGTCGCGGGCGCGGAGCGCGACGTTGAGAAAGGTGTCTTTCGCGGAAAACGGTTCGTTGGCGCGCGTGGCGAGGCAGGGGGACGCCGGATCGCCGGTGCGCTCATGGGCGGTGTCGAGGAGCGTCGGCTTCCCGCCGTTGAAGCAGGCAACGGGATCGAAACAGGAACTCGGCGCCATCACCGCGCCTTCGGAGGGGGCATCGGGCAGACGATCTTCCTGAATTTCCGAACGGATACAGCTTCCCGCCACCGAGGTCGTCCCCGCCGCGCAGGTGCGTGCAAACTCGGCATCCGGGTCGATGGCGACCCCCTCGCGAACGCCCCCGAGGAGGGCGAGCGTCGCTCCGACCGACTGGGTGCTTGGTGCGTCGGGCGCCGCCGGCGTGAGCGGCTTCAGGGCGACCGCGCTCCCCCAACCGATCCACTCAAGAGGCAGCGGGAGGACCGCGACACGCGTCGTCGGCACCGAGGTCAGCGCTTCACGGAGTACAAAGGGCTCGAGCGACCCCTGAAGCGACTGGCGGTAGGCAACGGCACTTACCAGAATTCGTTCCACATTTTCCGGGTGCCGAATCCCTAGCGATGCCGGAAGCTCGACCGCCCCCGCGACGACCGGCCATCTCCGTGCAAAATACACGGTCCCCGTGTCGGCGCCGCGCACGACAATCCCAATTTCGCGCACCGACGCCGGCACCGCCATATCGGTCGTCACGCTGAGGAGGAGCCCGGCCTCCCGTGCCTCGGGACTGCAGCCGACCATGCCTGCAGCGAGGAACGGAAACAACAGGGCCAGACGGCGCGAGCGCAGGGACAATCGAAGCATTGGCGGAGTGTACGCGACACCTTGGGGAAAGGTGCGCTGGCGCTACGCGAATTGTCGGGGCGGGGCGGAAATCAGAGAACGGCGTCGATCGCGATCGCACCAAAGAGGGCGAGTAGGTAGAGGAGTGAAACGCCGAAGAGCGATTTTGCCCAAGGAATTCCGACGTCTTCCGATTTCAGGCCGACGAGACCCCACACGAAGAACACCACGCCGAGCGCGAGAGCAGCCCCCGCGTAGAAGAGCCCCGAGACGCCGAGCGGGTAGAGGAGCATGCTCGTCGCGACCAGCGCGAACGTGTACCGGACGATGGTGTGCTTCACCTCACGATCGTCGCGGACGTTCGGCATCACGATGAGGCCGGCGCGGGCGTAGTCGTGCTTGCGGAAGAGGGTGATCGCGAGGAAGTGGGGCACCTGCCAGAGGAACATCGTCGCGAAAAGCACGAGCCCGCCGAGGCTCGCGCCGGGATGGAGCGCATTCATCCCGAGGGCGGCCGCCCACCCGAGGAGCGGCGGCATCGCCCCCGGGACGGCCCCGACAAGCAGCGAGTGGTGGGAGCGCTGCTTCATCGGCGTATATGCGAGTACATACGCGAGGTTGGCGAACACAGCGAGCGCCGTCGTGAGTGCGTTTGTACCGACGGCAAACACCGGCACCGCAAGCGCCGAGAGGGCGATGCCGTAGATCAATGCGGCGCGAGCCGTGACACGCCCCGTCGGGAGCGGGCGATCCTTCGTGCGGCTCATCAAGCCGTCGATGTTCCGCTCGATGTACTGATTCAGCGTGTTTGCGCCGGCGACGATCAGCGTCGTTCCGACGAGCGTCGCAAGGACAGTACCGCCCGACACGGGCACCTTCGACGCGCCAATCCCGCCCCGCTCGTGGGCCAGCCAAAGGCCGCCGAGCGCGGTAAGTACGTTGAAGATCGTGATTCCCGGCTTCGCGAGCGCGACATAGTCGGCGAAGACCGTCGTTGAACGGGCCGAATTCGGTGCGATTTCTTCAACGGCGGGAGGGTGATCCACGGCGGCGCCGGTATAGGAAGCGTGCGGCGATGCGTCAAGGGGGTGCGGTGCGTTCGCGGCGGGCGCGGACGAGCACGAGCGCCTCGGGGACGCCCTTCACCTTGGCCGTGAAGCGCTCCAACTCAACGAGCGATCCGTGATCCCCTATCGCGTCCCAGGCGCTTGCGAGTGCGATGTGCTCGCCGGCCCCGGCGAGTCCTTGGAGGCGCGCGGCGACATTGACCGTTTGCCCAAAGTAATCGAGGGTTTCGTTGGCGCGAACCACGTAGCACGGGCCCGCGTAGCCGCCGAGCTTCAGCCCAACGGCGGCGCCGTTCGGCGTGCGCTTGCAAAATTCTTCAAAAGCTTCAAGGGCTTTCCCGGCGGCGCGAACGAGCGCCCCCTCTTCGGGGAACGACGCCATCACCGCATCCCCCATCGTCTTCACGACGACGCCCCCCTCCGCCTCCATCGCCGCCTTCAGCACGTCGAAATGGTCGGCGACGAGTCGGAACGCAGCCGCATCGCCGACGCTCGCGTAGAGCGCCGTCGATCCGACGAGGTCGCTGAAAAGTAACGCGACCCTCGCCACGGAAAGGGGGGTGCCTGGCCGCAGGAGATCTCGCCCTACAAGTCGCGCAAATTCTGGGAGTTGACTCACCGCAAGCGCGGTTGCCGCCCGGCTCGCAAACTGAAGGTGCTCCAGCTTCACCGGGCGCGCGACAGCTTCTGTATTCTGCACATAAATCGTCCCACCGGGGGCGACGCGCCGGGGCGGCCGCTGCGACCTCGTAGCTGTTTCGCCCGCATCGAGGGGATCGAGGGTGCTCAGTGGCACACGCAGATCGGTCGGGGCCCCTTCCTCAACGGTCACCGCACGGTAGAAGCCACCGCGCGCAAAGAGCCGGAATCGCCCAGGATTCGCCGCGACGACAAGAGCCGCTTCCCCGGAGGGGGGTGCCATCGCTTGAGCGACCACGTGGGGGAGGCGGCCGGGCCCGGCGAGACAGTACGGCCGAGCCTCAATGCGCCGGACGGCCGGGTGGGGCACGAAAACCGCCTCGATCGCCTCATCGAGGGCGACCGCGTAGGTGAGGTCGCAAAGGTCACAATGGCCGGGCGGCGCAAAGGCGTCGAGGTTCGGAAACGTCCCGCTTGGGGCCTGGCAGGAAGGGCAAACGACCGCCCAGCGAAGTTCGACGAGGCCGGCGGGGACGGCGGCGAGCAGGGCGACGAGGGTCTCGCGGCGGTCGAGATTCAGCGCGTCGGCGACCTCGTAGGGGCGGAGCTTTACGACGTCTGCGTCGGGCGCATGTGCAAGATATTCCGCGATTTTCTCGGCCACACGCGGGGGCCCCGGCTGATGGGCGAGGAGGCTTCGCCGGGCAATTTGGTAGCGGTCATCATCGAGACCGTGGATGGCGTCGACCTGAAAGGGATGACTCCCGCCAACGACGAGATGCGCGTCGAGTTCCTCAAGGAACTTCCGATTCTTTGCGAGCACTTCGCGAACTGCAAGGTGACTAACCGGCGATACAAGGGCGTTTCGCGGGAGGAGGGAAAGTACGACCTCGACGACACAAACATCCCGATTGTTTGGATCATCGCGAAGGTCGACCCGATAGGATATTTCCTCGACGGGCCCGCTCCGAAGAATGCGCCGAACGGAAAAATAGCGCCCCGTGACAAAGTCAAAAGGGTACTCGTCGTAGACAATCTTCAACGGCCCAAAGTGGGTCGCTCCGACGAACATCACACCGCGCTCTTTTGCCGCGTCGTCGACGGGCAAGATGTCGACCGCTGCATTTCCGAGGACCCGATTGACGCGGTCGGTGTCGGCCACAAACGGCCACACTTGTTCGCGCGGCACATGGATCGTGACAGCGACCGACCCGGTAACGGAAGCGACCATAGGCGACGAAGGCTACGCGTTCTTCGATCCGGCGTCTCGCCGGGCGGAGACAAACGCGTTTGCCGACACCTCCGCGCCGTCTCCCGCTTCGCGGACGGACGCGTCGAGCGGCCTCCGGTCACGCGCTCGCTGCGCGCTACTCCAGGGCGATCGCTTCGTAGATCATCCGAAGGCGGTCTTTGAGTTCCTGATTGAACGGCTCCCCATTGCACGCTTCTGTGAGCGCGAGACGGGCCGCTTCTAGATTTCCGTTGTCGAGGAAGGCATCGGCCTTCTTTGCCGATTTCTTCGCCCGCGGATCCTGCGCGATCTCTTCCAGGGTGCGGACGCGGGCCTTCTTCTTCTCGGGCGGACGCTCGTTCGGGTCCATCCGGATCTTCCCTACGGCGAGGAAAAGATGATACTTCGCGCGCAATTCCGGCGAAGAGAGAATGTTGTAAGCTTCAACGATGCGCTTAAACACCTCCCCCGCCGAACGAGCGATCGCCGGATCGCGCCCCGCGTATTGGTCGGGATGAAAGTGCAGGGCAAGTTCGTGGAAGGCACGTTTGACGTCGGCCGGGGATGCCTGGGGCGTGAGCCGGAGCATCCCGTAGTAGGTCTGCGTCTTGATGGCATCGAGCCAGCGAGTGAAGGGATCTTGCGACACGGCTGCCTAGAAGTATACGACCAGCGGTGAGGTCCCATGCGCGAAAAGCTCGTCTACTCGGTCGAAAGCTACGAGGCGCTCGGGGGGCGTCTCTCCTCCCTTCTCGGTGGGGAGGTCGGTTCCGTGGAGCGGCGGCGCTTTCCGGATGGGGAAAGGTACCTACGCCTCCGGAGCGACGTCCGGGGCCGCGACGTCGTACTCGTGGGAGGCACCCCCACGGAAGGGGATACGCTCGAACTCTTTGATCTTGCTTCCGGAATCGTGAAGTATGGGGCACGTTCGCTCTCGCTCGTCGTCCCCTACTTTGGGTACGCGACGATGGAACGCGCGACCGACGCCGGCGAAATCGTGACGGCGAAGAACCGCGCGCGGCTCCTCTCGTCGATCCCTCAAGCGGACGCGCCGAATCGTATTTTCCTCCTCGACGCCCACACCGAGGGGCTCCCCTACTACTTTGAAGGGTCGATTGTTCCCGTGCACGTGTACGGCAAAGATTTCGTCCTGCGCGTCGCCAAAGAGATGGCAAACGGCACCGAGAATCTCGTTCTCGCCTGCACCGATGCCGGCCGCGCCAAGTGGGTCGAATCCCTCGCCAACGATCTCGGTGTCCCGGCATCCTTCGTCTTCAAACGCCGCATTGATGGCGCGACCACCCAGATCACTGCCGTGAGCGCTCAGGTCCACGGAAAGACCGTTGTCATCTACGACGACATGATCCGAACGGGCGGCTCGTTGATGCAGGCGGCACGCGCCTACCTCGACGCCGGGGCGGCACGTGTCGCCGCCATCGCGACCCACGGCATCATGCCCGGCGATTCCCTCGAACGGCTCGCCGCCTCGAAGATTTTTGAGAAAATTGCCGTCACCGACAGCCATCCTCGGGCCGTCGAACTGGCCCAGACGGCCGGCGGCTTCTTGCACGTCGAGAGCTGCGCGGGGCTGATCGCAGCCCGAATCCGCGCCCACGACTGACACAACTCAAACCCCCTTCCGGCGATAAGAAACCCCGCACCCTCTTACGAGGCTGCGGGGTTTTCTTTCCCGATCAGGCAGCCGATCAGCCGCCGACGATTCGCAGGAGATCGCGCGCCTCACCGAGGCTCGGATCCTCGTCCAGTGCCTGCTTCAACATCATCGAAGCCTTGACGGCATCCCCTTCTTGATAGGCGATTTCGCCGAGGTGGAAGTAGGCGTTCGCCTTCGGCATCGGCGACTCTTCTTTGAGCATGGTGATGGCGCGAAGGGCCTTCGTCGCCAAAACCGACTGCCCCACGCGAAGGGCGAGATCGGCCAGTTCGGCGGCGGCGGCGCCGTTCTGGGGGTCCATATCGAGCACGGTGGAGAGCGCCTTGAGCTCGCCAGCCTCATCGCCGCGGGCCTGGGCAATCCGCCCGACGCGGTAGTAGAGCGCGCCAAGTTCTTTCGTTCGTTGGCCTTTGTGGCGTCCGAGTTCGTCGTCGAGGACCGCCTTCGCGTCATCGAGGCGATCGAGAGCTGTGAGCGTATCGGCGTAGAGGGCGATCGCATCGAGGTCGTCGGGGAGCGCCTCGCGGGCCTGGGCGAGCGCGTCGAGGGCCTCTTCCAGGCGTCCTTGCGTGTAGAGCGCAATCCCTGTGTCGAGGGCGAGGCGCCCGCGCTCTTCGGGATCGATCACCAGAGTCGCAAGAATTGCAAGGACTTCCCCGCGCCCCTCTTCGTCGCCCAGCTGAGCGAGCACGTCGGCGAGGCGGCGGAGGACGTCGGCGTTTGCCGGGTCGGCGCTCCGTGCATAGAGCAAGGAATCGCGTGCATCATCCAAGCTTCCAAGGGCTAGCGCGCAGTCGGCGGCACCGAGGGAGGCACGCAGGAGCAGCTCGCCTTCGAGGCCTCCGAGTGCGGCCCGGAAGTAGGGGAGCGCGTCCTCAAACCGGTCGTCTCGGCGCTCGAGCTCGGCACGGGCGAGGTAGACGTCCGGCTGGGGGGCAGCGGCGAGGAGCGGCTCGAGGAAGGCGCGAGCTTCGTCGATTTCACCGAGGCGCGCGAGCACGTCGACGAGTTCAAGGCGGAGCTCTTTTCCACGCATCGATGCGGCGTGCTCTTTCGAAGCGGCCCGCTCAAGGTGACGGACAAGATCGCGCAGAAGCGATGGCTCCGCGGAAGCAGCGACGGCGGCGCGAGCGGTCTCGAGCGCGGCGTCGTCATCGCCAAGTTCCCCTGCAAGATCAGCGCGTTCCCGAAGGAGAGCCGCGCGGTGCGTGCCGGTATCGTTGGCGAGAGCGTCCTCGACGGTCGCGAAGGCCTCGTCGAGGGCGCCTGCGGCGCGCAAATGGCCCACCAATTCCAATTGAAGCGCGCGGACGGTGTCATCTCCTTCGGGGACTTCTGCGAGCGCTTCGCGGATGACAGCAGCGGCGGCGGCAGGGTCCTCGCGCGTGTCGCGATGGATCGCTGCGGCGTCGCGGAACCGAAGCACCTTCGCGTCCCAAGTCGTCGCCGCGAGGGCCGACTGGCGGAGGAGGTTTGCAAGGCGCTCCCACTCCCCCTTGTCGCGGCAGAAGCTCTCCAGGCGGCTCCGGAGCGCTTCCGAGCTTGGGTCGGCGACGAGGCCGAGGTCGAGGGCCCGGAGGACGCCGGCGTCGTCGTTGTCGGCTTCCCGAAGGGCGACGAGGTCGAGGGTGTGGGCCGCCGTCCACTCGCCGCGGGCGTGTGCCAGCAGGCGCTCAATTGCTTCCGCGCGGCCGCTCGCGTCGCCGTGGCGGCGCTCGAGATCGACCAAAGTTAGAGCAATCTCACGATTTTCCGGTGCACGTTCCGTCGCTTGGAGCAAGAGCGCACGCGCGTCGTCGATCTCGTTCTTGCGGAGATGAATCTTCGCGCGGCGGAGGGCCGTCGCCGCGAACGGTGCCCCATCGTCGAGGTCGCGGAGGGTGTCGAGGGAGCGGTCGAGGACCGCGGCGAGGGCAACGTCATCGCCGGCGTCGGCGTGGAGTTCGGCAAGTTCGGCGAGAGCGACGGCGTCGTCTGCGCGCTCATCGATGACCTTCTCGAGAGCGGCACGGAGGGCGCTGTCGTCGTAACGAAGGCCATCGCGGAGTACGGCGATATGGCGTTTCCGCAATTCATCGCGAGCGGTGGGGCTCTCGGCGTTCGTGGCGAGGGTCGAAAGAAGTTCGGCCGCCTTATCCCATTGTTTGGTTCGCTCGTAGCTCTTCGCGAGTTCCAGACCGAGGTCCTCCCGCCCGAGCTCCTGGTAGATGCTTTCGAGCATCCCCTGGGCCACATTCGCGTGGCCGTGCTCGTTGGCAAGGGCCGCCGCCTGCTGGAGAAGGGCGAGCTTTGCTTCTTCGTCGTCAAGGAGGGAGGCTGCCTCTTGGAAGAGGGAGAGTCCGCTATTTGCCTCGCCGCGAATCAAGCGCATCTCGGCGAGCTTGGTGAGGGCCCAAGCGCGCTCCCCCACCGTCGTCGGGTCGTCGAAGGCGTCGGCTGCTTCGCGAAGCGCCGTCTCGGCGAGCGAGCCATCGCCCGCTTCCTGGGCCAGGAGCATCGCCTGTTCAAAGGGGGCACGCGTTTTTTCGAAGGCGCCGACCCGCAAGAGCGCAGTCACCGCAAGCTTCGTCTGACCACTACGCTTCGCCGCCTTTTCAAAGAGCGAAAGTGCCGTCCCCTGATCGGGCCAGGTGTCGAGGGCCGACTCCATGATCGTCGCGACGGCGGCCGCTTCGTCGGCGGTCTCGAAGGCGCGGTCGAGGAGGGTGCACGCTTCGTCGACGCCATCTTCCGTCCGCACCAACAGGCGCGCCAGGCGTTCCCGGCGGGCGAAAGGTGCATCTTGCATCGAGCCCGAGAAGACGGCGTCGCGGAGGAGCGCGAGGAGAGCATCGTCGTTTCCGGTCGCTTCGTAGGCGGCCGCGAGACGCTCCCGGAGCACTTCGTCCTCGGGGAAGAGCCCTTGCGCCTCCTCGAGCCAGGGGATCGCGGCGGTCGCGTCTTCGAGGTCATCGGCGAGGATGCGGCCGAGGTCGGCCACAATCGGCCCCCGGAGCTCTTCGACGCGGACGTTCGGATCGGCCTCTTCGCGATCGTTGGCGAGGGCGCCGAGGCCCTTCTCGAGGACCTTCACGTAGTCGCGGAGCGGCTCCTTGGAACCGTTCGCAGCGTCCCGGGCCAGGCCCTCGCCGAGGGCGCGCCCTTCCGCATTTTCGGGGAAGAGCGTGAGCGCCAGGAACACGCGCTGCCGCGTCTCTTTGCCGTCGGAAGCAGCGTCTGTTCCGTCGGTCTCGAAGGCGGCAAGCTCAAGGGCCGCACGCGCCTGTTCGCGATTCTTGATCCCCTTCTCAAGCCGCTTTTTCAGCGAGCGGACGAGCGTCGTCCGGTCGCCGCGGGATCGAAGGAGCTTCTCAAAACGGACGGCTTCTTCCGGGCTTTCGTCGGCCGCTTCAAAGGCCGATTCGAGGATTTCTTCGGCGCGCTCCCCCTCCCCCTTCTTCGTCGCGATCAGGGCGAGTTCGAGGAGGACTTCCGTCTTCGCGATCCGGCGCGGCCCTTCATCGGCCTCTCCCGAGCGACCAGCGGTCGCGCGGCGGAGAACGGTGAGGAGGGCTCGATAGGCGCGCTCGGCGCGATCCCAGGCCTCTTCGTCGCGGGCAAGCGCCGCCATCGACGCGAGAACCTCTGGGTTCGTCGCATCGATTTTGCTTGCGAGTTCAAGCTCTTCGAGTCCCTTCTGACGCTCCCCTTCCCGCAGCCATGCATGGGCGAGGTGGCGGTGGGTTCGGGCACGCTCCTTCGGGCGGCGCCCTTCAAAGCTGTCGATGATCTTCCCGAGAATGGCACGCGCTTCCGCGGGAGAACCGCTGTCGGCGAGGGCGTCGGAAAGCGTGTACTGCGCACGTACATCGTCCGGCTTTAGGGCGACGGCGCGACGGGCAACGTCGACGGCGAGCTCCTGACGCCCTTCCGTTCGACCATAAATTTCGGCCGCTTCCGAAAAGGCGGCGAAGGCGGCATCGCTATCAAGGGTGCCATCGGCGGCAAGGACAGACGCGCCCCGACGGACGAGGAACGCGGCGAGGTCGGCCTCGTCACCCCGGTCGCGGAGACGCACCAAGAGGGCATCGGAGACGCCGCGGTGGGAGGCGTCGTCGTCGAAGGCAAGCGCGAGGACCTTTTCCGCGCGCTCCTTCTGCGCGGCGCGCACGAGGGCGTTCGCCAAGCGGAGCGCGACCGGTGCGCGTTCGTCGCCTTCTGCGGCGGCGAGGCGCTTCTCCAAGTAGGAGGCCGCCTCCCCGAACGCGCGCCGGTTGATGGCGATCGCGGAGAGCTGGTCGAGGGCCTCCGCGGAGCCGTCGAGCGCGTAACGGGCGAGGAGGTGACGCTTGGCGCGCACGTCGTCGCTGAGGGCCGTCAGCGCGATCTGAGCGGCGCGGGCGTGAAGCACGGCGGCGACGGCACTCTCGCCGTCTCCGGCGTGGAGTTCGGCAAGATCGGCGAGCTTATCGGCCGCTTCCGCGTGGAGACCTTCCGATTCAAGGGCGGCAAAGATCTCCGTTTGAATTGCGACGTTCTTCGGCGCCAAGCCAAGTGCTTCACGCAGGGCGGCGAGGCGAGCGTCGCGGCGACCGGTCCTCAGCTCAAGGGTGGCAATTCCGAGAGCAGTTTCGGCCTTTCGCGCAGGATCTTTGCGGGCACGGAAGCGATCCCGTTCGACGGAGAGCATGCTCTCAACGTCATCAGCGGCGACGTAGGCGGCGTAGAGTTCGTCAAGGGGCGCCTCGTCTTCTGGGCGCTCTTCAAAGAGCGTTCGGTAGAAGGTGTCGGCACGATCAATGTCGTTGCATTCCTGGCGGGCGAGGCGCGCCGCCTCGAGGAGAAGCGCCCGGCGACGCTCGGGAAGAAGTGTGTATCCCGCACCTTCTTCGGCGATCGCGAGGGCGGCGGCAGCATCCCCGCGCTCTCGCTGGACGGCGAGGAGCGTCGTCGTCGCGAAGTCGACATCGTCGAGCTCGGCGCCGGCGTCGGACGGGGCCATGCCGGCGTCGCGTACGGAAAGGGCAACACGGCGGAGTTCGTCGGCGAGGGCGAGCCGGCGGTCGGCCGTGAGCGCCGACTCAGCCGCGACGACGTTCGCCTCGCGAAGCTTGGCCGCATCGCCGCCTTCCAAGCGCGAGAGCGCTTCAAGGGCATCGACGAGCGCTTCGCTGGCGCCGCGGGAACGACGCAAATCGACGAGTTCCGAAAGAAGATCGGCATCTTCCAGTGCCTCTGTCCAGGCCTGGGAGAAGACGCGATCGGCGCTCGGGAGGTCGCTGGCAATGTCTCGATACCAGCGACCGACGGTCACAAAGAGTAGCCCGCGCAGGGGGGCCGTCGAACAGGCAGCAGCCTGGGCTTCCAGGGCGGTGAGGAACGGCCCCCAAAGTTCGACGGCGCCGGCAAGGGCGGCGGCAGAGGCGTCGCGAACGGCATCGAACAGGTCGGTCGTGAGGCTGGCCGTTTCCACGAGGGACGTGGCGAGGATTGCGACGTCTTCCGCAGCGACGGCGGCGCGGACAAGCCCGAAGCGCGCGTCGACGTTTTCCGCATCGACACGACTGACGCTCCGGTAACGGTTGCGCGCAATAGCGCCCTGATTCTGCTGCGCAAATCGCGCAGCGACCAGGAGCGTCAAACGTACTTTTTCCGGAGTCTCTTTACCGACACGCCCCTCCGTGAGGGCATTATCAATGGCGGAAGTTCCCGTGGCAAAGTGCTCGCCGACGGCCAATCGCAAGAGCGCCGACTCGGTCGTCATCGTGGCGTACGACTCGTAGGCGCGGAGGGCGAGCCCGAAGGGGGCGTCGGAGCCGTCTTCCGCGGTCGCTCCGTGGGCTTCGACCATCGCCAAGCTCTCGAGGAGCACAAGCGCGCGGGCGGCACCGTCTTGAACGACGGAGAGGCGGACTTCGGTAATCGCCGGAATTTTTGCCGGTCGATGGGCGCGAAGGAGCGGCAAGAGCGCCGCAAGCGCCTCTTCGCGAACCTCCTCGACGTTTGCAGCATGCATGAGTCCGTCGAGGGCGGCGTCGAGGAGCGCTGGGGCCTCGGCAGCGGCGGCAAACGAAGGGATCGCGCGGGTGAGGTCGCCCGTACGCGTCGCGTGGAGGTTCGCCAGGCGGAGCGCGAGGGAGGCACGGACGCCAAGGTCGGTCGCAAGCGGGAGCGCCCCTTCGAGGGCTTCGGCGGCGAGGGCGGCGGCGTCGCCACGCTCTTCGAGATCGGCGATGGCGACGCGACTCTCGAGGGACTCGCCGGCGTCTGACTCGTAGAGACGCCAGGCGGCAAGCGCCTCTTCGCGGGCGCCATCTTCGCGCAAAAGACGAGCAATTGCCAGCGTATCGGCCTGGCGTTCCGTCGCCTTCCGACCACGCACCGCGCGACGCTTGCGAAGGGCGTCGAGGAGCGGCTCCCGTTCTGCACGCGCTTCATGGATGGTGACGAGCGCGTCGAGGGCGACAAGATCTTGCGCGTCGAGAGAGACCCGCTCGCGCCAAGCGGCGGCGGCTCGGTCGGCGTCGCCGAGCTTGGTCGCGAGGGCGGCGGCGGCCCCCCAACGTTCACGCTTCTCAACGGCGTCATCGGTCAGTTGGGCGGCAGCCTCCAGCGCATCGAGGAGGCCCGGCTCGTCGCCGAGCGCCTCGCGATAACGCTGCAATTCCAACGAGATCGGGAGCGCCAGCTCCGCGGTCAGCCCGTCACGCTTGCGCGCTTCGTCGAGGATGCCGGCCGCCTCAGCGAGGTCGTTGCGGACCGCCTCGGTGAGTGCCGCCGCCTCCTGGTAGAAGGGGGCCGCCTCGTCGGCGGTGATTTGCGCGCGGCCGAGCTTCACCAGGACGGCGACGCCCCGCGAAGCCGCTTCCGGCGTCCGACAGGCGGCGACCACCGCGCGACGGCGCGTCGACGTCGGGGCAAGACGGACGGCGCGAAGCGCGACGCTCACGCGGAGCTCATGATCGTCGGCGCCGTCAGCATAAGCGGCCAACTCGTCCAAAAGACCGAGCTTTTCTTCGTCGTCGTCGGAATGGGTGTAACGCGTCTCCCAGACGGGGACGCGCTCCGCGTCGCGACCAAGCTCTTCGAGGAGGCGCTCCAGAAGCAGGCAGACCTCGCGGGTCTCGGCGTGCTGGGCGCGCGCATCCCCCTGGGCGAGAAGGTCGCGGAGGAGCGCTTCGAGTTCCGAGTTCCGCTCGGCGTCGTCGAGGAGGGGGAGCCCATCGAGGAGGGTCGCTGCCTTCTGACGAGCGAGCCCGAGATCTCCATGGAGATCGGTTACTTCCGCGGCGATCCCGTCGTCGCCGACGACCGGTACCGGCACCTCGAGGAAGCGCTCAAAGCGGAGGCGGGCCGCCTTCAAGCCCCACTCGAAGGCCTCCGCGCCGGAGCTCCGTGCCTCGCGGCTTTCGTAGAGGCGGACGCGGGAGTCGACGTCGCCGGTACGCTCATAGAGGCGCTCCAGAGCCGCCTCGATCTTCGCATTGCCAGGCCGCGCCGCGAGGAGCTCTTCGAAGTAGAAAATGGAGCGCTTTTCGTCCTTGGCGAAGTCCTTCGCCGTGCGCGCCGCATCTTCGAGGGTCTCGATACGAAGGCTCCCCTTTGCGACCGCCAAGACGCGGTCGTAGAGGGAGAAGAGATCGTCCCAGCGGGCGGCGGCGTCGTAGACGAGCTTTAGCCGATCGAAGACGACGCCGTCCTCGGGATCGAGGGAGAAAAGGCGGTCGAGGAGGGGGACACGCTTGTCGTCGTCATCGAACCACTCTTCGGTAAATGCAAGCGCTCGCTCAAGAAGAGCGCGCGACTCGGGCTCCTCGCGGTCGAGGGTCTCGGTCACTTGCATGTAGAGTTCATACAACGGCGCCGGTTCACGCGCCTCAAAGACGAGCCCCTCGGCGAGGGTGAGGATCTCGTCTTCCCGCGGGAAGAGCGTCGCTCCACGAAGGGCGGCTGCGAGCCCTTCAGCGAGCCCGCGCTCCTTCTCGCGGGCAACCCAACCGACGACGCGGTGAAGCATCGTCGCGGCGTCGAGCACTCCCGGGTCGAGGGCGACGATCAAACGCTCTTCAACGGCATGAATCAATCCGACATCAGCCCCGGAGGCTTCCAACCCAGCGAGGGCGGCCGCGACGAGTTTTGCGGCAGCCCCTTTGGTCGTTTCGTCAGCAAGGAGCGCGGCAAGTGCCTCTTGGGTCGCCGCAGCGAGCGGGGCTTCCGCGAAGGCACGTTCGGCGAAGCCAACGGCGGCGTCCCCTCGGCCAAGCGCGAGGAGGGTGCGGGTCGCGTCGCGGGCGGCAGTCGCCTTCCCGTCGGCCCCATCGGCGACGGTCCAAAGCTCTTCGTAGGCGAGTTCGCTTCCGTCGGCATCGCCCGTTTTTGCTGCAAGATCAGCAATATGGGTTAGTGCTTCCGCATCGCCCGGCGCCGCATCGAGGACCTTCTGCCAGGAGGCGAGGCCGAGGGCGGCGGCATCGGCTTCGTCGGCGCGGGCGAGCGATCGGAGGGCGGGGACGACGGCATCGCCGGTGGCGCGCGCGATCTGGGCGAGCGCCAGGTAGCGGAGGTACGGCTTCACGGCCGCGTCCTGAGCCTCAAAGGCGACCGCGACGACTGCCGCATAGGAGGCTACGACCGCTTCGTCGTCGGCCTCGTCTCGGGCGTTCGGCGCGTCGACGAGTTCCTTGTAGAGTGCAAGTGAAACGGCGCGGGTCTCATCGAGGCGGCCGCGCAGTTCTGCTTCGGCGATCGTGAGGCGGCGGCGCTCGGCGGCGTCGGAAGAGCGCCGCCGTTCCTGGGCGAGGAAGTTTGCCCCTTCGAGGGCGCGCTCGGTCTCGGCGGCGTCGGTGTACCAGGCGAGCGCTTCGGCATCGGCCGGGGCGACGGTGAGCGCCGCTTGGGCGGCAGCGAACGCGGCGAAGGCGTTGTTTTCCTGGGTCCGGGCGAGGGCGGCGGCGCGCACGAGGTGGCCGCGGGCGACGGAGGCCGGCTTCCCTTTGGCGCGCGCTTCGAGGACGAGACGGGCCCCCTTCGGGTCGCCGTTCGCTTCGAGGAGCGTCGCGAGCGCCTCTTCTTCCGCGTCGCTGGTGGCTCCGAGGGCATGGGCACGCCCTAGGGCACGCGCCGCAATTTTTCGGGACTCGGCCACCTCGGAACTGGCGGCAACCGGGATCGCGGCGGCGAGCTCGTAGCTCTCGAGGTAGTGGGTCGCCGCGGCGCCAACATCCCGATCTTCTTCGGCAAGGAGCCCGAGCCGGTAGAAGGAGCGCGCCTTCCGTTCCGGGTCGTCGGCGGTGCTGGCTGCCTGGGCGGTCACCGTCCGGAGGATCTTCGCCGAAGGGGCGCGTTCCGCCTGGTCGGCGAGGCGATCGAGGTCTTCGGCGCTCGGGGACCACGCCCCAAGGAAGGCGAGCGCCTTCGCTTCAAAGAGCGGTCCGCGCCCTTTGTCGGCGGCGAGTTCGAGTTCGCGGTTTTGGAGGTCACGGGTGCGGGGTGCGTCGGCGGCGCCTCCAGCAACGCGCGCTTCCATCATCGCGAAAATGCCGTCGTCGTCGCCGGCCGCTTCTCGGCACCGGAGCTCCGCTTCGAGAACGACGTCGTCGTCCGGCTCGAGGGCCCCTGCCCGCGCCCACAGGTCGGCAGCTTGGGCAGGCTCCTGGAGCTCATTTTCAGCAATATCAGCAGCTTCCACAAGACGCTGCTTGGCCGATTCCGCCCCGTGCGGGGACGATGCCCAGGTGGAACGGAGGGCGACCCGCGCCTCCGTCCAGGCGCGGGCAGCTCCGTCGACTTCGCTGCCCCCGGCAAGATCGATGTAGACCGCATCGAGTGCGTCGACGTCGCGAGGCTCGCCGAAGGGGCTCGCTGCGACCCGCGCAAGCGCGCCGGCAGCCTTTTCCGCCTCGCCGAGGACCGCATCGCCGGCGGCCGCTTCGCGGAGGACTTCGCTGTGGACCGCCGAGACCGCCTCGCGCCCTTCAGCAACCCAGGACCAGATCCCCTGGCGGCTGGCCGGGTCGAGCCCTTCGGTGGCGGTGCGCAGGGTTGCGAGCCAACGGCCCGCGTCGGCTTCGCGGGGGCTGGTGGCGCCACCGTCGCGGGCGACGGTCGCCTCCGGGTCCTCGGCGACTGCGCTATCATTTAGCGCAAAAACAAGCGCTTCCGCGACGAGAGACGGCCAGAGTTCCGGCATCCGCTCTTCGGCGATCTGGGCGGCACGGGCTGCGTGAAACTCGCGGGTCGTCGGATCGGTGGCGTCGGCCGATTGGAGACGGATCGCGTCGACGGCACGCTGGATCTCGTTCTGTGCAAGATACACTGGTTCGAGGGCGCCAGCGACGCGCGAGCGGGCGGAAACCGCGAACGAACCGTCCTCGGCAGCCACGCGGGGGCTCTCCGGCTCGATGGCGAGGACCGACTCGGCGAACGCGAGGACCTCTTCGTCGGTGTGCTCGGCGAGGAGCTCTTCCGCAATCGTCGCCGCCACTTCGCCGGTCGACGCGCCGGTGCCGGGGAGCGCGACGTGATCGGCCCCGACACTGAGACGGATGGCGCGGATCTCCTCGGGAATGGCGACCGAGATCCGGAGCAATCCGTATTTGAGTCGCTCTTCGCCGGGCGGCGCCATCGCCAAGATCGCGTCCAGAACGCCGCGATCGGCGCCAAAGGCGTCGACGTATTCGCCGTAGGCGGCGGCCGCCTTGGGGGCATCCTGAAGGCGCTCGGCAAGCACGGAGCCGCGGGCGAGCAAAAGCGCTTTCTTATCTTCAACTTCCGCGGTCAGTGCCGCCCGCCGTCCGTAGGCATCGGCGAGGCCGAGCCAGTCCTCACGCCCCTCGGCGATCTCGGCGAGCTTCGCCATGGCATAGACGCCGTGGGCGGAATTTTCGAGCTTGGAAAACGCGTCGGCGGCGCGGTCGAAGTCCCCCTCGGCAAACGCCATTTCGGCCGCCCGAAGACCGGCCTCAGCGCGGCGCTCCGGATCGGTCTCAAAGGTGAAAACCTTCGCAAGGGCATCGGCGAGGGCGGCGCCGTCATTCTCGGCTTCGGCGACGAGGACGAGCTGCCAGGCGATCTTCCCCTTCGTGTCGTCGGAGATCGCGTCGGCGCCGAAGAGGGAGGTGAGGTTCTGTTTGGCGCGGCGGACTTCCCCCGCTTCGCGAAGAAGTTCGGCGGCATCGAGGGCGACGCGCGCCTTTCCATCGGGCTCTTTCGCAGCCGTCGAGACCTTCACCAGGTACTTGGCGCCATCGGCGAGGATCCCCTCGGCACGCACGGCATCCTTGTAGAGTGCACGCACTGCGTCGTCGGCCGGCTCGATGGCGAGCGACCCTTCAAGCGCTTCCCGGGCGCCACGGCCATCGCCGCGGTTGACCTTCAGCGCATAGACCTTCTCCAAGATCTCCTTGCGCTTCGGACCGCGGACGGTCTCGAGGAGCACGCCGTACATCTGCTCTTCTTCGCCGACGTCACCACGCAAATTTGCAGCAAGTGCAAGAGCTTCTGCAGCGCGAGCGGCGAGCGGCTTCTGCTGGGAGGTGCGGCGGAGGAGCGCGATCGCCCCCGGATGGTTCGGGTCGAGGGCGACGAGCGCCTCCGCGTGGCCGAGCGCCTTGGAGGCATCCCGAAGGCGCTCCGCGTAGACGTCGAGGAGCGCTTCAATGAGCGGAATCCTTCGGGCAGGGTCGGTCTCGGCGGCGAGCTTTTGCTCGCGGAGGGCGGCGAGGTCCGAGAAGCGGCCCATGCGCGTGAGGGCACCATCGAGATCGGCAAACGCCGCTTCGTCTTCCGGGTGCTCGGCGACATAGGGCCCGAGCACCTTAAAGCGGAGCGGATCGGGGACCCCCTCTTCGGGGAGCGCGTGACGGGCACGGAGGAACAGCGCGCTCTTGATCTCGGCGCGCTTCGTCGCAGCGGCGAGGATCATTTCGAGAAAGCGCGGGCGCTCGGCGACCATCACCTCGGCCAAGGCATCCCATGCAGAATACACCGAAGAGTCGGCCTGGACGGCGCGCTCAAGGTTCTTGCGGACGAGGTTGTCGTCCTGGCCGGACCGACGCCCGTAGTGGGCGGCGCGAAGAAACGCCTCCGCCTGGGCGAGCGTCGAGAGCGCCTTGACCCGCTTGTTGACGGAGAGCCCATCAAAAAGCTTCAGCAATTCTGCCTGTTTGCCATCACGGTCCGCGGCCGCGTAGAGGCGCTCCCACGTGTCGTCGTCGAGGCCCCGAGTTTCGCCGTGCGCCTGCGCAGGATCGGCGGAACCGAGCTCCGAATGCACCGTCAACATCGAGACGAGGACGTCATCGAGCTTGTCGAGCGGCTCGTCGAAAGAGAAGAGGGGCGTGGTCTCGGGCGTGCTCTCCATGATGGCCTCAGAGCCCCGCGACCACGGCCGCCCGGCGCGCACCGCGTCGAGCGGTACATGGTCAGGCGATGCATTCGAAACCTTCCCGAAGGGCGGTACCGAAGCCAGCGATTCAAAGCCGGCGCGAGGGGGCCGCAGGGTACCTCCATGCGCAACCGTAGGTCACCTTTCAAGCGCGCCCGATGGGCGATTCGCGGGCGATTCGGGGGGGCTAAAAGACGAAGGTCATCCCCGCCTTCACGCCGAAGGCCGCCTGGGCGTCGTCGGCGGTCGGACGGGGGGCGATCGGGAAGCTGAGGGTAGGCGTTCCGCGGAGGGCGAGGAGGCGGAGGCCGGGGGTGACGAGGAAGCGGGCGCGGCGGCCGTCCTCGGTCGTCTCGGTGCCACTTACGAGGTAAAACTCAGCAGTTTCAAGGTCGATCGCGACGGCGGAGCTGAGCCGGTAGGCGGCGTAGAGCGTCAAACTCGCCGTGATTCGGCTCTGGGCCTCGGTGCCGAAGGGGGCGCGGGCGTCGATCGCGAGGCCGATCGCTTCGCGGGCCTGAAAGACGAAACGGCCGGTGACCAGGCGGAGGTCGACGGAGGGGCGAAAGACGACGCCGCGCGGCCAGAAAGCATCGGCTTCCGGGCCGGCGAAGGTGGCGACGCGGTCGGCGGCGCCCCGATACGCGGAACGAATCGCAAGGGGACCGACCGGATCGGCATCGCGGAAGCGGTCGTCGCCACGGAGGCGCGTCGGGACAAGCACATCGAAGCCGCCGCCAAAGGCGAAGCCCATCGCCGATCCCCACGCGGCGCGCCCGCCGAGCGCGATGGCGCCGGTTGCCGGTCGTGGGGCGAGGCCATCGGCGGCGCCGAGGCCCCCCGCATAGGAAAAACCGAGGTAAATCGGGAGTGGACGCAGTGGAAACTCGACCGCCATCCGGCCGTGGGCGAGCGGTCGCAGGCCCCCGCCGAAACGCCCAACACCGAAGCCGCCCGCGACGGCGACCCCAAGTTCCGGGCGACCATGGAGGGTGGCCGAGGCGTTGGCGGGATGGATCGGCTCCGTCGGATCGCTCGACGCGGCACCGGCAGGTGCGCTCCAAAAGGCGACAACGAGCAGGAAAAAGGCAGCATTCGCTGGGGCGATACACCCGATGAATCGCCCCGGTGCTGGTCTCGGCCCTGCGGGCCGGGACCCACTTGTCTCCGCCCGGCGACACGCCGGATCGGAGAACACGTTTGTCTCCGCCCGGCGACACGCCGGATCGGAGAACGCACCCATCGTCACGGGACGAAGACGATCTTGCCGACGACGTCTCCGGCGGCGAGGGCGGCGAGCGCCTCTTCGTGGGCCTCAAGCTTCACGGTGCGGGCGATTGGGTTGCGGACGACGCCGCGCGCGACGAGATCGATGGCTTCGTGGAGGTCTTGGAGGGTAGCGCCGACGGAGCCGAGGACCTTCTGCTCGTGGACGATGAGCTGGATCGGGTGGACGGTGAGGCTCGCCTCCGAGTAGCCGATCATGACAAGACGCCCACGTTTTCCGAGAGATGCGAGCGCCGTGTCCATCGTCTCGCGGCTGCCGACGCACTCGTAAATGACGTCGGCGCCGCCGCCCGTGAGCGCCTTGATGCGCGTCGGGAGATCGGGGACGGGGGCGATCGAGTCGACGCGGCTCCCGACGGTGGTGGCGACATCGATGCCGATGGGCGACAGCGTGTACTCTGCACCAAGTTCCTTCGCGAGGGCGAGCTTTCGCGGATCGCGGCCGACGGCGATCACGCGCTGACCGCGGCTCTTTGCGAGCTGAACGAGCGCGAGACCGACGCCGCCGATGCCGTAGACAACGACCCACTCCTCGGGCTGGGCCTCGGCGAGCTTCGACGCGTGGACCGCCGTCGTGACCGCGCAGCCGATCGGGGCCGCTTCGACGTCGGAGATCCCGGCGGGGAGCACGACGGCGTTGCGTGCCGGGCAGGTGAGGTATTCGGCGTCACCGCCATCGCTGACAAAGCCGAATTGGGCGCGGGGGGCCGCGCAGATTTGTTCGTCACCACGGCGGCACGCTTCGCAGACCCCACAGCCGAAATAGTAATAAACAATGACGCGTTCACCGATGCGGGCGCCGTCGACTCCCGGACCGACGGCGTCGATGTGACCGACCGCTTCATGGCCCATCGTGACGCCATGAACGCCGATATCCAGCAGCCCGCTCTGGAAGTGGAGCTCGGTGTGGCAGAGGCCGCTCGCCGCGACTTTCACGCGAACTTCGCCCGCTTTCGGCTCAGGGACGGGGACCTCTTGGAGCGCGAGTGCCTGCTTAGGACCGAGGTAGCGGAGTGCCTTCATTGCGAAAGCGATCCATCACACTTCCGGGTCACCGCGGAAGCAGAATCCCCTCGCGAAAGGCGCGCAGGATCGCTTCATGGGTGCGCGCGTGGCCCGGTCGCGTCGCATGAATCGCCCCTTCGAAGGGTCCGCCATGCAGGTAAAGGTCGCCGATCAAATCAAGAAGCTTGTGCCGCGCCGGCTCGTCAGCGGTCGCCGGCTCTCCGGCAGAAAAGAGCCGTTCGGGCCCGATTACCACCAGATGCTCGGGGGAGAGCGTCGCCCGCACGCCGCGAGCGGCATACTTTTCAAGATCTTCCTGGGTGGCAAACGTCCGTGCGCCAGCGATCCGGGTCCGAAAGTGGTGGGGGCTCCCCTCCCAGCGCGCGTCGGAAACGATGGCAGGATTTGAGGATTGAAAAGAGACCGAAACAACGACAGAATCGCCCGGCGAAAACCGATAGAGACTGTCGTCGATGGCGAGCGTCGCCAGGCGCGCGACCCGTACGGAAGGCCTCGATGGACGCGGGCCGGCGAACGGGAGGAGCGCCGTCACGAAGGCGCGGGCGCAGCCGTCGATGAGCGGGATTTCAGGGCCGACGACGTCGAGCGTTACCCCAGTCCGGATCCCGAGGCCGGCGAGCGCTGCAAACAGGTGCTCCACGGTAAGCACGGTCGCCCCGGTCGGGAGGCGCACGCCGGTGGAGAGGACCGTTCGCGCGAGCGACAATGCGGAAAGGGGGAACGCCTCACCGCCGGCCACACTCAGAGAAACGGGCGCCCCGCCGCTCGCACGTACGTGCACAGTGCATGTTTCCCCGGTGAAGAGGCCGACGCCGGCCAAGGTCGCTTGCAGCGTCATCGAGCGCTCTGTTACTGGAAATTTTCGTCATGGCGAACAAGCGTGTCCACCTCGTCGTCCGCGGTCGCGTCCAGGGGGTCTTCTTTCGCGCGGCGACCCAACGGGAAGCCCGGAGACTCGGCCTCACCGGTTGGGTGAAAAATCGGACCGATGGCAGCATTGAGATGCTCGCCGAAGGGGAAGAAGAGGCGGTCAAAGAACTGTCGAGCTGGTCCTACCATGGCCCCTCGGCGGCGCGCGTCGATCACGTCGACGTCCGCTGGCGTGGCTACACGGGCGAATTCTATGAGTTCGCAATTCTCGACTGATTTCGGCTCTTTGGAACGGCGTTCTAGGCGCCTTCGCGGAGCGGAACGTCGGTCTTCGGCCCCTTCGGGCGCGGCGTAGACTTCGACCCGCCGAAGAAAATCAATAAGGCAATCGCCACGGCGAGAATGGCGCCACCGGCGGCGAAGCGGCGAATTCGGGCCTGCTTCTCTTCGAGATCGGCTTCCAGGCGATCAAGTTCGGCGCGCGCCTTCGGATGGCCGGGGTCGAGTTCGAGGGCATGCTTGAAGGCGGCCGAATCGGCAATCCCGCGGGCAAGCCCTTGTTTCCCTTCGAGGAAGGCGATTGCGCCCCCAACGACGCCGGCTCGTGGCCCGTCGGGGTCGAGAGCGCGGGCCTTTCGGTAGAGGGCGAGCGCCTCCGCCGGCTTCTCGTCTTCGATCTGTTGGGCGCGCGCCACGTAAGCGGCGACCGTCTCGGTGCGGCGATCGAGGAGCGGCTGGCGCGCGAGGACGCCGTCGAACAGGGCAACCGCCCCTTCGTGATCGCCCGCTTTTTCCTTGGCGAGCCCTTCGTCGAGCTGCTTGAGGACCTCCTCGAGGCGCACCTTGTCGAAGCTCGCGTAGAGCTCCTTGGCGACCTGCTCGGCCCCCCAGGTCTCCGGCGGCTGCTTGCCGACGAGATTCGTGTAGGCCTCACGGAGTTTCCAAATCGCGTCGCCGCCGAAGGTCGCCAAGGCGGCGCGCGCTGCCGTACGGACCTGGGTGCGGTCGGTGTTCACGAAGGAGACGATGACGGCGATCGCATCGTTATCTTTCGTTTTTCCGAAGGCGGCGAGGACTTCGGCGAGGACCTCAGGGCTCGCGACCTGGACCGCTTCGCCGGGAGTTCGCTTGCCCAGGGCATCAAGCTGGAGGGCGGCCCAGCGCTTCGCTTCCGCGCTTGCGGCCGCCTTCCGCGCCTCCATGAGTGCCGGAATCGCCGGCTCGCCAAAGGCTTTCGTCTGGCGGGTCAGCTCCGGGCGGAACAGGCCGTCGTGATCGCCGGCGAGCTGCACCCATTCGCGTGCACCTTGCACGGATTGCCCTTTGACGAGCGCTCGTGCGAGGGCGACGGTCGCGAGCGTGGTCTTCGCGCCGGGGCCGTCGGTCTTCGGAAGATCGAGGACGGCGGTGAGCAAGTCGCCGGCCTTCTTCCCCCCATCTTCGCGAAGTTGCTTAAAAACAGCGTGCACCGCCCCCGTCGGCCCTTTGCGCAGTTCGCCGAGGCGCTTGCCGATCGCGGGGACGGCGTCGGGGCCAAGCTCTTCGACCTTCTTGGCGGCCGCGAGGCGGTCCCCCTTCGCCGCCTTCTCGTCGAGGAGGGGGGCAAGCGCGGCATCGACCTCGGCGAGAGAGGCTTCGAGATCGGTACGCGGACCTGCTTTCTCGTGGGTGAGCAGTACCGGCACCTGCGGGCTGGGGGCGGCCTCCGCCTTCCCCTTGGCCGAGGCGCTTGCCGGTGAAGAAACGGCGGGGGCCCCCGCAGGGGCGACCTTCGCCTTATCCTGCGCGTCGGCGGCTCCGGCGGCGAGCACAAACGCGAGCGCGAGGGGGAGCGACGACGCGGGGCGAAACGGGGTCTTCACGGCGGGCGAACGCCTACCGCACTTGCGCCCATTCCGCGAATTCTCGGTGGGCGGCGACAAAGGGAAAACACCCCCACCGTTTCCGGAGGGGGTGTTCGCTACGAAGCCTCGGTCGCCCGTGCTTCGCTCGGGCTCACTCGGCGGCGGCTGCCACTTCTTTGAGCTCGCCGACGAACTCGATCAGCGCCATCGGGGCGTTGTCGCCGCGACGGGGGCCGATCTTGATGATGCGCGTGTAGCCACCGGGGCGGCCATCGAAGCGCTTGGCGAGGTCGAGGAAGAGCTTCTCGACGAGGTCGACGGTCTTGAGCTCGCCGCCCTTTTCCGTGCGGGTGCCGAAACGGGGGATGTAGGAAGCGACGGCGCGCGAGGCGGCGAGACGGTCTGCCTTTTGGGCATCCGTGAGTTCGGCCTGGGGCGTGTAGGCGACCTTACCGAGGCGCTTGGCCTTGGTGATGAGCTTCTCCGCGGTGCGGCGAAGTTCCTTGGCCTTGGCTTCCGTCGTCTCAATGCGCTCGTGGAGGACGAGGTTCGCAGTGAGGTTCTTGAACATCGCGAGGCGATGGCTGGTGTTGCGGTCGAACTTACGACCGGAGTTCTTGTGACGCATGACTCGAAATCCTCAGCAAAGATTCAAAACTTGGATTCGCCCTGGAAACGGGAAGCTCCGGCGAACCGTGAATTCGTGATTCGAAATCCCCGAGGGCGCGCAAAGTGGCGCCACTCTTGGGGCTTTCGATTCAGTTCTGCGACTGCTGCGCCTTCCAGCGCTCGACCATTTGCGGCCAGTTCTCGATCTTCATGCCGAGGGAGAGGCCCATCTGAGCAAGGATTTCCTTGATCTCTTTGAGGCTCTTGCGGCCGAAGTTCTTCGTCTTGAGCATGTCCTGCTCGGTGCGCTGAACCAGCTCGCCGATGAGGGTGATGTTCGCGTTCTGGAGGCAGTTCGCCGAGCGGACAGAGAGCTCAAGCTCGTCGACGGAGCGGAAGAGGTTCTCGTTGAGCGGCTCTTCTTCCGTGGTCGCCGTCGGGTAGTTGGTCTCGTCGGTCTCCTCGAAGTTGATGAAGATCGTGAGCTGCTCCTTGAGGATCTTCGCCGCGTAGGCGACGGAGTCCTCGGGGCCGACAGCGCCGTTCGTCCAGACTTCGAGGGTGAGCTTGTCGTAGTCGGTGACCTGACCCACGCGGGCGTTGGTGACCGTGTAGTTCACCTTGCGGACCGGCGAGAAGAGCGCGTCGATCGGGATGGTTCCGAGCGACATGTTCGCCGTCTTGTTCTTGTCGGCGGGGACGTAGCCACGCCCCACGTTCACGGTCAGTTCCATCACAAGCGGGCCCTTCTTATCGAGGGTCGCGATGAGGTGGTCGGGGTTGAGAACCTCAAGCCCGTCGACGAGCTGGATGTCCTTCGCGTAAACGGGCCCCGGCCCTTCCTTGTTGATGTGGACCGTGTAGGTCTTCGCCTGAGCAGCCTTGAGGACGACTTCCTTGAGGTTCAGGATGATGTCGGAGACGTCTTCGACAACGTCCGCGACCGACGTGAACTCATGGAGGGCGCCATCGATCTTGATGGCGGTGATCGCCGCACCCTGGAGCGACGAAAGGAGAACCCGGCGGAGCGAGTTGCCGACGGTGATGCCGTAGCCGCGCTCGAGGGGTTCGCAGGTGAATTTGCCGTAGTGGAACTTGCCGTCGCGCTCTTCGAGCTCGACCTGCACACCGCGGGGACGGATCAGATCACGCCAATTCTTGGTGACGATATTCATCCTATTTTCCTTCGTTCTTCAGGGTTTCAGGGTTTCACGCGGCGATCTCGAACCGTCTTTGAACCTGCTCGCCGAGCGGTTCCGTCGCCTGACCGTGTTCGTGGCTGTGCGCACCGAGGGCTGCACTTCGCGATGCTCGAAATCCCCGCGATCGCGACGGGCGCGACCGGCGGGGGCGAGAATCAGCGCGAGTAGTATTCGACGATGAGGTTTTCGCGGATGGAGACGGCGTTGAGCTCTTCGCGGGCGAAGGTGCCGGTGAAGGTGCCGGCGAAGTTCGCCTTGTCGAGGGAAACCCACGAGATGGCGGCGCGCTTGTCGAAGGCGGCGAGAGCGAGCGTGATGCCCGGGATCTTGCGGGATTCTTCGCGGATCTCGATCTTGTCGTTCTTCTTGCAGACGTACGACGGGATGTTGAGGCGCTTGCCGTTCACGAGGATGTGATTGTGCTTCACAACCTGGCGGGCTTCCGCGCGGGTCTGCGAGAACCCGAGGCGGTACACGACGTTGTCGAGGCGGCTCTCGAGGAGGTTCAACATCTCTTCGCCGGTGCGGCCCTTGCGGCGCGTCGCTTCGAAGTAGTAGCGGCGGAACTGCTTCTCGACGATGCCGTACACGCGGCGGACCTTCTGCTTCTCGCGGAGGCGGACGGCGTACTCGGAGAGCTTGATGCGGGCCTGGCCGTGCTGGCCCGGCGGGTAGGGGCGGCGCGTGTAGGCGCACTTTTCGCCTTCGCAGCGATCACCCTTGAGGAACAGCTTCATGCCTTCGCGGCGGCAGAGCTTACAAACCGGACCGGTATAACGAGCCATCGAATGTGCCTTTTTCTCAGTAGTTCTGTAGAAAACCGGTTTACACGGACCGTTACCGAATCCGCGTCATCCCGGGGGCCTCGCACCCCTCTCCGTGAAACACGGAAAATGGGCCAAGACCAATAGGGAGCGCGCCTTTTACCCGAGCTTCGCCGCTTGGCAAGTGTTTCGTTCCCCCGCGCAGAAATCGATGCACAAGACCGCCCGTCGCCCCGCCCCTGCCCTTCTTGCCCTCTCCCTCGCCACGCTCGCGACCGTCGCCGGTTGCAGCAGTCGCTGCGGAGGTACCCCTTCCCGCCCCTCGGCGACCGATGGCGGGAAGGGGGCGTTCTCGACCGGCGATGGCGGCGGGGCAGCCCTGCCGACCGACGGTGGGAGCGAACTTCCATCACGCTTTTCGGTAGTTGCGTGGGTCGAAGAGCCCGCCGATCACGCCCCCTACCTGGAGACGGCGGCCCTCGACCTCGCACCGAGTGGCGTCTGGTTTTCCGCGGGCGGTGTCTTTGGGCGCGAGAGCGGAAGGGGGATCGCCCTGCAACACCTCGCAGTAGGCCCCGTTGTCGAGGGCTTCCTTACCGGCAAGAGTCCGATGTCTCTCGATTATTTCCGAGATGCGTCGGTCGTTGGCGACGGAACCTCGGTCTGGATGACGCCGCTTCCGCCGGGAGGAGACTCCTCGAGAACGATTTCGACGAGTGAATTCGTTGCGACATCGGCGGGGAAAGCGCCGCGACCGGTGATGGTTGGGGCGCTGTACAGCTCGATCGCGACCTGGAAGATGGGCGCGAATGCGGTCACCGTCGGCTTGCGAAGTGAACCGACGCAGGACCTGCTTCCGAAGAAGGGCTCCATTCGCTTGGAGGTGCTCGCTGGCGTCGCGGCGCTACCGAAGATTCCTAGCGATTTTTGCCCGACGAGGCTGCTTGCGCGGAACGAGGCGCTGTTCGCAATCGGTGCAAATTGCATGGATTGGAGCGCCCTCGACGCGTGGCCCGGCGAAGGGGGCCCTGCGTTCCTCCGGATGACGAGCGAAGGGCAAAAGCGCGTCGATTTGCCGCCTGTTTACGAGAAGTTGCGAATCGTCGATGCCGTCGCGACCGCCGATGGAGGGCTCGATGTGTTGCTCGCACCGCTTCGGCCTGAGCCGAAAACGCTGAAGTCGGTGCTGCTCCACTGGGATCCGACTGGAACCTTTAAAGAAATCGACGCCCCCCTCGACCACGTCGAAGCGTTCTCTTTGGCGGTCGCTCCGTCCGGTACGCGCTTTGTTGGCGTTCGGGTGGTGACGGCCACAACCCAGGAAGAGGGGCGTTTGATAACTCTGCACAGCGCGGGCGCCGCAACGAGCGAGCGGCTACCGGACCTTCGCGATCGCATGCGAAACGGTCTCGCGCTCTACGAAGATGACACCGCACTTCTTCGTGAAAGCACAAAGGTCGAAGGGGGAAATTTCGTGCCGGTTCGGATCGTCGCGAAGGCGGACGACGACCTGTGGCTCTTGGTACGCCGCTACGGCCACGAAGACGGCGCGATCTTACGCACTGGCGGAGAGTCGGGCTCCACTCGCGGCGCAGCGAGCAGCCTGTCGATCGATGATGCGGTCGTCGACCGCGCGAAGACGGTGCTTCGGAGCCATCCCGCGGGGACGGAAAAAGGCTGCGCACGCGCCTACCTGGCGATCGCCGGCGTCGAAACAAAACGGGTTCGTGCCGCGATCGCCGAGCCGCGCGTCGTCGTCGGAACGGGATTTGACGACGGTACCGAAAAGGTCCTCGTGGCTTTCCCGAAAGAATTTGAAGGGAAGCGTGACGAAGTAGCCAAGGCGTTCCCCGCAAACCAGGTGAGCCGCGTCTGCGGGATTCCGGTCATCGAGCGGATGGAGGAGTGACCGGGTCCCTCGCGGGATTCCATACGAATTCCCAGCGGTGGCCGAAGGGATCTCGGAGCCAGGCGGCGATCCCGTAGGGGACCGCGTGGGGCGCGGCGAGCGCGGTCCCGCCGAGGGCGACAGCGCGGTCAAAGAGTGTTTCGACGGCAGCACGGTCGGCGAGGTTGCAGGAGAGGAGCGCGGTGGCGCGGTCGTCGGTGAGACCAAGCGTCGCGAGCGTCTCCGAGGTGGCAAGAGCGATGGCCGGCGTGGCATCACTACCGAGGTAGGCGACCGGTCCACGCTCGCGTACGGAGAAACCGAGTGCAGCATAGAACCGCGCTGCCGTGGCCACATTGGGGACGACAAGCGTGACGCAGGAGACCGAGAGTTCCATTCGATTCACGCGAAAAAGCGAGAGCCTGGAAACCAGACTCTCGCTCTTCAACGTCTCCCGGTGGCTTTCGCCGCCGAGGATGCGGTCACACGCGGCGGCGCTTCGGCGGGCGGCAACCGTTGTGCGGGACCGGCGTAACGTCACGGATCAAGGTGACCTTGAAGCCGACGGTCTGGAGGGCACGAAGGGCGCTCTCGCGACCGGCGCCGGGGCCTTTGACGAACACGGCGACAGAGCGCATACCGTGCTCCATTGCGCGACGTCCGGCCTCTTCGGCGGCAAGCTGCGCCGCGAACGGCGTGCTCTTGCGCGAGCCTTTGAAGCCACGTGCACCGGCGCTCGACCACGCAATCGCGTTGCCGTTCACGTCGGTGATGGTGACCACGGTGTTGTTGAACGTTGATTGGATGTGGGCGATGCCCGTTCCAACGTTCTTCTTCACCTTCTTCTTCGTCACCTTGCCCTTAGCGGCAGCGGTCTTCGCGGTAGCCATGCGTTACTCCAAATCCTTCGAGCTGACAGTCGAGATCACTTCGTCACCTTGGAACCACCGCGGGACACGGTCCCCTTACGCGGGCCCTTGCGGGTACGCGCGTTGGTGTGGGTCCGCTGCCCGTTGACCGGGAGGCCGCGACGGTGGCGGAGGCCACGGTAGCAGCCGAGGTCCATGAGGCGCTTGATGTTCATCTGGACCTCGCGGCGGAGGTCGCCTTCGACCTTGTATTCCGCTTCGAGAATCTCACGAATCTTACGGACTTCGAGCTCAGTGAGCTCTGCGGTCTTCTTGGTCGGCGAAATGCCGGCCTTTTCGCAGATCTCAAGCGCGGTCTTGCGGCCGATACCATAGAGGTACGGGAGCGAGAAGGCGAGCTGCTTGTCCTTGGGGAGGTCGACGCCAGCGATACGAGCCATGATGCGGTTACTTTCTTCCTTGCGCGTGGACGGCTATGGGCTCAGCCCTGGCGCTGCTTGTGCCGCGGGTTATCGCAAATGATGCGAACGACGCCCTTGCGGCGGACAACCTTGCACTTGTCGCAAATCTTTTTCACGGAGGGACGGACCTTCATGACACTCTCACTTGTGGCGGTAGGTAATACGCCCACGGCTGGGGTCGTAAGGGCTCACTTCGACGGTGACACGGTCCCCGGGAAGGATGCGGATGTAGAACTGCCGCATACGACCGCTGATGGTGGCGAGAACCCCCAATCCGTTGTCGCATTTGACCTTGAACATGGCGTTCGGCAGAGCTTCCTGGACGACGCCATCGAACTCCAGCTTGTCGCCTTTAGGCTCTTTGGGCGCCCGACGCTCACTCATCGACCACACCCTTGTTCTTGAACCGAAGACACGCTGTTCAGACCTTTTCGAGGGCCGCGAGCACCCGGTGGGTGACTTCGTCGACACTGCCTACGCCGTCGACCTGGACCAGGAGGCCCCGCTCCGCATAAAACGGAAGGAGTGCACTCGTCATGGCCTGGTAGACGCGAACGCGATTGCGAACCACGTCTTCCTGGTCGTCCTTCCGATGCTCGAGTTCGGCATCGGAAGGCGGCGGGTTATACTTCAAATGATAGACCTGTCCAGTCCGTTTGTCGGTCCTACGAAAGATCGCTCGCTCGACGAGCAATTCTTCGGGAACATCAAGGGCGAGGACGACGTCCAGCTTGGTTCCACGCTTCTCCAAGAGTTCGGAAAGCGCCTCTGCCTGCGGGACAGTGCGGGGGAACCCATCGAGGAGGAAGCCGTTAGCAGCATCTTCCTCGGAGGTCCTTCGCCCAATGAGGTCGATAACAACCTCGTCGGGTACTAGCCCCCCCTGATCCATCTTGGCGACGAGGTCCGCGGGGAGCAGACCGTTCGCCTTCGCCGCCCGAAGCATATCGCCGGTCGAGACCTGCGGGATGTGGTTCTTCGAGCAGATAATCTTAGCTTGGGTCCCCTTGCCTGCGCCGGGGGGTCCCACGAACACAATCCTCATGCGTCCCTCCGCCCGCGGACGCGGGTGGCGCGGCCGCCGCCGGAAAGACCTTCGTAGTTCCGGGTCAAGAGATGGGATTCAATTTGAGCGACCGTGTCGAGCGCAACGCCGACGACGATCATGATTGAAGTGCCTCCCCAGCGGAACGGGATGCGGAGCGCTTCAGCGAGGAACGTGGGAACCACACAGACGGCGGCGACGTAGATCGCTCCGCCAAGAGTGATTCGCGTTAGCACGCGATCGATGTACTCCGCAGTCGCCTTTCCTTGACGAACGCTGGGGATGAAGGCCTGCTGCTTCTTCAGGTTGTCCGCAAGGTCGACGGCCGGGAAGGTCGCCGCAGTGTAGAACAAGCAGAAAAAGATGATGAGGCTGATATAGAAAACGTTGGAGAGCCAGTCGCCACGCGTCATCGCGTTGGCGAGTTCGGCCATTCCGGGAATCTTGTAGCTCGCTAGGCTCTGCGGAAGAGCAAGGAGCGAGGACGCAAAGATCGGACCGATTGTTCCGGCGGTGTTCACCTTCAACGGGAGGTGGGCAGTCTGTCCGCCATACACGCGACGACCGACAATTCGGCGAGCGTAGTAGATCGGAATCCGCCGCTGGCCACGCTCGAAAAACACGATCACAGCGACCGTTCCGAGGATGACAGCAAGAACCGCTGCGAGATTGAGAGGCTGAAGACTACCGAGATTCGCCTGGACATAGCCAGCAACGCCGCCGGGGATTCCGTCAACGATACCCGCGAAAATCAGAAGAGACGTTCCGTTCCCGATCCCACGCTCGGTAATCTGCTCACCGAGCCACATCAAAAGTATCGTGCCGGTCGTGAACGACAACGCGGTCATAGCGACGAAGGCCGGCCCGCCATGGAGGACGACGTCTCCAAGTTCGTTACTCGACGCCTGCTGGAGGCGGTTCGCTTCGAAGAGCCCCTGGACAAGCGCTATGCCAACGGTTGCATAACGCATGTACTGGTTCAGCTTTCGCTGCCCCTGCTCGCCTTCTTTCCGCATTTCTTCGAGCGGCTTGAAGACCATCCCCAACAGCTGCATCGCAATGCTTGCAGTGATGTAGGGCATGATGCCCAGCGTGAAGACGGATGCGTTTCCGCGCGCTCCACCGCTGAACATGTTCAGAAGCCCGCCGAGGCCGCCGGCCGTGGTCGCCATGCTCGCGTGGAGCGCAGCGCGATCGACTCCCGGTATGGTGATGAAGACACCGATCCGGTAGACCGCGAGCAGCCCAATAGTGAACAGGAGCCGCTTGCGCAGCTCCGGCACTTTGGCAATGTTCGCGAATCCGGCGAAGGCCGACATCGAAGTCAGTTCGCTTCTTCGCCGCCGAGGACGGAAACCGTACCGCCGGCCTTCGCGATCTTTTCCGCTGCAGACTTGGAGAAAGATTCCGCTTCGACGGTAAGCTTCTTGGTGAGCTCGCCGTTTCCAAGGATCTTGATCTTGTCGCAGTACCCCTTCACGAGGCCAGCCTCGCGAAGGACCGTCTCATTCACCTTGGTGCCAGCTTCGAATTGCTCGAGGGCGCCAACGTTGATTTCCGCCACCTTCGTGGGGAAGGGATTCTTGAAGCCGCGCTTCGGCATACGGCGATGCAGGGGCGTCTGACCGCCTTCGAAGTGGGGCTTGAAGCCGCGCGACCGCGCGTACTGACCCTTCTGGCCGCGGCCAGAGGTCTTGCCGAGTCCGGAGCCCGGACCGCGACCGACGCGGGTCTTCTCTTTCGTCGCGCCAGCCGGCTTGACGAGATTGCTAAGCGTGTTGGCCATGACTCAGACTTCCTCGACAGTGACGAGGTGCAGGACCTTCTTGATGGCGCCACGGAAAGCCGGGGTGTTCGCCACAACCACTTCGCTACCGGGGCCGTTCAGCCCGAGGCCCTTGATGCGCTCACGCATCAAGAACGTCTGACCGATTACGCTACGGTGTTGAACCACCTTCAAATTCGCCTTCATTGCGCACGCGCCTCCGTCGCAGCCTTAGCCTTGATCTTGCGGCCACCGCTGGACTTGTCCTGGTAGTCTTTCAGATCCGACGCCTGCTTGCCGCGCTTCGTCGCGATCATCTCGAGGCTCTTGAGCTGCCGAAGGGCGGCAAGAGTCGCTTTGACGACGTTGTGCGGATTCGAAGTGTTCAGGCTCTTCGACAGGATGTCCTGAATGCCAGCGCTCTCGAGAACCGCGCGAACCGCGCCACCGGCGATAACGCCGGTACCGGGGGAAGCGGGCTTGAGGAACACGCTGCCCGCCCCGAAGATCCCGTGGGCTTCGTGGGGGATGGTTACGCCCGAAAGCGGAACCTTGAACATGTTCTTGCGGGCCTGATCGTTCCCCTTGCGGATCGCTTCGGGGACTTCGTTTGCCTTACCGAGGCCGACCCCCACGTGACCCGACTCGTCGCCCACGACCACGAGGGCCGCGAACGAGAAGCGACGGCCGCCCTTGACGACCTTCGCGACGCGGTTGATGTGGATGATCCGCTCCTTGAGCTTTTCCTCGTCGACTTCGAATGCCATTGGCTCGTCTCGCTTCCGTCAGAACTTGAGGCCCGCTTCACGCGCCGCGTCAGCAAGCGCCTGAATCCGGCCGTGATAGAGGTACCCGTTGCGGTCAAAGACGACCTTGTCGATGCCCTTAGCGATAAGGACTTTGGCGACCGCCGAACCGACCTTTTTGGCCGCGTCGGTCTTGGTCGCTTCGCCGATTTCGCCGCGGACGTCACGCGACAGCGTGGAGACGTGCGCGACGGTTGCACCGGCGGCGTCGTCCACGACCTGGGCGTAGATGTGCTTGGTGCTGCGGAAAACGGTGAGCCGCGGACGCTCCGAAGTACCGGAGATCTTGCGGCGGATGCGCAGTTTGCGGCGCTCGCGCCCGACGATTCGCATAGCCATGACTCAGGACTCCTTCACTTCTTTCCGCCCTTACCGCCGGCGGCCTTACCCGCCTTTTCGCGGATTTTCTCTCCGCGATACCGCACGCCCTTGCCACCGTAGGGGCTCGGCGGACGGAACCCGCGGATCGTTGCCGCGGTCTGGCCCATGACTTCCTTGTCGGGGCCCGTGAGGACGATGATCGTCCCCTTCGAGTCGGCGGGGATCTGCACCGTGATGCTCGCCGGAACCGGGAAGTTCACAGGGTGCGAAAGGCCGAGAGCGAGGTTCAAGACGGCCCCCTTGAGTTCGGCGCGATAGCCGGTCCCGTGGAGTTCGAGCGTCTTCGTGTAGCCCTCAGAGGCGCCGAGCACCATCGTATTGACGAGTGCGCGAACGAGCCCCTGAAAACGAGCACCGTCTCGACCGGAGATCGTCGGAAGGACGGAGACCGTCGCGCCTTCGATCTTAACGTCAACGTTCGGCGGCAGCTTCTTGGCCAGCTGGCCCTTCGGCCCCTGAACCTTGATCTGACCGTCGCCGACGGTGATGGAGACGCCCTTCGGAAGAGCGACCGGGCGCTTCCCGACGCGGGACTGCCGGATTTGGAGGGTTTCCGTAACCATCACCACACCTCACAGAGGAGCTCGCCACCGACGCGCTGCTCACGCGCCTGGGTGTCGGTCATGACACCACGGCTGGTCGAGAGGATCGAGATGCCCAAGCCCGAACGAACCCGCGGGATGCGGTCGTGACGGACGTAGACGCGGCGCCCAGGCGTCGAAACGCGGCGGAGGCCATCGATGGCGCTCTGACGTTCCTTGCCGTAGCGGAGCACGAGGGTGAGCGTACGCGCACCTTCGGCGGACGGTGCGCTAGAGCGCACATCGTCGATAAAGCCTTCTGCCTTAAGGACAACGGCGATGCGCTCCTTAAGGACAGAGTAGGGCATTTCCACGCGGTCGTGGCGGGCAAGCGCACCGTTACGGATGCGCGTGAGCATGTCTGCAATCGGATCGGTCATCATGGCTTCACCAGCTGGCCTTGATCACGCCGGGGATCTCACCCCGGAGCGCGAGCTCCCGGAGACAGATACGGCAAAGCTCGAATTTGCGGTAATACGCGTGGGCGCGCCCGCAGCGCTTGCACCGGTTCTTCGCGCGTACCGCAAATTTCGGTACGCTGTTGAGTTTCACAAATTGACTGGCACGCGCCATTTTGAATTCCTCGCCTTATGCGGTCGAACGCGATTGAATGACGGTGCCCGTCAGGCTGCCCGGAAGGGCATGCCGAGGTGCTGCAGGAGCGCGCGCGCTTCTTCGTCCGTCCGGGCCGTCGTGACGAAGGAGATGTTCATCCCCTTGATCACGTCGATGCGGTCGTAATTGATTTCGGGGAAGATGATCTGCTCTTTGAGGCCGAGCGTGTAGTTCCCCTTGCCGTCGAATGCCTTCCGCGAGATGCCGCGGAAGTCGCGGGTCCGGGGGAGAGCTAGGTTCGCGAGGCGGTCAAGGAACTCCCACATGCGCTCTGCGCGGAGAGTCACCACGGCACCGATCGGGAGACCCGCGCGGAGCTTGAAGGCTGCAATCGCTTTACGAGCGCGGGTCACGACGGGCTTTTGTCCGGTGATGGCGCCGAGTTCGATAACCGCTGCGTCGATGATCTTCGGGTTCTGCACGGCAGCGCCGAGACCCATGTTGACCACGATCTTCTGGAGGCGCGGAACCTCCATCGGATTCTTGTAGTCGAACTGCTTGACAAGCGCCGGAACAACGTCCGCCTTGTACTTGTCGCGCAATCGGGGTGCGATGGCCGTCGTGTTGGACGTCCCCTTCGCGATGGCGCCGTCTGCAACGGCCTGGGCTTTGTCGCCCTTTTTCTTGGTCGTGGCCATGATCCTCAGCCCTCCGCCTTTGCCTTCTTGGCGGCTGCGGCGTTCGGAAGGGCCTCGCCGCTCTTGGCGACGCGAACCTTCTTGCCGTTGTCGTCGGTCTTGAAAGAGACGCGCGTCCCCTTACCCGTTTTCGGGTCGACCGGCATCACCTTGCACGCATGGAGCGGCATTTCTTTGTCGAGGATGCCGCCCTGCTGGTTGCGCGGGCTCGGCTTCGTGTGGCGCTTGGCCACATTGATGCCTTCGACGATGACCTTGTCGGAGTCTGCGATGACGCGGGTGACCTTGCCGGTCTTGCCCTTGTCTTTGCCGCTGATGACGACAACGGTGTCGCCCTGGAGAATACGCGCAGCCATCACAGCACCTCGGGCGCGAGAGAGATGATCTTCATGAACTTCTTCGCGCGGAGTTCGCGGGCGACCGGTCCAAAGATACGGGTCCCGATCGGCTCGAGCTGCGCGTTGATGAGGACGGCGCTGTTCTCGTCGAACTTGATGTAGCTGCCGTCAGGGCGCGAGATTTCCCGCGTGGTACGGACCACAACCGCCTTCGCGGTGTCGCCCTTCTTCACCTTGGTGCCCGAGATCGCTTCCTTGATCGAGACGACAATGACGTCACCGACGGAGGCGTACCGACGACGTGAGCCGCCGAGCACCTTGATGCACTGAACCTTCTTCGCGCCGGAGTTGTCTGCAACTTCCAGCGTGGTTTGCATCTGAATCATGGCAGCCTCACTCCTGGATGAACTTCTTGACCAGCTTGGTCACGACGAAGCGCTTGTGGCGCGACATCGGTGCCGCTTCGGTGATCTCGACGTCGTCACCGGTCTTGTACTGGTTCGTCTCGTCGTGCGCCTTGAAGCGCTTCCGAGTGCGAACGTACTTTCCGTAGAGGGCATCGCGGGTGCGGGAGACGACTTCGACGACAACCGTCTTGTCCATCTTGTCCGAGACGACTTTGCCGCTCATGGTGCGGCGAAAACCGCGCTCGTTCTGGGTCTGCTCGCTCATGATCACTTACCCTCGCTCTTGGTTGCGGCGAGAATTTCCTTCTGCCGGAGAGCCGTGAGGACGCGCGCGATATCTTTGCGCGTGGCCGGGATCTTCGCGGTGGAATCGAGCCGGTTCGTGTAGTTCGCGAAGCGGTTTTGAAACAGCTGCTTGCGAAGGTCGCCTTCGAGAGCCTTCAGCTCTTCGACGCTCTTGGCGTTGAGTTCACTGGCTTTCATTGCACCACTCCACGAGCGAGAAACTTGTAACCGACGGGGAGCTTGTGACCGGCGAGGCGGAACGCTTCGCGGGCGGTGACTTCGTCAACCCCGGAGATTTCGTACATCACGCGACCCGGCTGGATCTCGGCGGCCCAGAGCTCAACAGAGCCCTTGCCTCCACCCATTCGGACTTCGAGCGGCTTCTTCGTCACCGGACGGTGTGGGAAGACGCGAATCCAGAGTTTACCGACGCGCTTCACGTGGCGGGTAATCGCCATACGTGCGGCTTCGATCTGACGGGCAGTGATGCGGCCCGGCTCAACGGCTTGCATGCCGAAGTCACCGAACGCGACATCTGAACCACGGTAGGCAATACCGCGGTTGTTGCCCTTCTGCATTTTGCGGAACTTGGTACGCTTCGGGGAAAGCATCGGAGTTCTCCGTTATCTCAGCCGGCCTGCGGGCGGCGGTTACGGCGCGGAAGAACCTCGCCTTTGAAGACCCAGCACTTGACGCCGATGATGCCGTACTTGGTACGTGCTTCGGCCATGCCGAACTCGATGTCCGCACGGAGCGTGTGGAGGGGGACGCGACCTTCGCGGTAGGTCTCGACGCGGCTCATTTCTGCGCCGCCGAGACGACCCGAGCAGCGGAGACGGATACCCTTGGCGCCCGTCTTGATCGCCGTGGCGACCGCCTTCTTCATCGCCCGGCGGAACGCCACGCGGCGCTCGAGCTGGGTGGCGACGTTTTCGGCAACGAGCTGCGCGGAGGTCTCGACGCGGCGGACTTCCTGGACGTCGATGAAGACTTCGTTGTCCGTGTAGGACTGGACGCCCGGGAAGACGGTCTCGCCTTTTGCGGCGGTTCCGACGTTGCCGGTCTTGAGGATTTCAATCCCCTTGCCGCCTTTGCCGATGACCATACCGGGACGACCGGTGTAGACGACAACCTTGGCTTTGTTCGCGGCGCGCTCGACCTCAATCGACGCGATGCTCGCGTTCATGAGGTACTCCTTGACGGCCCGCTTGATGCGGATGTCTTCGTGGAGCCACTTCGCGTAGTTCTTGTCCTCGAACCATTTCGAGTTCCAGGTCTTGATGACGCCCAGGCGGAAGCCGTAGGGATGAACTTTCTGTCCCATCGTATTTCTCTTTCAGCGCGTCCCGAGGATCACGGTGATGTGGCTCATCCCCTTTTGAACTTGCGTCGCACGACCCATGGCGCGTGGGCGCCAGCGTCGCATGTGCTTGTTCGGGGCCTTGTCTACGAAGGCTGTCTCGACGAAGAGTTTGTCGAGATCGAGAGCCGGGTCGAGGTTCTTCGCATTTGCGACCGCACTCTCAACAACCTTCTTCAACACCGGTGCGCCAGCCTTGTTGGTGAACTCGAGGAGCTGGAGAGCTTCCCCGGCCTGACGGCCGCGGACCAAGTTCACGACTACAGTGGCTTTGCGCGGGCTGATGCGCGCGAAGCGGGCGATCGCCTTGCTGACCATGATGACCCTTGCTGTGTGGACGTTGGCGCCGTCGTACCTGACTCGAAGGGATTCGTTCGTCAGGCCGTTACGGCCGCCGAGACCGTTAGAAAATCAGGCTTAGAAACCTGCCCGAAGGGGCTTCGGGAGCGCGGAAAGTACTCGCGGGGGAGATTTTATCAAGGGGAAAGAGGCAGGATGTTCGATCGGATAGGTCGATTTTTACCGCGCCGCATGGACGCTGCGGGATCGGCGATCGGGAAAACGCTGGGTCCGATCGATCTCAGGCTCTCGGAGGCCGTTTTTTGGGCCGGATCGGGCCGATCGGGGCGATGATCAACCTCGATGCACCGCCCTGAAACGCTCGCGCTCCTCCGAACGACGCTCTTTGCCGCGATCGGCGTAAGCGCGTGCAGGACCGCCGGCGTGCAAACTACCGAAAGGACTTCGGAAGTTCCCGTTCTTGCCGTGAGTGTTTCGCGACCGAATGCCTCCGCGACGCTCGCCGCCGAACCACCCCATCGCACGGATACCCCTGGATTCGTTTCGGATCTGCTTGGGTCGCATCGTGTGCATGGCGAGCGATGCACCCCGCTTCTGGGGCCCGCCTGCCGCGAAGAAGACGACAGCTCGGAGGCCTGCGAGGGGCGGCGAGGTCTCTGCGCAACCGATGACGATTGCCCGGCCACCGAGGCGTGCCACTGCGATGCCGACGGAACCGGACGCTGCATGGCCGCCTCCTGCCGCAGCGACGACGACTGCGAAGCGGGGAAGAATGGCGCGCATATCTGCGCATTTGCCTCCATTTCTGGCGGCTGTTATACGCGAGAAGCCTTTGTGTGCCGAACGGCGAGCGACACCTGCGTCGCCGACGGCGATTGCGAAAAGGGGCTTCGATGCCTCGGCGACGAGAAGGGCGGTTTCCACTGCGCGCGCATCCACTACTGCGTTCGTGGGCGCCCCCTTTATGTAGAGGCGGTCCCCCAGGTCGCCGAGCTTCGCGAGGGCGGTCGTTGGAACGGTGCCCGTCGCTTCGATCTTCGCGCGCTGCCCGAGGCCGATCGCCGGGCGCTCGCGGAGAAGGCGCGGCGGGCGGCCCTCGACGAGCACGCGAGTATCGCCGCCTTTGCGCGTACGATCGCGGAATTGATGGCGTTGGGGGCACCGCCCGACCTGCTCTTCGCGACGCAGAAGGCGCTCGGAGAAGAGATCCGGCACGCCCAGGACACCTTCGCCCTTGCGGCGGCGGCCGACGCGACGGGCGCCGTCGAACCGGGCCGCTTCGCAGCCGCCCTAACGCCATTTGCCTCGGCCGATGACCTTCCAAGCAATCTCGCGTCTTCGGTTTTCCTCGGTGGATGCCTCGGTGAAGCGGCCGCCGCGCTCGCCGCCCAGGCAGATGCGGATGCCACTCCCCTCCCCGATCTGCGCGCGTTTTATGAAGAACTCGCCGCCGAGGAGACCTCCCATGCCTCCCTCGCCTGGCGCACCCTCGATTGGCTGTGGGACGTTCCCGGTGTGCCGGCGACCATCGCCAAGACGCTGGCCGCCCAAACCGACGATCCCCTTCGAAGCGCGCTTGTGGAGCCCCTCTTGGCGGCGATCGCCGGGAAGCGCTCGGCAGGGGCGGAAGAGCGCGGTATTCTGAACCGTTATGACGTCGCCGCCGATCGCGCAGGTTCGTAGCGTCCTTTTTGCGGCTCTCGGCCTTGGCGCCTGCCGAGCGGGGAGTCCCGAGGTGGCGTCCTCAAGTGCGCCCCCAGCGGCGACGACGCTCGTCGCGACGACGCTCGTGGTCGGCTCCGCCCAAAGCGCCTCCCCCGAGCCGCCACCCCGGGCGCAAGTCGGCTTTGTGAGCGCCGGCGGCGGGACCGGGCACCGCGTAAGTGGCGAAACTTGCGCCCCTTTCACCGTCGAACGCGGCGAAAGTCGCGGGCATCGTTGCGCCACCGACGGCGACTGCGACGCCCGCAGCGCCTGCCATTGCGCGGAAGGGGGCGCCGGCACCTGCATCCCCGCCCGCTGCCGAAACGACAGCGAGTGCGCGACGCTCCCGACCGCCGCTACCGTCCCCGAATGCGCGCTCGTTCAGTTCACCGCCGGTTGCGGAAGCGACACGACCCCTGGATTTGCCTGCCGAACCGCCAACGACACCTGTCACAACGATGCAGATTGCACCAATTCCGACGTCTGCCTTGGCGACACCTTCCGAGGCGGCCTTCACTGTGGCCATAACTCCTGCGTGAAGGGGCGCCCTCTCTATGTCGATGGTCGTCCGCAAACGGCGGCGATCCGCGACGGTGACCGTTGGACCGCGGAAGGGTGGAATTTCGACCTCCGCGACCTCTCCGCGGACGCCCGCGCCAGCCTCGCCGAAACGGCAGTGAGGGACGCCCTTGACGAGCATGCAAGCATCGCGGCCTTTGCCCGAACACTTGTGGAATTGCTGGCACTTGGCGCACCTCCGACGCTCATTGGCGAGACGCAGGCGGCCCTCGCCGACGAGATCCGCCATGCGCGGCTCTGTTTTGCGCTCGCACGTGCGGCGGGGGCCCACGTCGAACCGGGCCCCTTCCCGGAGGCGCTGGCCCCCTTCGCCGCCCCGGAGGCGCTCGTCGGATCGCTCGCGCGCAGCGTTTTTCGTGGCGGATGCCTCGGCGAAACCCACGCCGCCGTCGACGCCGCGACCCGTGCCCAAGAGGCGCGAGGTCCCGAGTTGCGTGCATTTTACAGAGAAATCGCCGACGACGAGGCGCGCCACGCGGCCCTCGCCTGGAAGACGCTCCGCTGGCTCCATGCGCGGGAACCGGCGGTAGTTGCTTGCATTGTCCGTGAAGAACTCGGGCTGGTTGCCGGCTCCGAGGACTCCCCGGCATCGCAGACGAGGGCATCTTCCGTGCTTCGTGCACTCGTCCTCCCTCTCGTGGGCGAATTTCTGGCAGCGTGAGTCGATGATCCCCTCGTCGCGACGGGCCGCTTCGGTGCGTTTGGTTCAATCGTGGATTCTGAGCGCCCTCGGCGTCTCCGCCTGCCATGCCGCGGAGACGGCCGCACCGACGACGAAAGTCCCTGAGCCGTTCGCCGTCCAGATTGCGCCGACGGCAACAAGCGTGCACGGAACCGAGCCGCCGCCGCGGAAAAAGGTGCTCCTCGCCCTCGAAGCGGACGGCCGGCGCCACCGACCGGAAGCGGAGAGTTGCAGCGACAGCCCCGACCCCCGCTGCGGGCCACAATCAACGGGGTGCCATTCCGATGCAGAGTGCACCGCTCCCGGCACGGCATGTCGCGCTCTCGGGGAAAGTTATTGTGCATGTACGAGTACGTGCGCCGCCGACAGCGACTGTGGAGCCAACCAAATTTGCAACTGCAGCACCGACGAGCGCGCCGCGTTTCACTACGGAAGCGTCGACCAAGAAGGGCGAGGCGCCTGCATGAACGCCGGATGCCACACCGACGCCGACTGCGCGCCGGGGCCGGCGAATCCCCATTTCACCGGGGAATGTCTCCTCGTCGTTCGTGACGTCGGCTGCTCGACCTCCGCGACGTTTGTGTGCGGTTCCGACAAGGACTCCTGCAAGTCGGACCGCGACTGCACCGGCGGGATGAAATGCATGCCGGGCGCAAACGGGCTCGAATGCGAAGAGGAATCGCAATGCATGGAAGGGCGCCCGCTGTACGTCGACGAGGTTCCACAGACCGCCGATCTTCGTTCTATTTCGGGCTCTTGGAGTCGGCAATATACGTTCTTGTCGGTCTCGCCGGATGAAAGCCTCGGCGCGGCGGCCGCGCGTGCGGCGGCCGAGGAGCATGCGAGCATCGGCGCGTTCGCGCGGACGATCGTCGAATTGATCGCCCTCGGCGCGCCGCCCGATTTGCTGCGAGAGACCCAGGAGGCGCTCGCCGACGAGATTCGCCACGCCGAGCTCGCCTTCGCCCTCGCGCGCGCGGCCGGTAGCCCGCGAGAACCGGGCCTCTTTCTCGCCGCAACCGCTCGATTTTCTTCGCCCGATACGCTTGCCGCCGATCTCGCGCGCTCGGTGCTTCGCGGCGGATGCTTCGGCGAAACCGAGGCGGCCATTCGCCTCCTCGAACGCGCGTTTGCCGTGAAATCGGCGCCGTCTCCCGCTTCGCCGACCGACGCTTCCGAGGCACCGACCGAGGAACTCTCTGCGTTTTACACAGATCTGTCGCGTGACGAAGCACGCCACGCCGCGCTCGCGTTCCGCACACTCGGGTGGCTCTTGAAGGCGTTCCCGAGGGAAGTCGTGCCGGTCGTCGTCGACGTAACGATCCCGGCCAGCGTCGCTTCCATCGTGGCGCCGATCCTTGCCGGTCTCTTGGGGGATTCAGTCCACGCAGCGGAAGGTGCGCCCGTGGCCGAAACCGGGAAAGAGAAAATCGCGGACGCGCCCCTTCGTGCGTGACGCTTCGAGCTCGCGGGTCGGATCGTCTACGCCTTCATCGGAGAGGTCGAAGGTCCCGAAATGCATGGGGACGCCGTGCTTCGCGCCGAGGACGTCAAACGCGACGACCGCCTCTTTCGGGTCCATGTGGTGGATCCGCATAAACGGGCGAGGCAGGTAGGCCCCAATCGGCAAAAGAGCGACGCACGGGCTCCCGAACTGTTCGCGGATGCCGTAAAAATGGGGCCCAAAGCCGGTATCGCCTGCAAAATACACAGACTCCGCCGAGCCGACCCGCTGGAGGTACCAGCCGCTCCAGAGGGAGCGGTTCTCGTCGGTCAAGCTCCGCGTCGCATGGTGCTGGGCGGGGACCGCGCAGACGGACAGGCCGCCAAGCGACGCGCAGCTCTCCGGGCCGGTCGCCCAGTCGAGATCGGTCGCCTCGATGCCTTGCTCGGCGAGAAAGGCGGCGTTGCCGAGCGGCACGAAGATCTTCGTCGGCGATCCCGGAGGGGCGAGCGCGCGAAGCGTCGGTAGATCCATGTGATCGTAGTGATTGTGGCTGATCACGATCGCATCGAGGGGCGGGAGGTCCTCGAGCCGGAGCGCCGGATCCCGGTGGCGAGGGGGCCCAACCCCGGCGAAGGGGCTCGCCCGCTCGGACCAGATCGGGTCGGTCATCACATTGATACCTGCAAACTGCACCAATATCGTCGCGTGGCCGATCGGTGTGATCCGGACCCCTTCCGTCACGCGGACGGGCGGCTTTTCCCCGGGCGGCGTCGAAATCCAATCGGGCCAGGGGACCCCCGATTTTGCGAAGAGCTGCCAGGCGAGGACATCCCCCAGGCCGCGACTGCCGACTTCAGGGACGTTGTGAAAACGGGCGCCATCGAAGTGATCGCTGACGGGGGCGTGGACGACGGGGCCCGTCGGCACGCAGGCGCCCGCCAACACGGCCAGAACGCCGAGCGCGGCGACGGTGACGCGCAACTGCTCGTCCGCCCGGAACCGCCGAAGGCGGTGAGGAAACGGCGAGCAGACGCGTTTGTCTCCGCCCGGCGAGACGACGGATCGGAGAACGCGTCCGTCCGCGAAGCGGGAGACGGCGCGGAGTTCGACCCTGACGCGTTTCATCGGCGGCGAAAGTAGCAACCGTGTAGATCGCCGCAAATGCTCTCGGCTTCTTTGCCGCGCGGGGCCGGCAAGACGGTCGCACTGCTTGCGTTGCTCTACGCGGCCCAGGGGATCCCCTTCGGGATCGCCGTCGAGGTTCTCCCTGTTCTTCTTCGCGAAAAACAGGTCACCCAGTTCACGCTGGCCCTCGTCGGGCTGCTTCAGATCCCTTGGTATGCGAAGGTCCTCTGGGCGCCGATCGTCGATCGTCCGCTGTTTCAGCTCCGGGCGCGCGGGCTGCTCCTCACGCTCCAGGTGCTCCTCGCCGGGACGGTCCTCGGCTACGCGATCTTCCCCTTCCACGAAGCGCGCACACTCTGGTTCGTGCTCACCGGCGTCGCCGCGCTCGTCGCCGCGACCCAGGATCTCTTCGTCGACGCCCTCGCCGTCCGCACCCTTTCCGCGGAGGGGCGCGGCGCCGGGAACGTCGCCCAGGTAGCCGGCTACCGGCTCGGCATGCTTGCCGGTGGCGGCGGTCTTTTGTGGGCTTCGTCGCGACTCGGGGACATGCTCCCGATCGCACTTCTTTCGCTCTTTATTCTCGTCGCTTCCGGAGCATCATTCGCGCTTCGCGACGGATTCACGCCCGCCGAAGCGGAAGACCTCCTGGAAGAAGCCCGCGCCCAGAAGGGGCCCCACGTGCCGCTCAAGGCGCTGGTCCCGGAGGTGCTGCGGGCCGGTCAACGGTTGCCGATCATCGTTGCAATTGCCTATAAATTTGGGCTTCACCTGGCGTCGGGCCTGCTGAAGCCGATGGTGGTCGATGCCGGTTGGAAGCGGGACCAGATCGGCTTCGCCGTCGTGACCGTCGGGACGGTCGCGAGCCTCCTCGGTGCCGGGCTCGGCGGGCTCCTTCATCGTTTGTTCCGCGAAGAACAGGCCTTGAAGCTCGGAGCCGTTCTGCAGACCCTTGCCTGCATACCGCTCTTTTTCCTTGAAAGAGTTCATGCGCCCCTCGGGCCGACAACCATCGCATTCGCCCTTGAGCATGGCGCGAGCGCCGCCGGAACGACGATCCTGTTTGCCGCATTGATGACGGCGACGCGCAAGGACGCCGCCGGCGGTCACTACACCCTTCTCGTCAGCGGAAATGCGCTCGGCATCGGCGTAGCGGGACTCCTGGGCGGGCTTGCCGCCGATCACGTGGGGCGCGGCCCGGTTTTCGTCGTTGCGGCGATTGGTGCCGCCGTGCCGCTTCTCCTCTTGGGCGGCTGGAGCGAGGAGGCGCGGCGATCGGCCGGTGCCGCTGCATTCGTGCTCGCCGGTTCCTCACCGTGAGGCTCCTCCCAAACCGATCACATTTCCGCAATCCGGTTACGCTGCCCGCCTC